>CAYQCT010000036.1:0-1842 GCA_964416015.1 uncultured Tepidisphaerales bacterium
TGGCCTTCGAGCGGGCGGAGCAGGGCGGCCGTGCGGGCAAGGTCGCGTCGGCCGGTGCCTCGGATCTGAATGGTGTCGCGGCCGCAGAGCGAGACGGCGTCGCCGGCCGGCTGGTCGAGGAAGTCGAAGCGGTGTTCGACGCAGCACGGGCAGGCGTCGTGGCGGTCGACGCGGACGGTGCGCATCGTGCCGTGCCAGACGTCGCACGCGGCGAGCGTGCCGGCGGCGTCGCCTTGCACGAGCAGTCGCAACGCCGCGGCGGCTTGCAGATTCGCGGCAACCCCGGCGGCGGCGGCGAGAACGCCGGCGGTGTCGCACGTCGCCAGATTCCGTGGCGGATCCGGGAAAACGCAGCGAAGGCACGCCGACGCGCCCGGCACGACGGCCATCGCCCGCGCCTCGGTTCCGACGGCGGCGGCGTAGATCCAGGGCGTCGCCGTTGCCACGCAGGCGTCGTTCAACAGGTACCGTGTCTCGGCATTGTCCGTCCCGTCGAGCACGACGTCGGCGGCTTCGACCAGGTCGCGGACGTTGTCGCCGACGAGGTCGATCGCGAGCGGCGTGATGTCGGTTGAAGAATCGGTCGCGGCGAGCCGTTCGGCGGCGGCTTCGACCTTGGGGCGGCCGACGTCGGTCTCGACGTAGAGCGTCTGCCGCTGCAGGTTGGTCGCTTCGACGACGTCCCGATCGACCAGCACGATCCGGCCGACGCCCGCGCGGCAGAGTGAGTCGGCGGCGACGGTGCCGAGCGCGCCGCAGCCGACGACGAGTGCCGTCGCCTGACGCAGCTTCGCCTGGCCCGCCTGGCCGACCTGCGGCAGCAGCGTCTGGCGATGATGACGATCGGCGAACACCGCGGCATCTTTGCCTTGCAATACTGGCGGCATGGCAGACGACGCGGCGACCCCGGCAGACCTCGACGAACAGATCCGCGAAACCGCTGCGAAGCTCGGCGAGCTCGTGGCCCAGCACCCGGCGATTGCCAAGTACGCCGAGGCCCGCGACGCGCTCCGCAAGGACGCCGAGGCCGGCCGGTTGATGCAGGAGTTCCAGCAAAAGGCGATGACCGTCGCCCGTAACGAGCAGTACGGGCAACCGGTGACGCAGACCGAGCGGCAGGAGTTGGAGCGGATGCAGGCGACGATCGCGTCGAACCTGCGTGTCAAGGCGTTCAGCATCGCCGAGACGGATATGACGGACGTGCTCCGCAAGGCGAGTCAGATTTGGCAGAAGCCGGTGGCCAAAGCGCAAGGCCAGGACGAGGAAGCGGGTGGCGGCGGCGGGGCCCCCGGCGGCCTCGACGCCGGCGGCATGGGCGGCGGCTTCGGCGGGCTCGTGGGCTGAAGCAGTCTGGTAGTAGCAGCGACGGCTCGCCGCTGCCTCCGCATTTGCGAGCGTCCGTCAGCTTTGCCAGGGGAGCTGCACAACAGTCTGCACCAGTAGAAACGATCTTGCTCTGTAGTGTCTTCGGGCGACAAGGTCGACCATTGTCCACCTGCTCTCGAAGATGTCGGATGCGAGCCCCGACCGTGAGGGAGGGGTTGCAACGCCGAGGGTCCTGCAAACGGCAGGAACCCCTCCCTCACGGTCGGGGCTCGCATCGTGCTTCGCTTCGTGGAGATCGTTGTAGAGCATACAAACGGGGCGATGCACCACGAACGGGAACGACCGGCACCTACGCTGCCGCCGCTTTGGCCGTTGAACCGCGTGACGTCGTAGCCCGGATCCTGAGCGTCGGCGACGAGTTGGCGAGCGGGTTGACCGTCGACACGAACTCGGCCTACTTCAGCCGCGAGCTGGCGGCGGTCGTAGCCGTAGGGGTCGTCGTGGAAGACCAGGGCG
>CAYQCT010000036.1:1852-20175 GCA_964416015.1 uncultured Tepidisphaerales bacterium
GTCTGGACGCAGCCGAGACGGCGCTGGTGGACCGCGAGCTGGCGGCGGTCGGCGTGACAACCGTCGGCCACGCCACGGTCGGCGACGAACGGGCCGAACTCGAGCGGCTGCTGAGAGACGCAGCCGGGCGGTGCGACCTGCTGCTCGTCTCCGGCGGGATCGGCCCGACGCCGGATGATCTGACGCGGGAGGCGTTGGCGAACGTGCTGGGCGAGGAGCTGGTCGTGCACGAATGGTGGCTCGACCGGCTTGCCGAGATCTGGGCCAATCGCGACCGACCGATGCCGGAGAACAACCGCAAGCAGGCGGCGGCGCCGGCGTCGGGCGAGCTGCTCGACAACCCCGTCGGCACGGCCGGCGGCGTCGCGGCGACGATCGGCGACTGTCGTGTCTTCGTCGTTCCCGGCGTGCCCCGCGAGGCCAAAGAGATGTTCGCCAAGCACGTCCTGCCGTGGGCGACGAAGGCCGTGCAAGCCGGCGGCGGGGCGGTCGTGCGGACGCGAGCGCTACACACCTTCGGCCTCGGCGAGTCGGACCTGGCGCAACGCCTCGGCGACCTGCTCGACCGCGGCCGTGTCCCGGGCCTCGAAGTCGGCACCACCGCCGCCCGCGGCGTCGTCAGCGTCCGCGCTTACGCCCGCGCCGTCGATGTCGTTGAGGCCGTGGCAAAGCTGGACGACGTCGAAAACCGCGTCCGCGACACGCTCGGCGACGTCGTCTTCGGCATCGACGACGAAGACCTCGCCGCCGCGACCGCACGCTGTCTCCGCGACCACCCACGGCAACCCATCGTCAGCCTCGCCGAATCCTGCACCGGCGGCCTAATCGCCAAGCTGATCACCGACGTCCCCGGCAGCAGCGCCCACTTCCACCGCGGCTTCGTCACCTACTCGAACGCGAGCAAGATTGAACTCCTCGGCGTGCCGCGCGACCTTCTCGAGCAACACGGCGCCGTGAGCGAGCCCGTCGCCGCGGCGATGGCGACCGGCGTCCGCACGATCGAAGGCCACGGCGTCTCCCTCGCCGTCACCGGCGTCGCCGGGCCGGCCGGCGGCACGGACGCCAAGCCCGTCGGCACCGTCTGCATCGCGCTCGCCGCACCGGGCGATGTCGTCGTGACGCACACGTTCCGCTTCCACGGCAACCGCGAGATGATCCGCCTGCGGACGGCGTACACCGCGCTGACGATGCTCCGCCTCCACCTGCTCGGGCACGAGCGGGCGGGGCTTGAGTTGCTTCTATAAAACTTCCTGCAAAGAAGCCCACCGGCAGAGCCGGCGGGCTTGCGGTTCTTCTCGACGAAGTGGTCGCTACTTCCCGAGGCGGTCGTAGTCCTGCACGGTGGCTCCGTCGAGGCAGGCGTCGATGATGCGCTTGCCGATCGGGTCGAGCTCGTCGTGCTGGAACTTACGAAGCTGGTCGTGGAAGAAGCCGGTTAGGATCTCCGCGCCCTTGTCGTAGCCCTCGGGCGTGACCTCGGGTTGCGTGTCGACCTGCATGAACCAGTGGCCGATCTGGGCACCTTCGATCTGAATTGTCTTGCGCGTCCGGCCCAGCAGCGGGCAGCGGCAATCCTGCATGTGTTGCGGCTCGAACGGAGCACTGCCGCGGCGGGCGAGGTACTCGCGGGTGATCCACTGCGGGCTGAAGCCGACCTCCCAGCAGCCGACGTGCTGGTTGGGGATCAGGACGAACAGCGTCTCGGGCGTGGCCAGGACCTGCTCGAGGATGAGGTTCGCCTGATCGACACGCCGTCCCGTGGCAAAGGGCCAGTACGAGCCGACGCCTTCGCTGGTCATGCCGCCCTGGTCGACGATGCTCGGGTTGCCGTGGCCACGCGGCGCGACCAGCCGCCACAACCATGCCAGGCTCGGCGGCAGGATGTGGAACATTCCCAGAATGCCGTACGTCGGCAGCTCCTTCGTACACGGTGGACACCGCACGCCAAAGCTGCGGACGTCGACCTCGACCTGGTCGTTGACGATGTCCGGCATCGCGTCGCGGGGCATCACGAGCCGCGGATTCGGGCAGACCTTGGCCGGCTTGTCGGCAGTCGCCGGCTCGTCGACGATGTGCTCCCAGATCAACGCCGTTGACTCGGGCTTGGCGTCGATGTTGAGGAACAGCAGCGGCTTGGACGGCTCGATCGTGACGCGTTCGAGGTGCGGGTCAGTGCCGTACTTGGTGATGTGGTTGACACGCAGGAACCAGGCATCCTCGGCATCGCTGACGGTCAGCTTGCCGCTGCCGGCGGGCGTGGACCACTCCTCGCCGTGCTCGTAGTGGCAAAGCGCCATGTCGTCCGTGACCGGCTCGAGCCGGCAGCCGCGGGCCAGCGGCAGGTAGCGGCTTTCGCCGGTGACGGTGTTCGTGCCCAGTCGCACGCGGCCGTCGGCCTCGCGGTGGACGTGCTCGAGCATCTCGCTCTTGCCGCCGCCCGACGCACCTTCGTGCATGAAGACGACGCTGTTGTCGTACGGCGTGGTCATGCGAACGGTCGAGCAGTGCGCGGTGACGAAGTGCTCCTTCTCGCCGAGCGCCAGCAGCATGCCGTAGACGCCCTTCTTCGCTGATGGGCCGGGGTAGAGGTTGTAGCTGAAGAGTTCGTGAAGCTCTTCGCGGCGGTTGTGGACGACGATCTGCTTGCCGTCGAACTTCGTGTGCCGAAACGGCGGGGCGGCGTAGACGATGGCGCGGTGCCAGTAGTCCTGGCCCTGCTCCATGATCTTCGAGACCGGCTCGATGCCCTGGAGCATGGCGAGGCCGAGAGCGAAGAAGCCGGCGTTGGCCGGGGCGATGGCCAGGCCCGGCAGCGAGCGTGAGTTCTGGCCGGCGTTGAAGAAGAGCACGGCCAGCGGCTGCGTCTTGAGCCACTCGAACGTCGCCTGCCGCGTCGGCTCGAACGGCTCGCCGAAGCGGTCGGAGTAGCGCGGCTTGTCCGTACGATCCTCATCGCCGATCAGCATGCAGTCGGCATCCCGCCGCCGCATGTACGGCTCGACGTAATTGGCGGCGATGCCGTTCTTGACCCGGCAGACGCGGGCTTCGAGCACCTCGCCGCGACCTTCGACGTCGTAGCTGACGTCAAAGTAGCCGTCCTCGCCGACCTGGTCCTCGGGCACGCTCAGACCGACCAGGTCGTCGACCGACTCGGCGAAGACGACCGAAGGGGCCGCCCGCAGCACGTCCTGGGCGGACGTGCTGAGCGAAATCCTCGACAGCACCTCCTCGACGGTGGGCGACGCGGTGGCGGGCTGGAGCGAAGGCGATGAAGTCGTCATAGTTGCTGCACCTGCGGAGGTTTCAGAAGTTGGAGTCCGGTCGACGGGCGGGAGACTAACGGGCCCTCGCGTCGTCTGCCAAGCATCTTTCCCCCGAAAAATGCGGTGTCCTGCCGCACCTGGTGTGACAAACGTCCGCGTGTGGCAGGCGGCCGCAGTCAAGCCGGCGCGGCGGATTCAGGATTCACCGGCCGGTCTCGGCGACGGTGCTGTGCGATCGGCAGCGCTCGAAGTTTGCCGCATACGCCGCTGCGATCGTCGCCCGATCGGTCAGAACGACGAGGTTCTCCGCATTCCGCTCCTCGGCCGCCCGGCTGAAGTTGAAGCTACCGGTCACGACCGTGCTGCCGTCCAAGATCATGACCTTGTTGTGAGCGATGTCGTGGCGGTCGTCGAGCCCGACGTAGATGCCCGCATCGAGCAGCGGCGTTGCGTCCGTTTGCCCGTCCGCGTCGCCGACCTCGTCCTGCCGCCCGTCGAGCAGAACCCGCACCCGGACGCCGCGCCCGTGAGCTCGCACCAACGCCTCCACGATCGATCGCGATGTCAGCCGATACGCCTGTACGTCCACCGTCGCCCGCGCCCGATCGAGCAGGGCGACGATCGCGTCCGTCGGATTCCCGCCCGGCGAGAAGTAGACGGCCACGCCGTCTTCCTGCGCCGCCCAGCCGCTGGGAATGTGCAAGCTCGGCAGGCTTGGCGGCGGATCGTCGGGCGACAACGCGGTCCACAACGCGGCCACCGCCGCCAACGCCGCGGTGGCGACGGCCACCCACGCCTTCCGCTTGCGGTTGCTCGCCCGGCGTGCCACCGTCGAGCCTACTCCCGCGGCCGGCTTGACTCCCGCCACCCGCCGCCAATCATGTCGGCCCGCGGGCGATTAGCTCAGTTGGCTAGAGCGCATCCCCGACACGGATGAGGTCACAGGTTCGAGCCCTGTATCGCCCACTCACCCGCGGAGTACCACCCACTCACCCGCGGACTTTGGATGCCGACATCTTGATTCGCCGCCGGTACGATGGCCGCATGAGGAGCTTCCATCTCGGCCGCGGCGTTGTTGCGTTGCTGGCCGTCGTTCTTACTGTCGGATGTGCCCGCCCGTCGCAGGCGGAGCCGCCGGTCGCGGCGAAGGTGACGATTGAAGACATCGACTGGCACGGCTGGGAGGCGGTGCGGCTCGACGACGGCGAGTACGAGGCGATCGTCGTGCCGAGCATCCAGCGGGTGATGCACTTTGGCCCCAGCGGCAAGGGCGAGGCGGGCAATGTGCTGTGGGTCAACCCGAAGCTGCTGGGCGAGGCCCCGAAGTCGGGAAAGAACTGGCAGAACTACGGCGGCGACAAGCTCTGGCCCTGGCCGCAGAACGGCGAGCTCGGCTGGGACGCCCTCTTCGGCACCGGCAACTGGCCGCCGCCGATCGGGTTCCGCGGCGTGGCGTGGGAGAGACTCGACAACACTACGTCCAGAATTCGCTCGGATGACGACCTGTTCAGTGTTGAAGGTGTGCGGTTGCGGAGCCCGCCGATCGAGCCCGGAAGCATGATCGCGATGCGCTTCATCGGCTTTAATTGTGGGACAGACTCGGAAACACCCGGGCTGATCGTTTCAAGCTCAATGTTCTCGACCGTGCAGGGAGGACCGCCCAACTTTGACCCGCGGACGGCACCCGAGGTCGGTGAAGTCGGCGCGTGGCACGTGACGCAAATCCCAAGGCCGGGCAGCACCGTCGTCGCGCTAGCCGATGCAAATGCCGGCGGCCCGGATTGGATGGCCGGTGACAAGCGGGCGGATGATTTGGCGAAGTTCGTTGTTCCAGTCGATGGCGACTTTGACGGCATGAAGGCGTTCCAGTTCGTTCCTATGAAGGGGTCGGCCAAGGCAGGCCTTGATGCCCGCGTGCTTGCGGCGGGTCGTGTTGTCGCTGGCGAGCCGATGGCCTTCGTGCAGGTCGTGATCGGCTACGACGGCCGACGGTTTATCGAGGCGGACGACCTGGCGCAGGTGTACGTCAATAGTGAAGATGCCGGTGACCTCGTGAGCTGGACCGAACTTGAGTTCGCCGGTCCAGTTGGTGACCCCTTGACGCGGCCGACGCTCAGCGTCCGCTGGCTACTCGTCCCGGTTAAGAACGCCGCCGATCCCGTCGCCGTCGCCAAGGCAGCTCGCGAGGCGGCGCGGGAGGTTCTCGGTGAGTGAGCCCGACCACGATGTCACGCTCCGGCAGTTCCAGCAGCTCATCCGCGACCGCTACTACGATGCCGACGCCGCCCGCGGGACGGCTGGCACGTGGCTCTGGTTCAGCGAAGAAGTCGGCGAGCTCGCCCGCGCCCTGGCCCGCGGCCAGGACAAGGCGAACCTCGAAGAAGAGTTCGCCGACGTGCTCGCCTGGCTGACGACCCTGGCAAACATCAACGGCGTCGATCTCGATGCCGCCGTGCGTCGCAAGTACCTGGAGGTCGAGGCCAAGCCGCCGAAGTAGCGGTCACGCCGCCTGGCGCTGGGGCATGTCCTGGGCGAGAAGGCGGACGCCGCACGTGCACGACCCGTCGGCCGCCCGGCGGACCCAGACGAACCGGATCGGCTGCATCGCCGAGTCGCCGACGAGCCCCGCCCGCCGGCTGTTGTCGACATAGGCGAAGGCCATCGATCCCGCCCGCGCCGGCACCTTTGCCGGCAAGCTGATCCGCAGCCCGGTCTCCGAGACGTCGCTCGTCCGACCAGCAAAGTACCGGCCGCTGACCGGGTCGAGCAGCTTCATCGGTCGCGTCGCGCGAACGCGCGGCGACCGCCTTCGGCACCGGCCGCTCCGCTCGCTCGTGCCCGGCACGAGCCGCGGAAAGACGGCTGCGTCATCCGTGGGGACCTGCATCGTGACGTCGAGCGAGGCGGCGACCATTACCGGTCCTATCGACCGATTCCTCCGCCGACTTGAACCGCGACCGCCACTATGCTCGCCGTCCCGATGGCGCACCCCTTCGCAGACATTGAAACCAAGTGGCAAGAGGCCTGGGACCGCGAGGGCGTCTACCGCGCGCTCGACCCCGACGAGACCGACCGGCCCGGGTTTTACGTGCTCGACATGTTTCCCTACCCGAGCGGCGCCGGCCTGCACGTCGGGCACCCCGAGGGCTACACCGCGACCGACATCCTCGCCCGCTATAAGCGCATGCGCGGCTTCAACGTCCTGCACCCGATGGGCTGGGACGCCTTCGGCCTGCCGGCGGAGCAGTACGCGATCAAAAACAACGTCCACCCGCGCGAGACGACACGCAAGAACATCGACACCTTCCGCCGCCAGATCAAGAGCCTCGGCCTCGGCTATGACTGGCAACGCGAAGTCGATACGACCGACCCGGCCTACTACCGCTGGACGCAGTGGATTTTTCTGCAGATCTACAATAGCTACTTCGACCCGATCGCCCGCAAGGCGATGCCGATCGATCACCTAAACAACGAGCTCTTCAACGGCAACTACGTCGTCACGCCCGACTATGGGATTGTCGAGAATCCGACGCAGGAAGGTCTCGAAGCCATCGCTGGGCAGTCGCACACGTTCCGACTTTATCAGTCGCTCGACACAACCGAGCAGCGGCGCGTCATCGACAACGCGAGGCTCGCGTATGTTGCCGAGGTGCCGGTGAATTGGTGCCCGGATCTCGGAACGACGCTGGCTAACGAAGAAGTCGTCGACGGCAAAAGCGAGGTCGGCGGCCATCCCGTCGAACGACGCCCGCTGCGGCAGTGGATGCTGCGAATCACCGCGTACGCCGACCGGCTGCTGGAAGATCTGGACGGTCTTGCATGGAGCGATTCGCTCAAGGACATGCAACGGAACTGGATCGGCCGGAGCGAAGGAGCGACGGTCGAGTTCGACGTGCAAGGCCACGACGAGACGATCGAGGTCTACACGACCCGGCCGGACACGCTGTTCGGCGCAACGTACATGGTGCTCGCACCGGAGCATTCGCTCGTCGACGTGATCACGACGCCCGACCAGCGAGCAGCGGTCGAGGCCTACGTCGCCGAAGCCGTAGGACGAAGCGAGCGGGATCGGCAGGCGGACGCGAAGGAAAAGACCGGTGTCTTTACTGGTGCGTTCGCAGTGAACCCGGTGAACAACGAGCCGATACCAGTGTGGATCGCCGACTATGTACTTACCGGATATGGCACCGGCGCCATCATGGCGGTGCCGGGACATGATGAACGGGACTACGCCTTCGCTTCGAAGTTCGACCTGCCGATCGTCCGCGTCGTCGACACGGGCGACGGCGATGCCCCGATGACGCAGGCGATGGCGGGCCACGGCACCGCGGTCAACAGCGGCTTCCTCGATGGCAAGCCGACGGCGGAGGCGAAGTCGGCCATGATCGACCACCTCGATCGCGAAGGCATCGGCCGGCGGCGGACAAACTACAAGCTGCGCGATTGGCTCTTTTCCCGCCAAAGGTACTGGGGCGAACCCTTCCCGATCCTGCTCGACAGCGACGGCCTGCACCACGCGGTCGACGAGGAACACCTGCCCGTTCGCCTGCCAGACCTCGACGACTTCCGCCCGACCGGCAGCCCGGAGGGCCCGCTCGCCAAGGCCGAAGCGTGGCTCAACGAGACCCGTGACGGCCGGCCGATGCGCCGCGAGACGAACACGATGCCCCAGTGGGCGGGCTCTTGCTGGTATTACCTGCGGTACCTCGATCCAACGAACAGCAGCCGATTCATTGATCCGGAGAAAGAGAAGTATTGGATGCCCGTCGACCTCTACGTCGGCGGGGCGGAGCATGCCGTTCTGCACCTTCTCTACGCCCGCTTCTGGCATAAGATTCTCTACGACCTCGGCCACCTATCAACGAAGGAGCCATTCGCGCGACTCGTCAACCAGGGAATGATCCTCGGCGAGACCGAGTATCGCGTCGGCGACGTTGCACTGCAGGCCGACGAAGTAGAGAAGCGCGGCAACGCGTTCCATCGTAAATCCGACGATGCACCTGTCGAGGCGAAGGCTCATAAGATGAGCAAGAGTCGCGGCAACGTCATCAATCCGGACGACGTCGTCAGCGAGTACGGGGCGGACGTGTTTCGTCTCTACGAGATGTACATGGGCCCGCTCGAGGCGACAAAACCTTGGAACACGCAGGACATCGTCGGCATGAGCCGGTTCCTGAGCAAGGTGTGGCGGACTCTTGTCGGCGTCGACCTGTCGTCAGAACCAGTGCCTGAGGACTTCGATCGACGACTCAACCGCGGCATCAAGAGGGTCGGCGACGAGATCAACTCGCTTCGCTTCAACACTGCGATCGCCGAGCTAATCGAGCTGATTAATGAAGCCGCACGACTGCCGGTCATGCCGCGGGCATTTGCTCGCGTCTACACTCTGCTTCTCAGTCCGTTTGCGCCGCACTTGGCTGAAGAGATTTGGCGGAACACGCTCGATATCGAGACGAGCGTCGTGCTTGCGGAGTGGCCGACGTACGACGAGGCCAAGCTGGTTGAGACGTCGATCGAGTTGCCGGTTCAAGTGAACGGTAAACTCCGCGGCCGGGTGACGGTGTCGGCAGATGCGAGCAAGGACGTAATTCTCGCCGCGGCCGAGGCGCAGGTCGCGTCGCACGTGCAAGGCAAGACGTTTCGCAAGAAGATCGTCGTCCCCGGCCGTCTCGTGAACCTCGTGGTGAGCTAGTTATGGCTGACGAAGTCGAGGCGAAAGTGAAGGTCGACGATCTCGACGCTGTCCGCCGGCAGCTCGCCGAGGTTGGCGCTGTTTTCATCCGTAGCGTCCGCGAGCGGAACACCTACTTGGCGACTGCGAACGAAGACGAAGGTCTTCGTGTCCGCCACGAAGTCGGCGAGAATCACGTGAGGACTCGAATTACCTTCAAGGGCCCGCGGCAGGCGGGACGGATGAAGCGGCGGGAGGAAATCGAAATCGACGTCGACGATGCCGCGTCATCCGTCAAGATATTCGAGCGTCTCGGCCACGGCGTTACGCTGCAGTTCGAGAAGGATCGGGAGACGTGGACGCTCGACGGCTGCGAAGTCGTGCTCGACCGCCTGCCGTTGCTCGGGACCTTCGTCGAGGTCGAAGGGGCGGACGAAGCCGCCATCGACGCGGTCCTGCGGCGCCTCGACCTGCACGAGCTGCCGACGATCGGCCGCGGCTACGCGTCGATGCTCTACGAAGCCGGCGGCGGCGAGAGGATCTTCAGTCTTGACTAGATCCTTTACTTGTATTCGATGATGGCGCCGCGTCGTCCGCGCAGCTTGTTCCATCGGTACTTCAGTTGGCCCAACGCCTGCGGGAGTTTGCCGAGCAGAACGTACTTCGCGTAGAGTCTCGAATCTCCTGCAAAGTCGCCGCGGCTGATTCGGTACTGCTTGATGCGCTTGTACAAGTAGCCGTACGCCGCGGCAAGAA
Source organism: uncultured Tepidisphaerales bacterium (assembly GCA_964416015.1). Classification (GTDB taxonomy): domain Bacteria; phylum Planctomycetota; class Phycisphaerae; order Tepidisphaerales; family Tepidisphaeraceae; genus JBCDKH01. The sequence goes on from CAYQCT010000036.1 coordinate 11,543, forward strand.
CGGGAAGAACAAGGAACAGCGCGACGCCGAAGACGATGGCGAAATCTCTTCGTGCCGGCGACTCGACAACGCTCGCGATGATGGTCATCGCGACAAAGCCGGCGGTTGCGAGCAAGGCGTTGAACGGCAGCGACAGGCCGAGCAGGTAGTTGCTGCGGACCTCCTTCGCCCCCGTCGGCGGGTGGCGGTCGAGCGTCTCGGCCCGGGCGTGGCCGGCGCGGACGTTGCGTTTCCACCACTGCCGCCAGCTGGTCATGGCGGCGTCGTGCAGCGTCATCTCTTCGTCGAGCCGTCGCAGCGTCCAGCCGTTCTTCCGCATTCTCAGGCACATCTCCGGCTCCTCGCCGGCGATCATTGTCGCGTCGTAGCCGTCGACCTGCTCGAAGGCGGTGCGGCGGAACAAGGTGTCGCCGCCGAGGGCCGCGGCTTCGCCCACCGGCGTATCCCACTCCATGTCGCAGAGCTTGTTGTATACCGTCGCCTCCGGTTGCCGCTCGCGACGACGGCCGGCGACACCGGCGAGCCGATCGTCCGCCTGCAGCGCAGCCGCGGCGGCGGGCAGCCAACCCTCGACAAGTTCGCAGTCACCGTCAACGAACTGCAACGCATCAACTTCGCCCGCCTTCGCCGCTCCTTCATTGCGAGCCCGGGCGGCAGTGAACGGCTTTGCTAAGTCGAGCTCCACAACTTTACATCCCAAACCTGTCGCCAATGCAACGCTCCCGTCGGTGCTGCCGCTATCGACGTAGACTACAGTCTCTGCGTCTCGCAGAGCCGCCTGCAGGCACGCGCGAAGTCGCTCACCTTCGTTGCGGCCGATGGCGACGACGGCGACCTTCACGCTCGGCCTCCGATCGGCTTCGCGGGGATGCCAACAACGGTGACGCCGGCCGGGACGTCCTTGACGACGACGGCGTTCGCCCCGACCTGGCAGCCGTCGCCGAGGGTGATCTTGCCGACGATCTTCGCACCGGCTCCGACATTGACGTCGCAGCCGAGGGTCGGCGCGTCGTGCGGGCGGTCGGGCGACTTGTTGCCGATGGTGACGCCCTGGCGGATGATGCAGCGGTCGCCGATGACGCAGTCGCCGTGGATGACGATGCCGTGCTGATGCTCGAAGACGACGCCGCGGCCGACTTTCGCCGAGTAAGGAAGTTCAATGCCGAGGATGTCGCGGCAGCGGCGGTACATCATTCGATAGAGAATGCTAAGAGGCGCACGAAACGGCTGCGGGATCGTCATACGCCATCCGCCGAAGCGGTAAGCGCGAAGGGCGCGGTAGCCGGGCGCGGTCCGGCCGTCGCGGTGGGCGAGACGGTCCTGCTTGATGCACGCGAGTGTTGCCGCGAGGCCGATCGGCGGAGCGGTCGGCGGCGTCGCGCGGACGGGCGGCGGTGGTGCGGTGACTTCGACGACGTCCTGGCTCATTCGGCCGCCTTCGTCGGGAGAAACGCGTGCCTGACGAAGTCGCCGAGCAAATGTGCCGGCTGATCGTCCGGCTTGCGTTGAAGCTTCTGGCGGAGGCGGTACGTTGCGAATCCGCCGGCCCAACAAGCGTCGGCGAGGCTCCCGCGGAGGCCACCGAGGTGCGTTCGCATGTACCGTCGGCGGCTCTCGAACCAGTAGGCCGGGCGTCGCTTCGTTGTGCCCTTGCTCGTCACGCCGCTCGCCTGGCCGACGAGGTGCACGACGCGACTCCGCGGCACGTACCAGCGTTCGAAACCTGCGTCCGCGACACGCTTCAAAAAGTCGACTTCTTCAAAATACATAAAGTACTTCTCGTCCATCAGCCCGACGCGTTCGAAGACCTCGCGTCGGACGAGCAGGCTCGCGCCCGCCATCCATTCGGCGGCCGTCGGTTCGTCCGTGTTCGGCACCGGCGGGGCGGTGACGTGGCGGTGCAGCAGCTTGCTCAGCGGACCAAGGCGAGTGCCGTGGACGAGCTCGCCGCGGATGCTGGGGAAGCGGAAGGCGGACTTCTGCGGCGTACCGTCGTCGTCTTCCAGGCGGCTTCCTGCGACGCCGGCGGCATCGTGATTCTGCAGGAAATCAAGCAGTTCTCGCAACGCGTTCGGCCGGATCCGCGTGTCAGGATTGAGCATCCAGACGAACGCCGGCGGGTTAGAAGCGGCGAGGGCGGGTCGGATCGCTTCGTTGTTGCCGTAGGCGAAGCCGCCGTTGCGGGGCAGGCGTTGCAGCGTTGCCCAGCCGGACCAGCCGCGTTCGGCGATGGCGGCTTCGATGAGGTCGGGCGAGTCGTCGCCGCTGGCGTTGTCGGTGACGACGACCTGGACGTCTTCGACGGCTGCGACCTCGGCTTCGAGGGAGGCGAGGCAGTCGAGGACGAGCGGGCCCGTGCGGAAGTTGACGATGGCGACGAGGACGTTCATCGATGCCGCGGCCGCGGGAGACGGGCCGGCCTGAGGGTATCGGCTAGGACGAGCGGCCGTCGTTGATGGCGCGGTCGGCGAGGAAGCTGCGGACGAGCGGCGGGCGACTTGCCTTGGGCAGCAGGCCGCCGCCGGCGAGGAGTCTGGCGACGACGAGGCCGACGAGGGCGAGCTGCAACGGCTCGAGCGGCAGCGGTTGGCGACTCGTGAGCAAGGTCAGCGACCAGATTGCGACGCAGCCGCCGGCGAGCAGGGCGACGTGCCCCAGGTGCCAGCCGGAGCGGATCGCGATGCCAAGGCCGATGATGGTTGCCAGGAGCAGGCCGACGCGGGTCAGCGGATAGATGTTGCCCGGCCCGCGGACGCTCGGGTTGTCCCAGTCCCAGAGCAAGGTCTTGCCGAAGCGGGTCGCGGAGGCGGTCGCGTAGGCGGCGGGATTGGCGGCGATCCAGTCGCGCGTCCATCGGCCGAAGATGGCTTCGCGTTCGCCGGCGGACTTGCCGTCGAGCAGCGTCCGCTGGGCGTCCGTCAGCAGGCTGTGCGGGCGAACGTCGTCGCGGCCGGTGGCGGCAAAGGCGGCGCGGCGGGCTTGGGTGAGGGTCGGCCGATCGGTGCCGCTGAGGCCTGGGTCGAGGCCGGGGTTGCCGGTCCAGACTTGCGTCCAGAACGTGCCGGCAACGGGCGAGGCATTGCCGTGGATGTGGTAGTTTCGCAGGCACCACGGCCCGATCAGGCAGGCCGCGGCGGCGAGGAGCACGGTCGCGTTCCGCAGTCGAAGCGGAACCGGCAGCCGGCGTGCGAGCAGCATCCAGCCGAGCGAGAGGCCCAGCGGCAACAGCAGCGCCGGCTCCAGCAGGGCTGCGAGGCTGGCAACGATCGCGTAGCCGATCCACGGCAGCAGGCGTTGCGTGTCGAGGCTCGCCCGCCAAAGCAGCGGCAGGAGGACGAAGGCGAGCACCAGGAGCAGCGTCGGCTGGGCGCGCGTGACGAGAAAGACCTGCGTCGGCCAGAACGCGAGCAATCCACAAGCGGCGACGCCGGCGGCATGGGTGAGATTGTCCGGCGTCGTCGATCCGGCAAGGCGGCGGACGAGCGGATACATCGCCACGATGGCTGTCGCCGCGAGCAGAAGGTTGAGGGCGAGCGCCGCCGTCATCGCGTGCGGGCCGAACAGCCGCATCAGGGTTGCCAGGAGCAGCGGGTAGACAGGGCCGTGCCGGCTGGTCGGTTCGAAGGTGCCGTGCTCGGTGTACGCGCCGGCCTCGTTGAAGCTGAAGCCGGTGCCTTGCGTGATGCTCTGGGCGATCGTGCCGAACTCGCCGGCGTTGGGCTGCGTCGGCAGGAGCAGCAGGACCGCGCCGCGAAGCGCGATGCCGCTGAGGGCGAGCACCCAGACGACCGTCGGCAGGCCGAGGCGGGCCGGGACGAGGGCGAAGGTGGATGAGGTCGGCAGCGACACACTCGCGTTGGCCGGGGAAACGGGCGTAGCGGCGAGCGTAGTCATAACAGCAAGAGGGCCGATGTGCGGCGGGAATCCCTGGCGTCTCATCGGCAGGATCGGCCTGCGGGTTAAGCCGCCGCTCTACGCTGCCGGCTTGCAGCCGCCGGTGACGATGCAGGTTCATCAGAACGACGGCGCCGCCCGACGCGGCACGATCACGACGCCGCACGGCAGCTTCGAGACGCCCGCGTTCATGCCCGTCGGCACGCAAGGCACGGTCAAGGGCGTCCTGCCGGATCATCTCGCGGCGACGGGCGCCAGGTGCGTGCTGGGCAACACGTACCACCTGCTGCTTCGACCGACGCCGGAGGTCGTGGCGAGGCTGGGAGGCTTGCACGCGTTCGCCGGATGGGACGGGCCGATGCTGACGGACTCCGGCGGGTTTCAGGCATTCAGCATGGCCGACACCGGACAGATGGACGACGACGGCGTGACGTTCAAAAGCCACCTCGACGGGACGAAGGTGCGGATGACGCCCGAGTCATCCGTGGTGGCGCAGAACCAGATCGGCGCCGACATCATCATGGCCTTCGACCACTGCCCGCCGGGCGAGGCGACGATCGAGGTGCAACGCGAGGCGGCGGAGCGGACGCGGCGGTGGTTGGAGCGGTGCGTCGCGGCCCACGAGCGAACGGACGAGCAGGCGTTGTTCGGCATTGTGCAGGGCGGCAGCGATCTGGAGCTGCGGGCGCGGTGTGTGATGGACGTGACGCAATTCGACCTGCCGGGCTACGCGCTCGGAGGGCTGGCGGTGGGCGAGGGATTTGATGCGATGCGGCGCGTGCTGGAAGCGACGGCGTCGCGGATGCCGGCGGATCGGCCGCGGTATCTGATGGGCGTCGGGTATCCGCGGGATCTGGTCGAAGGCGTGGCGAACGGCATCGACATCTTTGACTGCGTGCTGCCGGCGCGGAACGGGCGCGGGCTCGTCGTCTGGACGCACGCGGGCGAGACGTTGCGGCTGAAGAACGCGAAGTTTGCCGATGACGCCGGGCCGATCGATCCGGCGTGCGACTGCTACGCGTGCCGGACGTTTACGCGTGGGGCGATTCGGCACTTCTACCACGCGGGCGAGATGCTCGGGCCGATGCTGGCGAGCCTGCATAATCTGGCGTTCTACGGCCGACTGATGGCGGACCTGCGGCGGGCGATCGAGGCGGGGCGGCTTGCCGAGTTCCGCCGGGACGACCCACGGGACGGCATCGCCCCGGCCGACACCGGCGACCGCCGTCCGCACCGACACCTTCCTTCCCGCACGCCTTCATGACCGACCTCGCGTTCCTTCTCCTGCAAGCCCCCACGCCTGCGACGTCCGACAGCCATCGGCAGTGGTTCGAGACGATCTCGTTTCTCGTCCCGCTGATCGCAATGGCGGCGTTGTTTTACTTCATCCTGATCGCGCCGCAGCGGAAGAAGCAGAAGGAGACGCAGAAAATGATTGCCGCCGCCGACAAGGGTGACCGCATCACAACCATCGGCGGCATCATGGGCACCATCACCGCCGTCGCCGACGACAGCGTGACCGTTAAGGTCGACGAATCAAACAATACCAAAATCCGGTTCCTCAAGTCGGCGTTGGCGAGCGTCGAACCCAAGACGATCGCGACAACCAAGTAGGGTGGGCTTCAGCCCACCATCACGTTCGAAAGACGGTGGGCTGAAGCCCACCCTACGACAAATTGCAAGAGAACACGTTCACCGGCCCCGCGTCAGGTAGTGACGCCAGAGCCGTTCGAGGCCGACGTAGTTCAGGCCGAAGTATTCCTGCAACGCTTCTTCGGGATCTTGCCCGGCTTTGATGGCGTCGACCATGGCGACGAACTTGCGCGGGTCCTGACGGTACAGGCCGTTGGTGAGGGTCATCATGACCGGGTACATCCGCGCTCCCGGCACGGCGGCGTCGTCGAAAACGTACGAGATCGGCTCGCCACGCTGGGCGACTTGCCGGGCCGTGGCGATCGCGTTGGGCCGGGCCATGATCGTCTCGGCGAGCATTTCGGCGAGGCCTTCGTTGAGCCAGCGGGGCAGGTGCCGATCGCCGCGGTAGCGGGCGAGGAAGGCGTGGACGAATTCGTGCGTGAGGGTGCGCGCCCACATCTGTCGCGCCCGCGGCAGGCCGACGGCGCCGGTGGCGACGGGCTTGCTCATGACCAGCTTGTTGCCGCCGCGGCCGTCGCTGGCGTGGTAGCCGGCGACGTGCGTGCCTTGCTCGATGTGCGGCGCAAACCCGTCGATCTCGACGGCGTGCCGCATCATCGTCGCGTTGTCGTGGAACATGTAAACCGGCAGTCGGCCGATCCAGACGGGCTGCTCCGGGCCGACGTCGAACTCGCGGCAGAGCAACGCGTACGCCCCCTCGAGCTGTTGCGAAAGCCAGGCGTCGTCGACGGGTTCCCAATCGGTGAAGATGAGGAACCGCGGCGTCTGGATCTCACGCAGACGCACGCCCAGCTGTTGCGAAGCAGCCTGTGCCGCAAGCCGCGCCCGCAGCTCGGCGGCGGCGGCGTCGGCGGGATCGACCGGGGCGAACTTCGGCGGCAGCTCGCGACGTGGGGCCGCGTTCGCCGGGGCGGGCTCGACCGGCTCCTCTTCCGCGACAATGCCGGCCTCACGCAGCGATCCGAGCGGCGTTGCCAGGGCCGTCTCGACGCGGGCGGCGAGTCCTTGGTCGAGTCGCAACGCCCGCTTCGCCGCCCACGCCGCCTGTCGCTCGCTGCCGACGCCGCGGCCGAACGTGACAAGCGAGATCCAGTCGTCCGCGTTCTCCTGATCGATCGTCCGCAGTCGGGCCGTGAAGGCACTGGTCGGCGTGACCTGGCTCCACGCGACCCGCCGGCGTTGCCCATCGACGAGAAGCACGGCCCCGGCGTCGTCGATGCTGACGAGGTCGCCGACAACCCGCTGCTTGGCCCGCGGCTCGTCCGGGAAGGTCAACGCGACCGTGATCGGCGGGTCGAACGTCTCCTGGGCCGCCGACGCGATGCCGACGAAGGCGAAAACGAACAGGCTGAGCAGGGCACGCATCGTCTTCATGATAATCGCCCGTCACGAGGCAGGACCGTCAGGGAGAGCTATCGACGAAGTCGATGTCTGCCGGTTTTCGCCTGACATCGCGTTCCGCGATAGCACTTCCTACGGGCGTGCCTCGTCGCGGTGCGATTGAGCCGCCCGTTCCAGGCTGAAGTACGTCTCCTCCAGGTGCGCGAGCAGGCCGAGGACGCCGCGGGTGAGATCGTCGGGAACTTCGACGACGATTGCGTCTCTTGCTTCGGCGAGCAACGTTTCCACGCACTGCTCCGCCGCTTCGATGCCGCCGTCGTCGTGCAGTCGCACGCCGAGGCGGGCCGCCGCGGCGAGGCGTGCATCGGCGTCGGCCTCTTCCTGCGTCGCCGCCGCCAGGTCCGCGTCGAACCCCGCCGCGTCGTCCGTCAAGCCGCGGCCACGCAGCAGGGCGATCGTCCGCTTGCCCTGCACCAAGTCCCCGCCGATCGTCGGCGGGCCGCGTAGGTCGAGCAGGTCGTTGTGCACCTGGTAGGCCTGTCCCAATCGCGTCGCGAACGTCGACAGCCGCCCCAGCGTCGGCCCGGTCACGCCCGCCAGCAACGCCCCGGCCAGCATCGGCCCTTCGAACGTGTACGCCGCCGTCTTCGCGTGGTAGCCGGCCAGCACCGCGTCGACGTCGACCTCGTCCAGCGGCACCAACGCCTGGGCGATGTCCGCCGCCTGCCCGGCACCGGTCAGCATCGCGACTTTCCCGAGCAACTCGGCGAACTGCCGGCGTGCCTCGCCTGCCGGACAGTCCGCCTCGGCCTCGTGCCAGAGCCGCGTCGCCGCCGCGAAGAGCATGTCGCCCGCGACGATCGCCAGGCCTGTGCCAAAGGCCGTCGAGTCGTGATCCAACGCCGCCAACGCCCGGTGCAGACTCGGCCTTCCGCGGCGTCGGTCGGCGGCGTCGATGATGTCGTCGTGCGCCAGCAGGAACGCGTGGAACAGCTCCCACGCGCACGCCGCGTCCCACGCCGGGCCGGGCTCGTCGATGACGCCGCCGCAGCGTTGCAGCGTCCAGAGCACCATTTGTGGCCGAATCCGTTTGCCGCCGGGATCGACGGCGAAGCTGTGGATTGCGTCCCGCACGCCCGCGTCGAGCGGCGCTTCGCCCAGCAATGACGCCAGGCGATCGCTCAGGTAGCAATCGAGGCGGCGGCGGAGATGGTCGGGCAGCAACAGCACGGGCGGGTACGACATCACAGGATAAGGACGCGTCGTCGCGCCGCGGCGGTGGCCGCCGCGCGACGCCGTGCCACTTTGCGTGAAGCGTCTTCTGCTTGTCCCGTCGGCGACCGTTTGGTACCTTGCCGCGTACATGCTCTCTGATGCGCCACCACGGACGGATGGCGCACCCGAAGTCTCTTCCCTCGGCACGGACCGCCGACGGAGCCGGTTCGCCGGGCGACGGGTGCACTTCGTAGGAATCGGCGGATGCGGCATGAGCGGCCTGGCGGGCGTCCTGCTCGACGCCGGCGCGCTCGTCTCCGGATCCGACCCCAGTCTCAACGACGCCACGCTCCGCCTTGAAGGCCGCGGCTGCGTCGTCACCGACGACCAGGACGGCAGCCTGCTCGATGCGGGCGTCGATCTCGTCGTCCGCACCGCTGCCGTCGGCGACGACAACGCGGAGGTCGCCGCGGCACACGCGCTGGGCGTCCCGGTGCTGCGGTACAGCGAGCTGCTCGGGCAGGTCA
>CAYQCT010000036.1:20185-22158 GCA_964416015.1 uncultured Tepidisphaerales bacterium
TGCGCGAACGCACCGGCGTCGCCGTCGCCGGCACGCACGGCAAGACGACCACCGTCGGCATGCTCGGCTACGCGCTGGTCCGCTGCGGGCTCGACCCCTCGCTCGTCGTCGGCGGCACCGTCCCGCAACTCGGCGGCGGCGCACGCTCGGGCCGCGGCGACGCCTTCGTCGCCGAGGCGTGCGAGTACGACCGCTCCTTCCTGCAACTGCATCCGACCGTCGCCGTCGTGACGAACGTCGAGGCTGACCACCTCGACACCTATCCCGGCGGCCTGCCGGAGATTCAGGCGGCGTTCGACGAGTTCGTCGGCCTGGTTCCGCAGCACGGCCGCGTCATCGTCAACGGCGACGATCCGAACAGTCGGCCGCTCGCGCACGCCTCGGCCGCGCCCGTCTGGAAGGTCGGCCGCGGGCTCGGCAACGACTGGACCCTCGTGCCCGCGGGCCTGCGCGACGGCTGTCCGCAGGGGCGACTGCTGCACGAAGGCAAGCTGGCGGCGGAGCTCGTGTTGCACGTGCCGGGCCAGCACAACTTGATGAACGCCGCGATGGCCGTCGCCGCGGCAGTCGCGGCCGGGGCGGACGTGAAGCAGGCCGCCCAAGCCGTCGGCGACTTCCGCGGCGTCGACCGTCGCCAGTCGCACCTCGGCACCGTCGCCGGCTGCGACGTCGTCGACGACTACGCGCACCACCCGACCGAAATCCGCGCCACGCTCGCCGCCCTCCGCGACCGCTACCTGCCGAGCGGGCACGGCCGACTCGTCTGCATCTTTCAGCCGCACCAAGCGAGTCGCACGCGACACCTGCTGGCGGACTTTGCGACCAGCTTCACGGCGGCGGATCTGCTCTTCGTGCCGGACATCTACAGCGTCCGCGACACGGCCGACGACCGGCGGTTCGTGACCAGCGACACCCTCGCCGCCCGCGTCCGCGACGCCGGCGGCCACGCGGAGCACGTCCCGGATTTCGCCGCCGTTGCCGATCGGGTTCGCGGCGAGCTTCGGCCCGGCGACGTCGTCGTGACGATGGGAGCCGGCGACGTCTGGCGGGTCGGGCGGATGCTTCTTGACGCACCGACGCCGACGCGGGAGGCGGCATGACGAGCTTGGCCGACCTGCCTGGCGTCAGCCGCGACCTACGACTCGCCGACCACACCTGGTACGAGCTCGGCGGCCCGGCGGCGTTCTTCGCCCAGCCGGCCGACGAAGCCGCGTTGGCCGCCGTTGTCGAGACGTGCGAGCGTGAGCAAATCCCGCTCTACCCGCTCGGCCTAGGTGCGAATCTGCTCGCCAGCGACGACGGTGTCGACGGCTGCGTCGTCCACCTCCGCGGCGACGCGTGGCAGGCGTGCCAGGCCCAGGGCGAGGTCGTGACCGTCGCCGCCGGCGTGCGGCTGGCGTGGCTCGTGAAGTGGTGCGCCAGGCGGGGCCTGTCCGGCATGGAGCCGCTCGTCGGCGTGCCGGGCACGGTCGGCGGCGCCGTCCGCATGAACGCCGGCGGCCGGCACGGCGACTTCGGCTCGCGCGTCACCAGCGTCCGCGTCATGAACCGACGCGGCGAGGGCCGCGAGCCGCGTCGCAGCCGTACGACGCCAAGAGCGCCGGCTGTGCCTTCAAGAACCCGCCGGGCGACTCGGCCGGTCGGCTCATCGACGCGTGCGGCCTCAAGGGCACGACCCACGGCGGCGCGGCCGTCAGCGACCGTCACGCTAACTTCATCGTCGCCCGTCCCGGCTGCCGCGCGGCCGACGTCGCGGGCCTGATCGAGCTCGTCCGCGGCCGCGTCACCGACGCGACGGGCGTCCGCCTCGAGTCGGAAATCGTCCGCTGGCCCCTTGCCGCCTGATCCCATGCACCACTTCCCCAAGCTCCGCGTTACCGTCCTCGCCGGCGGACCCGACGCCGAACGCGATGTCAGCCTCGCCAGCGGCCGCGCCGTCGACACGTCGGGCGAGAGCAGCGCGGCGTGCTGCG
>CAYQCT010000037.1:0-12130 GCA_964416015.1 uncultured Tepidisphaerales bacterium
TGCCTTCGTCAATCTCGACGAACGCGCCGTAGTTGGCGATGTTGCGGACCTTGCCCGCGATGACGCTGCCGGGCGGGTACTTCTCGGCGACGCGGTCCCAGGGATTCTCCTGGACCTGCTTCATGCCGAGGCTGATCTCCTGCTTGTCCTTGTTGATCGCGAGGACCTTGACGAACGCCTTCTGGCCGCTGGCGACAACTTCGGAGGGGTGGTTGATCCGCTTGGTCCAGCTCATCTCGCTGATGTGGACCAGGCCCTCGACGCCGTCCTCGAGCTTGCAGAACGCGCCGTAGCTCATGATGTTGACGACTTCGGCCTCGTGGACGCTGCCGACCGGGTACTTGGATTCGATGTTCTCCCACGGGCTCGAGTCCTTCTGCTTGAGGCCCAGGGCGATCTTCTCGCGGTCGCGGTCGATGCTGAGCACCTTGACCTCGACTTCGTCCTCGAAGCTGACCATCTCGGTCGGATGGTTGATCCGGCCCCAGGACATGTCCGTGATGTGCAGCAGGCCGTCGATGCCGCCCAGGTCGATGAACGCGCCGAAGTCGGCGATGTTCTTGACCACGCCGGTGACGATCTGACCCTCTTCGAGGGTTTCCATCGTCTTGGATTTCTGCTCTTCGCGTTGCACCTCGATCAGCTTCCGTCGGCTGATGACGATGTTGCGACGCTCTTCGTCGATCTTCAGGATCATCGCGTCGATGTCGCGGCCGATCCAATCGCTGATCTCGCCGGGCCGACGGATGTCGACCTGGCTGGCCGGCAGGAACACCGGCACGCCGATGTCGACCAGCAGGCCGCCCTTGATCTTCTTGGTGACCTTGCCCGCCACCGGATCGCCCTCGCCCTTGAGCTGGATGATCTTCTCCCAGTTGATGATGCGATCGGCCTTGCGCTTGCTGATCTTGACGGTGCCGCTGTCGTGGTCGACTTCCTCGAGCAGGACGCGGACATCGTCGCCGATGCTGACCTTGGTGTGATCGTCCCACTCGTTGCGGTCGAGGACGCCCTCGCTCTTGAGGCCGAGCTCGACGACGAAATCTTCGCCCGCGCGGCCGGAGACTTTGCCGGTGATGATCTGGTTGGCACGGAAGTCGTGCACTTCGTCGCCCCGGACGAGCGATTCGAAGTTGTCGGCGGCATCGCCGAGGGCGTCGACCATGGCGACATCGATGTCCTCTTCGAGGCCTTCGAGGTCAGTATCCAGGTCGTGTAGAAGGTTGAAGTCGACCATAAGGTAGGGAACGATCCGGCCCACGCGGGCCTTCGGGGCCGCGGGCGTCGTGCCGGCAGCCGCAGGAGTCAGGTTGCACGCGACCCCCGGGACGCTCCCGAGGATTCGCGGAGACAGCATAGCCGCCACGCCACCTGCGGACACGGAGCATCACGTGCAGGCCCGCCGATAATATTCTCTTGACAATCGCGAGATGGGTCGCGACGCTCGCCCCGTCCGACGCGTCACGCGTCACGTCCACACGTTCGGGAGAGAGATCTTGCGCCTTCACATCCCTACACGCCTCGGCCTCGCCAGTGCCCTGCCGGCCCTGCTGCTCGCTGCCGCGCCCGCACCGGCGCAGCTGCTCGTCTCCGTCAGCGACGCCTCCGAGCCGCTCTGGCTCATCGACGTTGAGACCGAGACCTACACGCCGCTCCTCGAGGGCTTCGGCGCCCAGGCCTTAGCTAACGACCCGATCGGCAAGGTGCTCTACTTCATGACGAACACCGTGACGCTCTGGGAGTGGGACTACGGCACGGGAGCCGCGCCCGTCGAGATCGGCAACACGACCAGCGACCTGACGACCAGCGCCTTCGTCTCCCTCACCGGCCTCGGCTGGGACGGCGTCAACGGTCGGCTCGTCGCCTCCCGCACGCTCGACTCCGGCGGCCTCGACGAAGGCCTCTACGACGTCTCCACCGTCGATGCCACCGTCAAGCCGATCGCCGACTACCCGGTCAACACGCTCGACATCGGGGCCTTCGATATCGACCCGACGACCAACCTCGCCTACGGCTTCAGCGACGGCTTCTGGCCCCGCCGCCGGTCGGCAGCATCGGCCGCGACGAGACACGCCCCGACATCGACGGCCTCGCCGTTGGCGACGGCACCGTCTACCTCGTCGAAGACGCCGCCGTGCAGTCCGGCGGCACGATCTACAGCTTCGACCTCGCGACCCAGACCTACGGCCCGTCGCTGCAGGTGCCCTGGTTCTTCAACGAGACCTTCAGCGGCGCGACGTGGATCGAGCCGGGCGCGTTCAGCCTTGTCGTGCCGGAGCCGGCCGCCGGGAGCTTGCTGCTCGCCGCCGCCGGATTTGCCACGCGTCGCCGCCGGTGAGTGCGGGCACTGCCTGGAAGCTCGGGAACTGACACGGGAGAAGAGACATGAATCGCACGACCACCCTCGCCCTCGCCGGCCTCGCCTCGGCCGCACTTGCCCTGCCGGCCGACGCGCAATTCGTCTACGGCACTGCCGACCGGGCGGACCCGCTCACGCTCATCGACCTGTCGAGCGTCCGCGAAACCGACCAGTTCCCGCTGCCCGTCAACATCGCCGACGACGTCAGCGGCCTGCTCGGCACGCAAGGCCTGACGATCTACGCGATGACCGCCGACAAGCAGAACGGCAGGCTCCTGATCCTCGACCAGAGCCCCCTCGCCGCCGGCCTCGACCCAACGAGCAACCTCTACAGCTACGACTACACGACCCGCAATCTCGTCTTCGAAGGCCGACTCACCACGCCCGGCGGCGTCGACCTGGGCTTCGCCGGCCTCGCCTTGACCAACAAGGGCGACTTCTACGGCATCCTCAACATCGGCGGCGTGCCGGGCAAAGGCCTCTACGAGATCGACCTGGCCAACCCCGTCGGCTCCGGCTTCGGCAAGCGATTCTCCAGCGAACTCGTCGTCCCCACCGCGACCCAGCCCGGCGGCGACGGCGCGTTCGACTTCGGCACGCTCGACTACGACCCCGTCACCGACCAAATCCTGGCCGTCGTCGACGACAACGCCGCCCCGCAGGGTCGTGGCCTCTACAGCATCGACCCCGATGCCGGCACCTTCAACTTCGTCGCGCCCAGCCCGACCGACCGCCGCGCCTTCGAGCAGTTCGAAGGCCTCGCCGCCGGCAACGGGTTCGCGTACCTGATGACCGACGAGCCGGGCTTCATCTACGCGTACGACCTCGTCAATGGCGGCCCGTACCAAGACTTCCTGAGCCCGATCGTCGACGGCAGCCAGCTCTTCGCCGGCGCCGCCTTCGCGCCGGAGCTCCTGCCCACGCCCGCCCTGCGCGGCGATGCCAACGGCGACGGCGTCGTGAACCTGGCGGACTTCGGCATCCTGCGGGCCAACTTCGGCACACGCGGGCCCTTCCTCGGCATCGCACAGGCGGACTTCACCGGCGACGCGACCGTCAACCTCGCTGACTTCGGCGTATTGCGGGCCAACTTCGGCAACGTGACGCCGACCGTCGTCGCCAGCTTCGACGCCTGGCTCGCCACGATTCCCGAGCCGGCTTCCATGACTTTCCTCGGCGTCGGCCTGCTCGCCCTGCGGCGACGCGTCCGCGCTTGAACCTCGTAGTACGTCACCTCACCTCTGGGAGCAGATCTTGAACACTCGTCTCACAACAGCCGCCATCCTCGCCGCCGCCATCGCGACGCCGGCCTTCGCCCAATCCTTCACTGTCGTCGTGGGCGAAGATGACGTCGTTCCGGGCGTCGGCGCGGTCGACACCATCACCGGCATCTCCGTCAACAACCTCGGCCAGTTCGTCGTCGAGGCCAACACCGACAACACCGACACCGACATCGACGAGGTCCTGCTGCTCGACGGCATCACGAACGTGATCGCCCGCGAAGGCGACCCCGTTGCCGGCACCGGCGTCGGCGGCCCGCCCTTGCTCGGCTCCGTCGGCGACTTCGACCTCACCAACACCGGCAGCGTCGCCGCCAACTTCTTCCTCGACAACACCACCGGCTCGGGCGACAACAGCGGCATCTACTTCGGTAGCGGCCCGTTCAACCAGGTCCTGCAAGAGTCCGACGCCGTCACCGCGCCCGGAGCCCCGGCCGGATCGACCTACATCGGCTTCTTCGCGCCCAAGGTCGCCGCCGGCGGCATCTACGCCTCGGTCAGCATCGACGACCCGGCCGTCTCCGGCCTCGTCCGCGGGCTCGTCCGCTTTGATCAGACGACCAGTGCCCAGACGATCGTCGCCATCGAGAACGAGACCCTGCCGTTCCTCGGCGGCGAGCTGATCAACGACATCGAGACCAGCATCGACGAGACCGACGTCAACAACGCCGGCAACGTCCTGTTCGGCGCCAACGTCGGCACCGACGTCGGCCGCGACAGCCTGATTTACCTGACTGGCACCGGCGTCATCGCCCGCGAAGGCGACGCCTCGCCCGTGGCCGGCCTTGACTTCAACAGCCTTGCCGGGGCCGAAGTCGCCCTCGGCGACGGCGGCGACGTGGCCTTCACCGCCGACATCGGCGACGACAGCAGCGTCGACGGCGCGATCTTCCTCAACGGCAGCCTCTTCGCCCGCGAAGGCGACGCCGCCCCCGGCCTGCCGGGCCGGACGTTCGGCTCGAACATCCTCAACTCGAACCTGCGTCTCGACGCCGCCGGCAACCTGCTGTTCCTCAGCGACCTCGACGGCAGCTCCAGCGAGGACGGCGTGCTCTACTACAACGACACGCCGCTACTCGTCGAAGGCGTCTCGCAGATCGCCGGCCGCACCGTCGAGCAGCTTCTCTCGGCCGACGGCAACCTCGCCTTCAGCGACGACGGCTCCTTCGCCATCGTGGAGGTCGTGCTCGAAGACAGCATCAACGCGGCCGTCCTCATCGCGATCCCGGAGCCGGCTACCGCGGGCCTGCTCGGCGTCGCCGGCCTGACGCTGCTGCGTCGCCGCCGCGCCTAAGTCCGTCGCGACCGATTCTGCGGGCCCGGCCGGACATTCCGGCCGGGCCCGTTTTTGTTCTTTTCCCGCCGAATTCCGGACGCACCTTCCCTAACCTGTTCCGTCCATGGGTAAGCCGACCGGGTTCAAGGAGATCGCCCGCGAGTCGCGTCCGCGTCGGCCCGTGAGCCTGCGCGTCGCCGACTGGGACGAGGTGTATCTACCGCTGCCTGACCAGAAGCTCCAGCAGCAAGGCGCCCGCTGCATGGACTGCGGCGTGCCCTTCTGCAACCACGGCTGCCCGCTCGGCAACCAGATCCCGGATTGGAACGACCTCGTCTACCGCGGCCGATGGCGTGAGGCGTACGAGAGCCTCATCCGCACGAACAATTTCCCTGAATTCACGGGGCGAATCTGCCCGGCACCGTGCGAGGAGTCGTGCGTCTTGAGCCTGAACGATCGGCCGGTGACGATCAAGAGCATCGAGCAGGCGATCGCGGATCGGGCGTTCGAGGAAGGCTGGGTCGTCCCCGAGCCGCCGAGCGAGCGGACGGATCGCCGCGTCGCCGTGGTCGGCAGCGGCCCGGCGGGCATGGCGGCCGCGCAGCAGCTCAACCGGGCCGGGCACACCGTCGTGGTTTTCGAACGCGACAACCGCGCCGGCGGCCTGATGGTCTACGGCATTCCCGACTTCAAGATGGACAAGCGCAAGGTCGACCGCCGCGTCCGCCTGCTCGCCCAGGAAGGCATCGAGTTCCGCACCGGCGTCAACGTCGGCGTCGACGTCACGACGGCCCAGCTCCGCGAGGAGTTCGACGCGATCGTCCTCTGCAACGGCGCGACCAAGGCCCGCGACGTGAACGTGCCCGGCCGCGACCTCGTCGGCGTGCACTACGCGATGAGTTACCTGCCGCAGCAGACCAAGAGCAACCTCGGCGACCAGATCTTCGCCGAGCAGCAGATTGACGCCAAAGGCAAGGACGTGGTCATCATCGGCGGCGGCGACACGGCCGCCGACTGCCTCGGCACGGCCCTTCGGCAGGGTGCCAAGAGCATCAAGCAGTTCGACATCAACGCCCAGCCGCCGAGCGAGCGGTCACCGCTGGTGACCTGGCCGAACTGGCCGATGGTGCTGCGGACCAGTGCTGCGCACGAGGAAGGCAGCGAGCTGTACAAACAGGACCTGCGGAATTTCGCCGTGTTGACCAAAGAGTTTCTCGGTGACGGCGACGGCAACCTCAAGGCGATCCGCGGCGTCCGCATCGAGAGCCACAAGGACGAGCAAGGCGTCCGCCACGTCACGGAGCTCGACGACGGCGGCTTCGAGCTGCCCTGCGACCTCTGCCTGCTCGCCATCGGCTTCACCGGCCCGGACCCGGTCGGGCCGATCGCGGATCTGAAGCTCGAGCTGACGCCGCGTGGCGCGGTGAAGGTGGGCGAGGATTATCGCACGAGCACCGACGGCGTCTTCGCCGCTGGCGACGCCCGCCGCGGCCAAAGCCTCGTCGTCTGGGCCATCAGCGAAGGCCGCCAAGCCGCCCGCTGCGTCGACGAATGGCTCATGGGCCACAGCGACCTGCCGTACCTGCCGGTGGAGCTTTGAGGTAAGATCGTCATGTGGCCTCGCCGGCGTTACTGCCTTTCTCGTACCAGCGAGTCGTGAACGCGTTCGAACGGGTTCAAGAGCGGTTGCATCGCGTCGCGGCGGCACTCGAGGCCGGCGGCGTTCCGTACGCGGTCGTCGGCGGCAACGCGGTCGCGTCGTGGGTGTCGCGGGTCGACGAAACGCTCGCCCGGGCGACGCGAGACGTGGACGTGCTGCTCCGTCGAGAAGACCTCGCCCGCGCACGTGCTGTTCTCGAAGACGGAGGGTTCATCTATCGTCACGTCGCGGGGATCGACGTCTTCCTCGACGGACCGCAGACGAAGGTCGGGGACGGCGTTCATATTCTGTTTGCGACGGAGCGTGTGCGGCCGACCGACGCTATCGCGGCGCCTGATGTAGGCGATTCAGAGGAAGCAGGACGTTATCGAGTTGTATCACTCGAAGCGTTGGTACGCCTGAAGCTCAACGCGTGGCGGCGAAAGGATCAGGTGCACCTTCAGGATTTGATGAGCGTCGGCCTGATCGACGAGACGTGGCGGTCGCGACTGCCGCCGGTCCTCGGCGAACGCTTGCAGACGCTGCTCGACGATCCCGACGGCTGAGTCCGACCGTAGGCAAATCGGCAAGACGCGGTACGCTCCCGGCGTGGCACGCCCGATCGTCGTCGACTTCGCCTCCAACCTCTGGAGCCGCCTGAAAGAAGGTTGGCGGACGGTGCCGCGCGGCTCGTTGCCGAAGCTGTTGATCGGCCTCGTCATCGCGTGGCTCGTCGCGGCCGGCGTGACGGCGGCCATCACGACGTGGGCCGAGTCGCAAGCCAAAGACGCCGACGGCAACTTGACGGGCTGGCTGCACGCGTGGGACGACCGCACGATTCGCGGCTTCCTCGACGTCGTTCCGTTCAAGTTTACCGACGGCATTATCTTCGAGAGCCCGTCGAACCTGTTCATCCTGATCCCGGTCACGATCCTGGGCATCATCTACGCCGCCTGGCAACGGCGGCCGTTGCTGGCGGTCGCGTTCGCGCTCAATTACGTCCTGGCCCGCTTCCTTATCTGGACCGGCTGGGGCCTGTGGGATCGCCAGCGGCCCGACTTCGTCGAAGGCGGCGCTGCGGCGCTCGCAGCGCATTCTTTTCCGAGCGGTCACGTCCTTCTGACCTTCACCAGCTACGGCCTGTTCGTCTACCTTTGGGCGGCGGCGAGTCGGAACATGATCGAGCGTGTGATCGCCTTCGCACTGCTCCTGCTGCTCGCGTTCGTCGTCTCGGCGGCGCGGCTGATCCTGGGGGCACACTGGCCGAGCGACTGCATTGCCGGGGCGGTCGCGGGCAGCGTCTGGCTGGTCGGCGTCATCCTTTCCTTGCGTTGGGCGGAAGGTCGACGAGCGGGAGCTACGCTGCAGCCGACATGATCGACAAGGAACTTCCGCGGCTCCGCTGGGGCATCCTCGGTGCGGGCAAAATCGCCCGCACGTTCGTCAAGGCCCTGCCGGAGAGCGAGAGCGGCACACCCGCCTTCGTCGCCAGTCGCGACGCAGCCAAAGCCAAGAAGTTCGCCGGCGAGTTCGGCGAGATCGCCTCCGGCACGTACGACGATTTGATCGCCACCGACGCCGTTGATTCGGTCTACGTCGCGACGCCGCACCCGCAGCACGCGGAGTGGACGATCAAGCTGCTGCTGAGCGGCAAGCATGTGCTCTGCGAGAAGCCGCTCGGCGTCAACCACGCCGACGCCGAGGCCATGGCCGACGCGGCCCGGCAGAGTGGCAAGGTACTGCTCGAGGCGTTCATGTACCGCTGCCATCCGCAGATGACGCGGCTGCGCGAGCTGATCGAGGCCGGCACGATCGGCCAGGTGCAGCTGATCGACGCCGCCTTCAGCTTCCGCGGGCCGGACGATCCGAGCAGCCGGCTGATGGATCCAAACCTTGCCGGCGGCGGCATCCTCGACGTCGGCAGCTACGCGATGAGCTTTGCCCGCTTCGTCGCCGGCGTCGCCACCGGTAAGGAGTTTGCCGAGCCGATGGCGATCGACGGGCAAGGGCATCTCGGCGAGACGGGGGTCGACGAGTGGGCCGTCGCGTCGCTCGAGTTTCCCGGCAATGTCGTCGCCCAGCTCCGCACCGGCGTCCGGCTCAACGCCGACAACGACGCGACGATCTACGGCACCGACGGCAAGATCCAGGTGCCCTCGCCCTGGTTTGCGGCCAAACCGAACGAGCCGGCGACGCTGCAGGTGACAGCCGGCGGCGAGACTCGGACGATCGAGGCCGTCGCGGATCGGTCGCTGTACGCGCTCGAAGCCGACGCCTTTGCCGCCTGCGTCCGGGACGGCAGGCCCGCGGGTGTCGCGATGAGCTTGGCTGACACGATGGGCAACATGGCCGCCCTCGACCGCTGGCGGCAGGCGGTGAAGCTGGTGTACCCGTTCGAAAAGCACACGGGCGCTCGCAAGGAAACCGCCGGCGGCAAAGTGTTAAAGAAGGCAGTCGACGCTGCCATTCCTCAGAAAGCTCTGGACCGCGTCGCCCTGCCGATCTCGCGACTCGTCATGGGCGTCGACAACAATCACTTCTTCCCCACGAACGCCGTCCTCTACGATGCCTTCTTTGAAGCTGGCGGCAACAGCTTCGACACCGCAACCGTCTATGGAAAGGCCAAGTCGCAAGTCTTGGGCGAATGGCTGAATCAGCGTGGCGTTCGCGACGATGTCAATGTGATCTGCAAAGGAGCCCACCCGCCCCACTGCAGTCCGCCGGAAGTGAAAAAGCAGTTGGAGATGCAACTCGACTGGATGCAGACGGATCGCTGTGAGATCTACTTCCTGCACCGCGACAACACGGACGTGCCGGTCGGCGAATGGATCGACGCGATGAGCGAATGCGTCGACGCCGGCCTGATCCGAGGCATCTACGGCGGCAGCAACTGGTCACTGCCGCGCGTGAAGGAGGCGAACGAATACGCGAAGCAGAACGGCAAGCCGGCCTTCGGTGGCGTGAGTTTGAACCTGTCGCTGGCGGTCATGAACGACCCGGTCTGGGCCGGCTGCGTCACGGCGCATCAGGACGACTGGCTCGCTTGGCTGAAGGAGAGCGGCACCGCGAACTTCGCCTGGAGCAGCCAGGCCCGCGGCTTCTTTGTGCCGGAGCGTGACCTCGAGGAGCCGGAGCTGAAGCGGTGCTTCGTTGACGAGCAGAACCTCGAACGCCGCCGTCGCTGCATCGAGCTGGCCGAGCGTCGCGGCGTCGAACCGGTCGCCGTCGCGGCGGCATGGGTGCTCGCCCAGGACTTCCCGAGCTACGCCCTCATCGGCCCGCGCAGCCTCGCCGAGTTCCGCACGACTCTGCCGGCCCTATCGGTCGAACTGTCGGCCGACGAGCGGGCATGGCTGGACTTGCGGGACGAGTCGTAAGATGCGGCATGACCACGCAGAATCTCTGGGAGCGAATTCGAAGCAAGCCGTTTCGCCCGCTTCGCATATCCCTAAGTGGCGGAACGCACTACGACGTCCGCCACCCGGAGTACATTCACGTCAGTCGCAACCGAATCGTAGTTTCGATTGACGATCGCGAGGTGGACGAACCTTATCTACCCGATCGCGATGTCGTAATCTCGCCGTTGCACGTGATGAGCGTTGAAGACCTTCCTATTCCAGCCGTCGCCTCTTGAACGAAGTCATTGAACGACTTCAGGCGGGCGTCGAGGCGGGTTCGCACCTCGGTGCCCAGGCCTGCGTCATCCATCGCGGCGAGGTCGTGCTCGACGTCGCCGTCGGCGAATCGCGGCCCGGCACGGCCATGGAGACGGACACGCTGACGCTTTGGATGAGTGCCGGCAAGCCGCTGACGGCGCTGCTGGCGGCGCGGCTGGTCGCCCGCGGCTTGCTCGACGTTGGTCGACCTGTTGTCGCGTACGTGCCGGATTTCGCTGCAAATGGCAAGGACGGCGTGACGGTCGCCCACCTCCTGACGCACACGGGCGGCTTCCGCAACGTCTCGAGCAACTGGTCCGCCTCGCCGTGGCCGGACGTCATTCGTCGCATCAACGAGGCGACGCTCGAAGACGATTGGACGCCGGGCGAGGCCGCCGGATATCACGTCGCAAGCGGGTGGTACGTGCTGGCCGAGGTCTGTCGCGTCGTCGCTGGCGTGCCGGCGACGGACGCGGCGGTGACGAAGCTTTTGCGGGACGAAGTCTGCTTGCCCCTCGGCATGAGCGACGCGTGGATCGGCATGCCACGTCACAGATTCGTCGACTATGGGACACGGCTCGGACTTGCGTTCGACATGTCGACCGACGAACGCAAGCCGCTCGGGTTTGCCAACAGCGAACGCGGCTTCACCCTGTGTCGCCCCGGCGGCAACGCCCGCGGTCCGGCAAGTCAACTCGCGATGATGTACCAACGTCTGCTCGCCTGCCTTCGCGGCAAGGATGACTTCCTGCCCGCCGACGTCGCCGCAACCTTCACCGGCCGGCGTCGCAGCGGCCTGCGCGACCTTACGTTCAAGGCCGACCTCGACTGGGGCTACGGATTTCTGCTCGCCGACTTGAACGGCCGAAGCGTGCCCTACGGCTACGGCCCGCACGCTTCGCCGGCCGCGTTCGGCCACAGCGGCAACCGCAGTTCGTGCGCCTTCGCCGACCCGGAGCACGATCTCGCCGTCGCCTGGATCACCAACGGTCTGCCGAGCGAGCTGGTGCATCAGAAGCGTCAACATGCCTTGAACGCGGCAATGTACGAGTCGCTCGGGCTCGCGTCGTAAGCTGCGGCGGCATGACCAACGCGATCCCGGACAAGCTGAACGTCGCCCTCCTCGGCAGCGGCGGCCGCGAGCACGCCCTGGCGTGGAAACTTCACCAGTCGCCGCGGCTCGAAACGCTGCACTGCCTGCCCGGCAATCCTGGCACGACCGCCGTCGCGACCTGCCGCAACGTCGATCCGAACGACGCTGCGGCCGTCCTCGACTACTGCCGGAAGAACGACGTCGGCTTCGTTGTCATCGGGCCGGAAGATCCGCTCGCCGGCGGCGTAGCCGATGTGCTTCGTGAGGCCGGCCTCGTCGTCTTCGGCCCCGGCCGCGCGGCGGCACGGCTGGAAGCAGACAAGGACTTCGCGAAACAGCTCATGCGAAGCGCCAGCATTCCCACGGCGGGAAGCCGAACCTTCCGCGACTTCCAGCAAGCGGAACACTTCCTTTCGCGTCGCGAACCGCCGTTTGTCGTCAAGGCGGCGGGATTGGCGAAAGGTAAGGGAGTCATCGTCTGCCGAACAATGGAAGAGGGACATAAAGCGATTACTTCCATGCTTCGCCTTCGCGAGTTCGGGCGCGCGGGTGAGACGATCATTATAGAGGATTTTCTTGAGGGCGTCGAGTGCAGCGTTCTCGCCCTCGTCGACGGGACCGACCTCTACGTGCTGCCGCCTTGCCAGGATCATAAACCGGTCGGCGAGGGAAACACGGGGCCGAACACGGGCGGCATGGGTGCGTTCTGCCCAAGTACCACGCTTTCCGAGATGAACCTGCGGAAGGTCGAGAGCGACGTGCTCGTTCCGATCATCGACGCCCTGCGGCGGGACGGGGCGGAGTATTACGGCTGCCTCTACGCCGGC
>CAYQCT010000037.1:12140-18746 GCA_964416015.1 uncultured Tepidisphaerales bacterium
CTGATGCTGACGCCGGATGGGGTGCGAGTGCTCGAGTTCAACGTCCGCTTCGGCGACCCGGAGACGCAGCCGCTGATGGCTCGATGGCAGGGAGACCTGCTCGCCGCCCTGTATGCCAGCAGCACCGGCGGCCTGGCAGACTTTGTCGAATCAGGCGGAATCGACTGGAAGAACGACGCCGCGGTCTGCGTCGTTCTCGCCAGCCACGGCTACCCCGGCGACTACGCGACCGGCCAGATCATCACCGGTGTCGCCGAAGCCGGCCGCCGGGACGCCGTCACGATCTTCCACGCCGGCACCGCCCGCGAGGGCAACGACCTCGTCACCAGCGGCGGCCGCGTCCTCGGCGTCACCGCCACCGGCGAGACGATGCCCGACGCCCGCAAGGCCGCGTACGACGCCTGCGAGCAGATCAAGTTCGACGGCATGCACTACCGTCGCGACATCGGAAAGATGTAGCACAGGCCGGCGATTCGCACTAGTCCGTCGTCGCGATCATCACTCCGGCGGCAACGCGACAATCGCGATGTCGAGCCGGTTTGCTACCTCGACGACCTTCTGCTTCTCGAGAAGAATTACCGCATCGGCCTCTACACAGATACACGTCCCGCCGGCTGCGTGAAGATTGGTTACCGTGCCGACGCCGATCGTCGGAACATCAAATCGCGGATCGCCGTTGGTGTTGCCGCGTTTGATCAGAACCCAGTCGCTGCCGCGGCAGAGCTCGCCGGCTCGGGCGATCATCGCGTCGGTCCCTTCGACGGCTTCTATGGCGAGAACGTCGCCGTCTCGGACGGCGATGCTCTGGCCGACGTCGTGCTGGCTCAGCAGGCGGCCCAGGTGCCAGCCGCGGTCGATGCTCGCCTGCTCGCGGGGCGTCGGCGGGCGCTTCGTCATCGGGCCGGGCGTCGCCATCTGGTCGCGGCAGAACGTGGTCGAATCGATGAGGGTCACGCCGCGTTTCTTTAATTCGTCGGCCGTCCGGCGGAGCACCGTATCGCTGCGGCGGTCGTGGCGAAAGACGGTCAGCCATGCCCAGAACGCCGCGTGGTCCGGCACCTGCCGCAACGCCCAGAGCAGTTCCCGCGTGCGACCGCCGCCGCCGTGAAGCGTGCGCTTCTTCACGCGGCCGACCATGATCGCCTCGCGGCAGCCGTTCCTGCGAAGAAAGCGAGCCCAGCTCGTCGGTCTCACGTAGCTGACGTTGCGAAACGCATCGACCTCGTCCGCTAGCGAAGGATCCGCGATGCCGGCGAAAGCGGTGCAGACGACAGGCCGCCCCGCCGCCTTTGCGCCGCGGGCGACGAGAAACGGGAAGACGCCCTCGCCCGCGATAAGACCGATCGGTTCCGGCACGACGGCGCAGCGTACGAGCTAATCAACCGTCCTCGTCCACGCGGCGATCCGATTCGCCGTCGGCGTGCCGGCGAAGCGGGTAGCGAGCTGCTCGGCCGCGGCGAGGGCGGCGTCACGCTCCTCGGGTCGAGCCTTAGCGAGCATCGACGTGTACCGGGCATATTCGCGACGGGCCTGCAGCTCGAGCTTCACGCCCTCGTCCCGCCGCAGCCGACGCAGGCCGTCCTGCCCGGCCGCCGCAAGTTCGTCGAACGCTTCATAGCGACCGGCGAGTTCCTCGAATGCGACATAGGCGTGGCCGGACCGCTCGTTTTGCTCGTCGGCCTTGGCCTGCTCGAGAAGTGCCTCCGCGTCGGCACGGGCGGCGTCAATCATCTGCGTCGCCGCCGCCGCGACGGCTTCGTCCCGCGAGTCGGCCAGCCGGATCAGTTGCGGCAGGACCGCTTCCCAACGCCCCAGCTCCGCCGGCGGCGTGAGCTGCGCGACCTCGGCCGGCATCTGCGTGCGGTCGAACCGGAACGCCGCATCGGCCAACGCTTGCTCGATCCGCGGCCGAGCGTTCGCCACGCGCGGCCCGACATCCATCGGCGTGCCGTCCGGGCGAATCACGGTGATCTGGCGGATGTTGCGGAGCGAGATGTTGTGCCCGTACGCCCGCGAGAGCAGACCGGCGTTGTCGACGAACATCGGCACGTTCATCCGCGTCGACCGCTTGTACGACGCGGCCTCGAGCGCCGTATCTTCCGCCGCGACCGCCATGACGTACAGCGGCCGGCCGGCGAAGTCGGCGGCGAGCTGGTCGTACTCGGGCACGGACCGGCGGCACGACGGACAGTCACTTTCATAGAAGATCATCACCAGCACCTTGCCGGCGAAGTCGTCGACGGAGTAGGAGCCGCCGTCGCTGAAGACGCCCGGCGGGAAGTCCGGCGCCGCCGTCTCCTTCGCCGACACGATCGTCGTCGTCCACATCACAACCATCGCGGCTGCGACCCCGATCCACCTGGAAAGCTTCTGCATGGCAGCGGCAGCATACCAGATCGCCACGGCGTTGCCTTACCCTGTCGGCATGGCTGCCGGCTATGAAGATGACGATGCCTTCGAGGGCCCCACGCCGCGTGACGAGACGGCGAACGATCCGGTCGTCCGCGCTCGCGAACTGCTCGAACAGATCCGCATCCACGGCGAGCTGGCGGCGGTGTTCGAAGGCCCGCGCAAGTTTGACAATGCGGTGCTCGGCCTCGACGCCGATCTCGCCCGCGACGTGCAACAGGCGGTCGGCCGCCTCGAGAAATCGAAGCAACCCAACACGGGCCCGATCCTGCCGCCGGATATGACGGAAGCGGCCGCGAAGGTGCTCGAACTGCCGACGACGCGGCCGATGCTGACGACGGGCGACTATCACATCCTGCGTCGTCCCGGCGAAGCGATGCTCGTCCGCTGGCTCGCCGGCGACGAGGTCGACACCTTCTACGACCGCTACACCGCCCACGTCACCGCCGCCCTCGAGCAACGCCGCGAAGACGAACGTCAGGAACTCGGCTGGCGCGAGGACGACCTGGGCCAAGCCTATCTGGAGGCGCTGGACGAGCTCGAACCCGACGCTGCGACGTGGTACCTTCGCGACACGATCCAGAAGCACGGCCTGTTTCTGCTGTCGACCTTGGCGGTGGACGAGATAGACATCCTGCACTTGTGCGACACGCTTATGGGCCTGCACGCCGCCGACGTCGTCGGCGACGCCTCGGCGCCCGATCGCGACGACGAAGACGCGCCCGACAGCGAGCGGACCTGGTACTTCAAACTCTTTAGCCTCCGCGGCAAGACGAAAGACGTCGAACGCATGTGCTTCTTCGCCTACCTGCAAAGGGCCAGCGACGATCTTTGGTAGACCTCATCCCGAGGCACCTTCGCGAGAACGCACGCGACTCACGCCGCCATCGGCAACGCCCGCTGCTTCGTCGGCAACTGTGACGCCTCCCGCCCCGCCGGCAGACGCGCCACGTCGTACTTCCCCGCCGCCTCCAGCATCCACGGCTCCTCCGCCACACGCTCCGCCCACCGGTCCCGCAACTCCCGGCAGAACGCCACCGCCGCCGCCTCGTACGGCTGCATCGGCTCCCGCTCCTTCTTCGCCTTCGGAGCCTCCACCGGCATCGGCTCGACGGCCGCCATCGGTGCCGACGTCTGAGACTTCTTCCGCACCCGCGTCACCCGCCCGCCGACGATCTTCGTCGTCCAGCTCGCCGCCTCCGACTCAGCCTCCGCCTGCTCGCGCTCGGCACGCCTGGCCTTGGCCTCCCGACGCTCGACCTTCTTCGTCTCACGCAGATCCGCCAACTGCTTCTGCTCCGCCGCCACCAGCGCCGCCGGCTTTCGGCACGACTCCGGCAACACGACCGGCTTCGCATCCGCCCACGACTCCCCCGGCGTCATCGGGAAGACCAGCCGATGCTCGCGAATCGCCCCGTTCTTCGTCTCGAACGGGTACCAGTACGGCGTCTCGTCTCCCGCGTTCACCCGCCGCTGCCACAGAATGTGCATCCGCACGCCGCCGTTCTTGCCTTTGGTCCGTG
Source organism: uncultured Tepidisphaerales bacterium (assembly GCA_964416015.1). GTDB lineage: Bacteria > Planctomycetota > Phycisphaerae > Tepidisphaerales > Tepidisphaeraceae > JBCDKH01. The sequence goes on from CAYQCT010000037.1 coordinate 16,073, forward strand.
ACCCCGTGCGATACGCGATCGGCACGAACCCCACGCTCTGCCAGAATCGATTCGCCGCCAGGTCCTGGGCACACCAGCAACAGAACAGCCGACACCCGTACGCCGCCCGTTCGAAGACCGCCTTCACCAGTGACGCCGCGACGTTCTTTCGCCGCATCTCCTCCACGACCGCCATCTGATAAATCGCCCCCAGATCGTCGCGTCCACTGTAGCGATCTTTCGCGATCACGTACCCGACCCGCTCCCTGCCATACTCCGCGACGAGCACCGCCTGCATGCCGACGTACCCTTCGAACTGCTTCGTAGGAAACCACCCGAGCGCCCTGCCGTTCGCCTTCTGCAACACGTCCATGAACGGCACGTCGTCCAGCGTCGCCGTGCGAATCGAAACATCAGTCTTAGGAAGAGCCAGCATGATCTGAGGTAGCGTGGGCCTCAGCCCACCATGTAGACAAAGCAAAAGCAGGCCAGGAGCCGGTTACAGCACCTGACCCGCGAAAGAAGGAGACGACTGGTGCGGAGCGAAAAACGCTCACGCCGCCTTGCGGACCGGCTTGGCCTCGATCGACAACGGTGCCTCGTCCTGCCCCGCCGCCGGGGCGACGGGCATGTTGAGCGTCGTCGGGTTGACGAGCCCGCCGGTGAGGTTGGAAATCGCCGGATCGCCGAAGGGAATGACGAGGGCCAAGCCGGTGACGTCGCCGTCGAAGGTGAGCGCGACGGACGTCGCCGACGCCGCCCGTGCCGAGGTGACGACGAAGCTCCCGGCCGTGTATTTCGGCGTCGAGCGAAGGACGACCGGCCCGTCGAAGGTCAAGGTGACCTCGGTCCCGTCAAAGTCCGACGAGACGACGTTGATCGGCGTCGGGCGGAGCGGGGAGACGTTGGCCGCGTAGCTCTTGGCCGTTCGTCCGCGGCTGCGATGCGGTGCCTTGAGGACCGCGGGGCTCGTAGGTTTGCTGGGCATTCTGTACTTTCTGGTCGAGAAGGGTGAGAGGAATTACGCCGCGATGCGGAAGCTCACGCCCGCGCTGATCGGCCCGGCATCGCCTTTGGCTGTGGCCCATCGGCCGAAGTACGTCGCGACCTTGCCGTCGTCCTCCGGCTCGAACGAGACGGCGATCGGGTTGCGGGTGTACGCCCCGACGTAGTGGGCCGCGTTGCTGAACTGCTCGGCCGGTTCGTCCGCGACAACGCAGAAGAGGTCGAGCCGTTGAACACCGTCAGGCTTTCGCCCACGGGCCGACGGCACGAGGCTGTCGACGTACTTGATCGTCTGAGCACCTTCCATAGCACCTGTGACGGAGAGCACCGGCACCGTCGTAGGGGCCGAGATCGGCTCACGGGTGGTGTTGATCTGCGGGATGCCCGCAGCCTGCTTGGCGTCGCCGCTGACGCCGACGTTCTGCTTGATGAGCATGCAGACGCGTCGGCAAAGCTGCTCCGCCTCGAACCGCGTGCGGTCCTTGGCGATCAGCACGTGCTGGCCACGACGTTCGGGATCGGAACTGATGCGTAGCGCCTCGACGAAGTCGTCGACACCTTGCTTGACGTTAAGCGCGGTCGCTGCATCGGTGGCGTAGCGCGACGGGTTCTCGTTGAGTTTCTGCGACAGGTTTTGCATCCAGTCGCGGGCATCGACGTCGCCGCTGGGAATGTAGTCCGGCATGATGATCGGGTTGCGAGTTCGCAGCGGCGTCCGAGCCACGTCGGCTCTTGTGGATCACGCTCACCTGCGTCACCCCTTGTCTCGGCCGACCTTCCCCTCGACTTTGCGCGACGACACATTTTCTTTCTTCGCTCGCGCGACCACCGCGCACCACATCCATCGCTCGAACCCCCTCCGCCGCGTCCCGCCGGCACGCCTTGTCCTTCCGACGGGCGACACCCGACTACGATTTCGCACAGTGGGTGCGGCCAACATCGTCAAGCTCGGCGGGGTCTGCGTGCTCGGCACGCTCGGTGCCGTTCTCGGCGGACCGGCCGGTGCGGGCGTGGCAGCCGCAGCCGGTGGTGTTGCCGGACAACTCCTCACCGGCGTCGCCGATGGTGTGCTGAAGGACATCGTCTCCTCCGTCGGCCCGGCCTCGCTCAACAACCACGACCTCCAGAAGCTCGCCGCCCGCGCCGCTCGGGCCACGATCCGGTCGTACGCCAAGACGCTCCCACGCCTCTCCAGCCATCGTCGTCGCATCAAGGCGATCGCCGCCGAGGCCGAGCGTGCGTTCTCCACCGTCGCCGGCTCACCCTGGGCGATCAGCCTCGACCCCGACCGCACGGCCGAAGCTCTGCTCGGCGGCGGCCCGGCCCTGCCGGACGAGCAGTGGTCCCTCGTCGCCGCCGACTTCGCCGATCACGCAGGAGTCGATCTGACGCCGGAGGAAAAGGCTGCCCTGGCCGCCGCACTCCGCGATGGATACTTCTACACCGTTCGCCAACTCCTCAAGCACGATGCCGGCCGCGGCGGCCGAGCGTTCGCAGCATTGCAACTCGACGCCTTCCGCCTGATCCTCGCTCGACTCGCCGAAGAGGGTGCCCGGGCGGACCAGCGACACAAGCAACTCCTCACCGCCGTCGAGCACAACGCCCGGCACTACGTCGACGGCTTGCAGGACGACGTCCGGACGGACCACGCCGCCGTCATCACCGCGATCGGCGAACTGTCCCGCAAGCT
>CAYQCT010000037.1:18756-21979 GCA_964416015.1 uncultured Tepidisphaerales bacterium
CAACTCGCCGCGGGTCAGGCGGAACTTCAAGAAGGCCAAGGCCAGACGCACGAGAAGCTCGACGACCTCAGCGCCGCGATGGCAACTCTGCAGGCACAGATCGACACGCTGAAGCAACCGGGCGTCGACCCGACGCAGGTCGAGTTCCCGCCTGAGGTGCTGGAAGCCGCCCGCATCCTGCAGGAGCGCGGCGACAAGGAGCAACGCGCCCTGGCCGACACCATCGCCCGCCGCCACGCCGAGGCGAATGAATTGCTCGACGAGCTCCTCGCCGACCCGCTCGCCGAAACCTTCCGCCTGCTGACCCGCAAAGGCGACAACTGGTATGCCGCCGGCGAGTACGACAAGGCCGTCGAACCGTATGAGCAGGCCCTGATGCTTCGTCCCGAAGAGGTGCCGGCCCGCAACAACACTACGATCGCTCACGCCCAGGCCCGCCTCGGCGACCTGACCGCCCACCGTCAGCGGGCCATCGACATCGCCGAGGGGACCCTCGATCGTCTTCCGCAAGGCTCGCCCGAATGGGCGGCGACGCAGAACAACCTCGGCAACGCGTGGCGGAACCTGCCGACGGGCGACCGGACGGCGAACCTCCGCCGCGCGATCGAGGCCTACGAAGCGGCCCTGACCGTCTTCACCCGCGAGGCCGCCCCGGCCGCATGGGCGACGACGCAGACCAACCTTGGCAACGCGTGGGCAGGCCTGCCGACGGGCGACCGGGCGGCGAACCTCCGACACGCAATAGACGCCTACGAGGAGGCCTTGACCGTCTTCACCCGCGAGGCCGCCCCGGTGGACTGGGCGGCGACGCAGAACAACCTCGGCAGCGCGTGGCGGATCCTGCCAACCGGCGACCGGGCGGCGAGCCTTCACCGGGCGATCGAGGCCTACGAGGCGGCCCTTTCCGTCTACACCCGCGGGACCGCCCCAGCCGAGTGGGCGACGACGCAGAATAACCTCGGCATCGCGTGGCAGAACCTGCCAACCGGCGACCGGGCGGCGAGCCTTCAACGTGCGATCGACGCCTTCGAGGCAGCCCTGACCGTCCGCACCCGCGAGGCCGCCCCAGCCGAGTGGGCAACGACGCAGTACAACCTCGGCATCGCGTGGGCGGAGTTGGCGGAGGTGCCGGGCGAGGATCGGTGCGCGCGATTGCGGCAGGCGATTGTGTGCTCGAAGGCGGCGTCGCAGGTGTTCACGGCCGAAGCCTTCCCGCACCATCACGCGAACACGACGAAGAACCTCGCGATCAACCGCCGGGCATACGAAGCAGCCGGGTGTGCGACGGGCAAGGACGGCATCCCCTTCGACGACATCCCGCCGGCCGAGTGACATACGAGGGGGCACAGCCTGTAGGGTGGGCTTCAGCCCACCGTCCGGTGGCAAGTCCAGCCCGAAGGAGCGGGAGGTGGGCTGAAGCCCACCCTACGTCAGACCCACTTTTTCCAAAGGCTTTCGAGCAACGCGGCCGCGTGCATCGGTAGCCGTCCTACCTCAGGAACCGAGCGAGGCCGTCGAAGCCGAACCAAGCGACGACGGCGGCGAGGAGCCACACAATCTTGTCCCCCCACCCCCACTAGAACGCCACGAGGTAGCTGCCGAGGTCGATGCCGACCTTGAGCCACTGCCCACGGGCGGAGACGCCGTTTCGCTCCATCTGCCCGAGGTCTTCGATCAGATCACCGAGAAAGCCGCCGCGGAGCCGCTTGGGGAGCCACATCTCGGAGCGAGCGAGAAGCACCGCTGGGCGACGGTTTTCATCTGCACCACGAACTTGGTCAGTCCGAGCTCTTTCGTCTTCATCTATCTCCAGTTCCGCAAAGTCGTCTGAATCAACAGAACCATTGGCATCGAGCCGATTTCCCCTAACGGCTTCCTCTACCCACTCCCAATCAAACGTCGATCGAGATTCGATACCCGCCTCCTGATCCCGACGCGCATTCTTGATACCCCGCTCGATGGCGTCCCTTATCTTCACCTGGCTCAACGAAGTCAAGACGGAAGTGGAGACTCATGCCAGCACCCCCTTCCACGCGCGCATCGTCGCCGCGGCCTTGTCCTGTTCGGCTCGGACGGCCTTGAGGCCGGCGGCGGTGATCTTGAAATAACGGCGGCGGTTGCCGCCGCGGTCGTGGGAGGACTCGCCGTCGCGGGCGGCGACGTGCCCCTTCTTCTCCAGCCGCCCGAGCGTCACATAGAGCGTCCCGAGCGGCACCGCCTTGCCCGTGACCCGCTGGATCGCGTCGCGAACTTCGAGCCCGTACACCTCCCGCCCAGCCTCGGCCAACGTCGCGAGAATCTGATCGCCCGTCGTCATGCTTACAAGTGTAAGCATTGATCGGCATCGGTCAAGATCGCGTCGCCCCACAAGGTTGTTTGAGAACACGTTGACGCCGGGATCAAGAGGGCGTCGTGTCCCACGGCCGTGGCCGCGTCGATGCCAGCCACGCGGACCTGCTCGTTCGCCAGCACGGGCATCCTGAGGAGACGGCGGCAGGACGCGCAGACACCTTCCCCACCCTGGCCGCGGCTGCCGCATCGTCTGAGACTTTCCCACCACTCCTGCTCTTTCAGCCACCATTCCTGCTCTTCCAGTCTCCATTCCTGCTCTTCCCGCCACCATTCCTGCTCTTCCCGCCACCATTCCTGCTCTTCCAGCCGCCGTTCCTGCTCTTCCAGTCTCCATTCCTGCTCTTCCAGTCTCCATTCCTGCTCTTCCCGCCACCATTCCTGCTCTTCCCGCCGCCGTTCCTGCTCTTCCCGCCGCCATTCCTGCTCTTCCCGCCGCCGTTCCTGCTCTTCCAGCTGCCGTTCCCGTTCCTCCAGCCGCCGTTCCTGCTCTTCCAGCCGTCATTCCCGTTCCTCCAGCCGTCGCTCCGATTCGTCTCACTGTCGTTCCCGATCGTCTCGCTTGCGTTTCCGTTCCTCCAGACGCCGCTCCGCCTCGTTTGGCGACCGCTCCTCTTCTTCCGGTCGCTGCTCCCAGCCTTTGCAAATCGATTCCTCCTCCCTGCGTCATCGCTCCGTCACCTCACGACGTTGCTCCCACTCCCGCAACGCCTGCTCCCCTTCCTGTGCGGCCCGCTCCGCGTTCCGCAGTCGGCGGTCCGAGCAGTTGTGAAGCTGCTCCCGATCTTGACCTCCGTCCTCCGACTCGCCCCCCCACCACCACCACCGCCCCGCCCCCACCGCCCCCCACCGCCCGCCGCGGCCCGCCGCCGCC
>CAYQCT010000038.1:0-1487 GCA_964416015.1 uncultured Tepidisphaerales bacterium
AACTGACGCTTTCTCACTATGATTCAGCACTCTCGGACGACCTCGTCATGTCGAGCGTCCGCAACTCGCTCTTCTTCGCGTCACTCGCGACGATCGTGGCGGTGCTCGTCGGCTTGGGCGTGGGCATCCTCGTGGTCCGCAGCAACGTGCCGGGACGCGGCCTGATCGACGCGATGGCAATGCTGCCGCTGGCGGTGCCGGGGCTGGTGCTGGCGTTCGGCTACCTGTCGATTAGCTTCACGCTCACGCGCTTCTTCGGCGAGGCGGCGGAGCCGGGCGGGCCAATGGTTTGGGTGAATGTTCTTGAATATCCGGTCGTTTTGCTCGTCATCGCCTACGCGGCCAGGCGCCTGCCCTACGTCGCCCGCGCCGCCGTCGCCGGTCTGCAGCAGACGCCGCGCGACCTCGAACTCGCCGCGAGCAACCTCGGGGCGAGCCGGTGGCGCGTGCTCGGCAAGATCACGCTGCCGCTGATCATCGCCAACCTCATCGCCGGCGGCCTGCTCGCATTCGCCTTCGCCATGCTGGAGGTCAGCGACTCGCTCATCCTCGCTCAGAGCACGCAGTACTACCCGATCACGAAAGCGATCTACGCCCTCGTCAGTCGGCTCGGCGACGGCGTTTATGTCGCAAGCGCGCTCGGTGTCTGGACGATGGTTCTGCTCACGCTGACCATTCTTTCTGCGAACGCACTTCTTGCCAAGAAGATGGGTGCGATCTTCCGGATGTAGATTCGTAGTAGGGCGGGCCCCGGCCCACCATCGGGTGCCACGCCGCTCGTGGCGGGCTGGAACCTACCCGACACCAGATCTATTCGATGACGCTTCGATAGACAGCGTCCAGGTCGCGAATCATCGTCTCCGTCGCGAACCGTGCAGTGGCGAAGCTTCGACCTCTAACGCCGGCCCTCTCGCGAAGCTCGGCATCATCGACAAACACAAGCAGACGCTGCACGAACATCGGCACGTCAAAGGCAGGCACTGCATGCCCGGTTTCGCCGTCGATAAGCCCTTCGCGGTTGCCGTCGATGTCGTAGCACAGGTTCATCGAGGCGATATGCTGCTCAAACTCCGCCCGCCGCGGGCCGCCACCGATCCATAAAAACTTGAGGTGTGGCCGGTTGCTCGTTATCTCGCGGGCGTGGTCGAGAAGATCTTCATGGCCCTTCATCGAGAAAAGCCGTGCGACGGTCGCGACAACTACGTCACGTTCTGCGAAGCCCAGTTCTGTTCGCACATCATCGCGAGCCCGCACCGGCTGAAGAAAGGCATCGACATCCATGCCGCTATAGACCGTGTGATACTGCTCCCTGTGACCGACGTCGCGACGTAACATGGCGTCTCGCATCGCGTCGGCGACGCAGACGATCGCGTGACACTTCTTGGCCGCGAAACGCTCCAGGCGGACGTACGCCTCGTTGACGATCCGCCTGCGACTGGCGGTGAAACTCAGGCCGTGCACCGTGTGCACGACGCACGGCACCTTCG
>CAYQCT010000038.1:1497-5176 GCA_964416015.1 uncultured Tepidisphaerales bacterium
CGCGTCCCAAGCAGCAAGCCTGCCAAGAATCCCCGCTTTGCTGCTGTGCGTGTGCACGACGTCCGGTCGCTCGCACTCGAAGCGCCCGCGTAGCGCGCGGTAGGTCGCCCAATCCTTGCGCGGCAGAATTGAACGCCGCAGCGTTCGTTCAACCTCGACGCGGTAGCCGCTAGCTTTGGCTCGTTCTTCTAGCGTCCCTTCGCTGCCGTCATCGACGCCGGCGAGCAGCGTGATGTCGTGCCCGTTCGCGTGCTGACCTTCGCAACTGAGAAGCGTGTTCTCCTGCGCACCGCCGACGATCAGCCGCGTGATCACGTGGACGATCTTCATTCGCGAAGATTCTCCACGCTTACGTTCCAATTCGACAGGTCGACCTCCTCAAGCGACACCGCCTCGTCCAGATTCTCGTTGATCTTCATTTCGGCGAAGCTTGTGATGCGGAGGTTGACGCCGATGCCGTCGAGCGTTGTGACCTGCTTCGGGAAGCCGGAGGTCGGATCAACGTCGATCTCAATGCGTTGGAACGCGTCGGAGAGTTCCGACCCAGGCTTGGGCACGAGACGGACTCGCTGCGAATCTTCGGGAGCCGGCACTTGCAGCTCGTCGTGCGCTTCGGTGCCGGGTTCGAGCAGTATCAGCTCGAATAGCTCCCGCACCTTCGCCGGCTCCTGGCCGATCGGCAGCGGGAACGGGCCCTCGCCCAACGCCAGCAAATCGCGGTCGGCCTGCTCCGGCGGCAGGACGCGGCTCACCTCCGTCCTGCTGCGATGATTCCGATCGACCAGCCGCCCGTCGGCGAGCAAATACTCCAGCTTTTCCTGCACGAACGGCCCGAGTTCGCCGTCTGCGTCGCGGTCTTGCCGACCGAACAGGACGACGTGAATGGCGTCAGCTTCGCCGTCGATGCCGCGTCGTACGCGTAACACGCCGGGCCGGACCGGGTTGTCGCCGGTGTCAAAGTCGTAGTCCTCCAGCGTCACCCGCGACTTCATCGTCCGCAAGTCGCGCCCTGCCTCGTGCATCTTCTCCAGCAGATCGTCTACGTCCGCCGATGCCGGCGTAACGAGGCAGGTGAGAACGAGCGAAGCGAGTAGAACGCGGAGGAACATGGACACGGCCGATCTTGGACGCGCGGCGTCGCCCGCGGTTGCGTGACGAGGCGGCGATGGTGGATTAGGACGAGCGGTCCAGCCGCTGCGACGGCTTGGCGGTCGGCCTCGGCCTGCTTCAGGTCGCCGCCGCACGTGGCCAGCCGGGCCCGGATGGTGGCCGCGTCACGATCGTCCGTCCGCGTCAGATCGCCCAGCATCTGCTTGCACTGGCGAAACATTTCACGGACGGTTTCGGTGTCCTCCTCCGACCAGTGCACCGCCACGCCCGGCCAGGCCTGCTTCACCGGCCCGATCGCCTGCTCGAGCTCGGCCGCCTGTGTCGTCAGGTCTTCCCGCCGGGCGATGACCTTCAACAGTCGATCCGTGTCGCCGGCGTAGATGGCACGACCCTGCTCCTCGGCCAGCTTCGTCAGCCGCTCATAGCAAGCGAGCTGATCGGCCAAAGCTTCGCGGACGACGGCAGGATCGTGGTACGACATGACGAGTCTTCCGGTAACGATTAGAAAAGTCCCGACTCGCCGCTCCACTCGAGCCAGGCCTGCCATTGTTCGCGGTCGAGCGTCAGCGAGCCGTCGCGAAACTTCTCGGGCGGCATGCGACGCAGCAGCCACTTCGCCCGCTCGTTAGCCGTCCGCGCGTCGCTCGGCTGACCCATCGCGACGTAGCTGTTGACGATTTGCACGTACGCGCTGAGCGCCGACGGGTCGTCCTGGTAGCGGAACGCGGCTTGGTCGTAGAGCTCGATGGCGGCAGCGTATTCGCCCAAGTCGAAGAGGCAGTCGGCGCGATAGAACCACGCGAGGCGCTCGTACGTTTCGTCAAGGCGTTGCTCCGCACCACCGCCCGTGTTGCCGCCGGCGACGGCGTAGGCGGCGATGGCGGCCTCGTAGAGACGGTGCGCCTCCTGCAGATATCGCCGCTTGTGCCGCGCGTCACGCTCCTGCTGGGCCCGTGCCGCCGCGGCTCCGGCGGCGGCTTGTCCGGCATCGTCGGTCGCCGCGGCGAGTTGCGCTTCAACACGCGACGCGCCTTCCTCTGCAAGGAGATCTGCGGCTGCGCGGCGATGACATTCCGCCCGCAACCAGAGCAACCGCGGCAACGGCGGTCCCGTGCCATCGGCCGCCGCATCGGAGTAACGCTCGGCATACTCCTCGAATTTCGCCAGCGCCTCGCCCCAACGCTCCTGTCGGTAATAGAGCCGGCCCAGCTCCCACGTTGCCGTGCGGAACACGCGCGACCGCGGACCCAGCGCCGGGTTGTCTTCGACGACGCCCCGCAACGCGTCCTCCGCCAGCCGCCAACGCTCGCTGCCCTGGCTGATGTACGCCTGCGCCAACGGCACGGCCGACTCAATCGAACTCATCGCCTGCGGATGATTTTGCCGGAGTTCGAGCAAGGCGTCGACCGCGTCCTGCTGGCGACCCGCTGCCAGGTGCGCCCGACCGAGCCGCAGCAACGCCTCGGGTGCCAAGGCGTCGTTCGGTCGCTCGTCTACGAACAGCCGCAACGCCGCGACCGTCTGGTCGAGGTCCGCCGCTCGTTCATAAAGCTCGATGCCACGCCACAACGCCTCGCCGTAGCCGGCGTCGTCGAGCAGGGTCAGGCTCCGACTCTGCGCGACGCTTGCGTCACCCGCTCGCACCCAGAATTGCCGGGCCGCCTGTCGCGACTCGTCGACGGCCGGATCGTCAGAATCCATGGCATCCGCGACGACCCACGCCGCGTCGCCGCGTCGCTCGAAGGCGGCAGAAAGTCGGGCAAAGAAGGCATGATCCGGCGACCGACCGGCGGCGACGACCGCCTGTTGCTCCAAGGCCATCAGCTCGATCGTCATGTCGAGCAGCATGCGACGCCGCTCCTCCGCCGCCGCCTGCTTCGCGGCGCGGGCCGCGTGCATCAGGACGGTGCCGCCTTGGGCGAGCGCGTCGATCAGGTCGCCTCGCAACGGCACGAGCGAGGGCCGCTCGGCCACGTCACGCGCGGCAGTTCGCAGGTCTTCGCCGCCGCCGGCCGCGTCGCCGAGAGTGAGTCGGCTCAGGGCGCGGGCAATGCGGGCGCGTGGGGCGCTGCGGCTGGCCGGGTGGTCGCGGAGGACGACTTCGAAGAAGCTCGCCGCCTCGCGTGCCGCGGCGAGGCGGGCGTCGCCGTCGAGTCGCGTCGCCCGGTCTTGTGCGAGTTTCCCCAGAAGAAAGCAGGCCTCAGCGTCAAGCGGATGTCCTGTGCCGAGCTGTTCGCGGGCTTGGGTCAGGTAGCCGGAGGCGCCGGTCGCGTCGCCGAGCTTGTAGGCCGCGTAGCCGAGGCGAAAGTTCACCTGGCCGCGGATGGCTTCGTCCGGCGAAAGGGCAAGCGCTTCGGCGAGCAACGGCATCGCCTCGTCCGGCCGATCGGCGTCGACGCGAATCCGCGCCAACTCGCCCAACGCCCACGCCCGCTCGTCGTCGACCAGCCCCGGCACATGAAGCAGCTCCGCCAAGGCCTCCTCGGCCGCGGCAGGGCGATCGTGGTGGACCAGCATCTCCGCCGCCGATCGCCGCATCGGCACGCCGGCCAACGCATCGTCGGCCTCC
>CAYQCT010000038.1:5186-5495 GCA_964416015.1 uncultured Tepidisphaerales bacterium
GCGCGGCGTCCCGCCAACGCGACGCCGCGCGATCGACCAGGCCCAGCGACTCCCACGATCGCGCGTCCCGGTCCGCGATGTCGCTCGCATCAGGCGCACCGGCCTCCCGCGCCAGACGTTGCTCGCGAAGAATCCGCCGACGCGACTGCGGCGTGTCCAGGCGCCGGTCGCGGCGAAGCTGCAGGTCCAACGCCTCGGCCAGCATCAGGCGTGTCGCAATCGCCTCCGTCGGCTCGGGTCGACTCTCCAGAACGTCGCCCAACCGACCGACGGCGGCATCGAAACGTTCCTGGCGGATTTCCCGCTTCG
>CAYQCT010000038.1:5505-16417 GCA_964416015.1 uncultured Tepidisphaerales bacterium
GCCTTGGCCATCTCCTCCGCGACGGCGACGCCGGGCGCGGGGTCGATGAACAAGTACGCGGCCAGCGCGAACAGGCCGAGCGACGCGATCAACAGCGGCATCTGCCACATGCCCGACGCCTGCTGCCACAACGACGGTGTGTCGCCCGAGGATTCTTCTACGGAGCTTCGCTGCACGGCGTCCTTGCCTTGCGAGTGCGGGGTCAGTCTTGCGGGGTCAGCCTCCTGCCGAACCGCGTCGCGGCACACGGTGCCACGCCACGACAGCTACGTCAAGGGGTCCGATAAAGGTCGGCGGCCGGTTCGACCGATAACAGAAGCAGACGAGGTTTCGCTCATGATCGATCGCCTGCTCAGCCAATCGCCCACCGCACTGCTCGAACGCTCCGCCAGCTTCCACGCGGCGCGGCACAAGGTGATCGGTGAGAACGTCGTCAACGTCTCGACGCCCGGCTACCGGACGAAGGACCTCGACGTTGCCGGCTTCCAGCGACAGCTGCGCAGTGCGATCGACAACCGAGGCCGCGACGGCTCGATGAGCGTCCGCGGCATCTCCGTCGAGGCCGGGCCGACGAACGACAACCTTGTCTTCCACGACGGCAACGACCGCAGCGTCGAGCAACTTCTCGGCGACCAGGCGGAGAACGCCCTGCGACACAACATGACGACCGAGCTGCTCCGCAAGCACTACGGCCTGTTCCACATGGCGTTGCGTGAACGCGTCGCCTAACTCTGAACCACCAAAGGACGCACCGATGTTCAACACACTCGACATGGCCGTCGGCGGGCTGCAGGCGCAGCGGACGCGGATGGACGTCATCGCCGGCAACGTGCTCAACAGCCAGACGACCCGCAACACCGAGGGCGAGTCGATCCCGTACCGCCGCCGCGTGGCGATGCTCGAAGCCGACGGCAACGGAGTGAAGGTGGCGGAAATTGCCGAAGATCCGTCGCAATTCAACGTCCGGCTCCAGCCCGGCCACGCCGACGCGGATCCGGAGACCGGCCTCGTGCAGTACCCGAACGTCGACGTCGGCACCGAGTACGTGAACATGCTCGAAGCCAGCCGGGCCTACGAAGCGGGCGTCACGCTGATGCAGACGACGAAGTCGATGGTCAACAGCGCGCTGCGGATCATTGCCTGACCCAGCACCGCGCCAACCCGTACACGCTACGAACAAGATTTTCCCCTTCCGCCGGCTTTGTAGAACGCATCGAACACGCTACCTTTCCCCTGCGTCTTGATCATCAACCGCCGTCGGCATGAGGCCGATGGCCGATCGAGACCGGGACATTTCGCTCCGCAAGCTGTCAAGGACGACACGCATGATCTCTTCGATTCCCGCCATCGCTCCCGCCGCCGCCTCGCCGGTCGGCGTCGTCGCTTCCGACCCCAGCGGCCCGTTCGGCGGCATGCTCGACGCGGCCAGCTCTGCGGTTGACTCCGCCGACAAGATGCAAGACCAGGCGGCTTCGGCCGTCGAAGCCTTCGTTTCCGGGGAAACTGACGATATCTCCGGCGTGATGGCGGCCGTCGAGAAGGGCGAGCTCGCCTTTAAGACGCTGCTGGCCGTGCGGAGCAAACTGATGACGGCGTACGACGAGATCCGCAACATGCCGGTCTAGTCGTTCGCCTGCGGGGGCGTCGTACTGCCACCTAAGCAACCTCGGCCAGGAGGGCCGGCAACCAAGCGATGGACCGCTTCAAGCAACAGTTCGACCAGCTCAAGCAGCAGCTCGCGACGCTCACCCCGAGCCAGCGCATGCTCGCGGGCACGCTCGTCGCCATCGTCGGCGTCACGGTCTTCTGGTATGCGCAGAACGCGGGCAAGTCGGACATGCAGGAGCTGCTCAACCAGCCGCTCACCCCGCAACAAACCGGCCAGATCACCGACCTCCTCGGCCGGCACGGCATCGACGTACGCAACACCAACGGCACCCTGCTCGTCCCCGCCGCCCGCCGCGAGGAGGCCATCGCGCTGCTCTCCTGGGAGCGCGCGCTGCCGGAAGACACGACACGCCACTTCGACGACGCCCTGGGCAACATCGGCAGCTTCGATCCAGCCAAGAAGATCAACCTGACCATCCTCGCCGCCCGGCAACGCGAGCTTTCATCGACCATCCGCAAATGGCCCGGCATCCGCGATGCCCGCGTCAGCGTCAACGAAACGCACAAGCGTCAGATCGGTCGTGGCGGCGACGTGCTGCCGACGGCCAGCGTCGACATCGCGACGGCCGGCGGAGCCGATGCCCGTGTCGTCGCCGAGACCGCCGCCCGCTACGTCAGCGGTGCCTTCAGCCAGCTGGAGCCGAAGAACGTCCAGGTCGTCGTCGACGGCAAGAGCATCGACATTGGCGCCGGCGACGCTCTGGCGGCCGGCGGCGACAAGCTGCTCGAGCTGCAAGCGCGGGCCGAGACGTACTGGGAAGGCAAGCTGCACGACCAGTTCGCGCACATACCCGGCCTGCGTGCGACCGTCCGCGTCTCCGTCGAGAACGACGTCCGCCGGACCTTCAGCGAGCAACTCGACCCGGACTCGAAAGTCGTCCTGCCGATCGAGACGACGGAGGAAACCGACGACCGCCAGCAAGCCGACGCCGGCGGCTGGGGCGAGGCCGGGTTCCGTCCGAACGTCGCGTTGTCCGCCAGTGCGACCGCCGCCGCCGCACCGAGTGATTCGCGGGCGAGCCGGACGGCGACGGAGCGAAACCACGTCGAAGTCGGCAGAACCCGCGAAGAAAGCTACCGCGAAGGCGGGGCGACGCGGGCCGTCGGTTGCACCGTCGCCTTGCCCCTGTCGTGGGTGCGGGACGACTGGCAGCAACGCAACGGCGGCGACTCCGCTGAAGGGCCTTCGCCGGAAGTGCTGCGGGCGTACGAAATCAGCACGCGGCAGTCGCTGGCGACGAGCGTGCGGGCGTTGCTCGGCATCGAGGACGACAGCTCGGTCGTCGTCATGACCTACGCCGACGCGGGTGACGGGGAAGTCGGTCCCGTCGCAGCACTGGCTGCGGACGTGACCGACAGCGGCATGATCGCGCTCGCCCGCGAGCACGGCTCCGCCGCCGTCGCCGTCGTGCTCGGCGGACTTGCCTTGCTGATCGTCGGCAACCTCGCCCGCGGCAGCACGCCGATCACCACGGGCACTCGCGGCTCGTCCCGCTCGACGCCCGTCACCGCTGCCGACCTCGCCATGCTCGCCGCCCAGGCCGGGCCGCGCTCGGCCGGCAGTGAGCAGATCGACGACGCCCTCGCCGCCGAGACGACGATGATCGCCCAGGAAGTCGCCGACGAGCAGCTGCAGGCCGGCCAAATGGTTGAGCAGGTGCAGTCGCTCGTGAAGGAAAACCCCGACGCCGCCGCGAAGCTGGTTCGCCGCTGGCTTTCGTCCAGCTAGTAGGAAGCCGGCCCTCCGATGAGCACGCAAAGCATGCCGCCAGTCGAAGACGCACCGAACTTGCCGCCCCCGGCTCCGCCGGAGACGACGGGCGTGCGCAAGGCGGCCGTACTGCTGCTCGGCCTCAGCGAAGAGGAAGCGGCCGATGTCCTGCGTCGCCTGCCCGCCGACGCCGTCGAGCAGGTCAGCCGCGAGATCGCCAGCCTCGGCGAAGTTTCCGCCAACACCCGCAAAGACGTCTTCGGCGAGTTCTACTCGCTCGCGCTGGCCAACACCTACCTTGCCGAGGGCGGCCTCGACTACACGAAGCGTCTGCTCCAGGCCAGCCTCGGCGACGACGCCGACCGCGTCATCAAGCAGGTCACGCAGCAGGTCCAGACCACGCCGTTCAGCTTTCTTCAGAAAGCCGACAGCGCGAACCTGATGGCCTTCATCCAGGACGAGCACCCGCAGACGATCAGCCTCATCCTCGCCCACCTGCCGCCGAGCAAGGCCAGCGAAATCCTCGCCGGCCTGCCGCCGCAGAAACAGGTCGAAGTCGTCAAGCGTGTCGCCAATATGGAGAACACGAACCCGGAGGTGATCAAGGAAGTCGAGCGCGGCCTCGAGCACCGGCTCTCCGACATCGTCAGCCAAAGCTTCGAAAAGACCGGCGGCGTCGAAAGCGTCGCCGAGATGCTGAACCTCGCCGACCGCGCTACGGAAAAGAGCATCATGGAAGGTCTCGAGGCCGACGATCCGGAGCTCGTCGAAGGCATCCGCCGACTCATGTTCGTCTTCGAGGACATCCTCCTCGTCGGCGACAAGGGCATCCAGATGGTCCTCAAGGAGGTCGACAACGACGTCCTGTCACTCTCGCTCAAGACGGCCAGCGAAGACCTCAAGGAGAAGATCTTCCGCAACATGTCCGACCGTGCCAGCAAGCTGATCCAGGAAGACATGCAGTTCATGGGCCCGGTCCGCGTCAGCGACGTCGAGCAGGCCCAGCAGAAGATCGTCGACATCGTCCGTCGCCTCGAAGACTCCGGCGAACTCGTCATCGACGGCCGCGGCGGCGACAAGGAATTGCTCGTTTGATTTCATAAAGGTTCGGCATATGAGCGAACCTGCGCATAAAGCTTTTCAACCCTCGTGCCCGTCCTTCAAGCTTCAACCTCCGAGCCGAAACTGCGACCGGCGGTCGCGTTCCGTCTCACCGACATCGAGCGTGAGGCGGCGACGCTGCTCGAAGGAGCCCGAGCACGCGCCGCGGCCATCGTCGACGGAGCGCGTGCCGAGGCCAAGGCAGCGCGCGAGGAGGGCGAACGCGAGGGCTACGCCGCCGGCGAGAAGAAGGGCCTGGAAGATGGTCACGCGGCCGGCTTGATTGAGGGAAAGAAGCAGGCGTACGAAGAGAAGTCGTCGGACGTCGAGACGCTGATGCAGTCGCTCGACGCCGCGCTCCGCTCGTTCAACGCCGACCGCGAAGACCTCGCCGCCCGCGCCGGCCGCGAGGTCCCGATCCTCGCCGTCGCGATCGCCGACCGGGTCGTCCGTCGTGCCGGCGCGTTCGACCCGAACGTCTGCATCGCCAACGCGACAGCCGCGCTGCGGCTGGTGATGCGGGCCCACGACGTCAAGCTCAACGTCAACCCGGCCGACTTCACGCTGATCAAGCGGACGCTGCCCGAGCTGCAACAACGCTGGCCCGCGCTTACGCACGTTGAACTCGTCGAAGATGCGAATATCTCGCGTGGCGGATGTCGCGTCTTGACCGAAGGCGGCCTTGTCGATGCGGACCTGAAGGAGCAGCTCGACCGCATCGCAGCCGACCTGATTCCCGAGGAGGCCTGACGTGTCGGCACCCGCCCGCGCCGGAAGCGCCTTGGCCTCGCACCTGCGTGCGGTTGGATCCGCCTACCCGCTCCGCGTTGTCGGACAGATCACGACCGTCAGCGGCCTGACGCTCGAGGCCTCGCACCTGCCGCTGCCGATCGGCGCGACCTGCAACATCGACCGCGGTGGCGTGCCGGAGGGTTCGCCCGCGTGCCGCGCGCAGGTCATCGGCTTCGGCCGGGACGCGTCGGGGCTCGACCGCACGTTGCTGATGCCGTTGAACGATCTGGCCGGCGTCGCCGCCGGGGATCCCGTCGAGGGCGAGCCGGCGGCGCCTGGCGTCCGCTGCGGCGACGGCCTGCTCGGCCGCGTCGTCAACGGGTTCGGCGAACCGATCGACGGCAAAGGCCTGCTCGGTCCGGCACGGTGTCCCGACCGTCGCCCGCTCGACGCTCCACCCCCCGGGCCCATGGAGCGCAGCCTCGTCCGTGAGCCGATCAGCACCGGCATCCGCGCCGTTGACGCACTCCTGACCTGCGGCCTCGGCCAACGCATGGGCCTCTTCGCCGGTCCCGGCGTCGGCAAGAGCACGCTGCTGTCGGGCATCAGCAAACAGTCGTCGGCCGACATCAGCGTCATCGCCCTCATCGGCGAACGCGGCCGGGAAGTCCGGGAATTTCTCCAAAACGGCCTCGGTCCCGACGGGATGAAGCGGTGCGTCGTCGTCGTCTGCACCGCCGACGAGCCGCCGCTCATGAAGGTGCGTGCCGCCAAGGCCGCCTGTGCGATAGCCGAGCACTTCCGCGACCGCGGCAAGGACGTCGTCCTCCTTCTCGACAGCCTCACGCGACTCTGTCAGGCCCAGCGGCAGATCGGTCTCGCCGCCCGCGAGCCGCCGGCGACGAAGGGCTTTCCGCCGAGCGTCTTCGCGATGCTGCCCGAAATTCTCGAGCGTGCCGGCAGCACCAGCGACGGCACGATCACCGGCTTCTACACCGTCCTCGTCGAAGGCGACGACTTCAACGAGCCGATCCCCGACGCCGTCAAGGGCATCACCGACGGCCACATCTGGCTCGACCGCAAGCTCGCCGAGCGCGGCCACTTCCCGGCCATCGATGTTCTTCGCAGCGTCTCACGCGTGCGGGGCGATGTGTCCGATAAACCTCAAGTAGAGTCGGCCCGGCTCGTGCAAAAGGCACTGGCCGACTACGCCGCGGTCGAAGATCTCGTCAACGTCGGCGCGTACGTGCCGGGGGCGAACGCGGAGGCGGATGTCGCGGTGCGAACGCGGGAGTCGGTGGTCCGGTTCCTGCAACAGACACCGGACAAGCCGACGAATCTCGCGTCGGCTCGGAAGCAGCTGAGCGACTTGCGCCGCGAGATCGACACGATCCGAGTCGCGGTCGAGATGCCGCAGGGCACGCAGTAAGAAGTAAGAAATGACTACCTTCGTCTTCCAGCTCGACGCCGCCCTTCGCCTGCGGGAGCGGGCCGAGGCCGACGCGCAGCGACTGCTGGCAGAGCGCCTGGCGGTCTCTGCCGAGTTCCGCCGGCAAGCCCGACAGCTCGACGAAAGCCTCCGCACCGCCCGCTCGTCTCTCCGCGACGACGGCCATCTGACCGGTGCCGTCGACGTCGCCTTCCTCGCCAGCCACCGCCGCTTCACCGGCGACGTGCACCGACGCGGCGGCGAACTCGTGCGACGACTCGCCCTGGCCGAGCGTGACGTTGCCGCCGCACGCGAGCGGCTCGCCGAAGCCGCCACCGCACGTCGCGTGCTTGAACGCCTACGCGAGAAGCGACACGACGAGTGGAAGCAGGAGCAGGCCCACCGCGAACAAGTCGAAGCCGACGACGCAACGTCCGCCTGGCTCACCGGCGTTAGCGAATACGAGGAGTCGAAGGCATGAACTTTCTGAAGGCTGTACTGGCTGCGTGCGTGATCGTTCTTGCGGTGAACTGCGTGGCGATGCTCGTCGCCGGTGCGATGATCGCGCAGAAGGCGAATCTCGATCAGGAAAAACTGTCGGCGGTGAAGGAGGTCCTTTTCGAAGAGCCGGTCGCCGAGGAGGTCGTGGAGGAAGAGTCCGCGAGCGAGGAACCCACTCCGATGCAGGAGTTGTTGACGCTCCTGGATCGACAGACGGGGAAGCCGGCCGCACAGAGCATTGCCGACACGTCCCGTGCGCTGGACGAGCGGGCCGCCCGCATCAGCCGCGGCCGTCGGGAGATTTCCGACCGTCAGCGGCAGGTTCGCGATGCCGCCGCCCGCCTGGCGGCGGATCGCAACGACTTCCTCGCCACCAAGACCGGCTGGGAGAACGAAGTCGCCGCCGATCAGGCGCGAGCCCGCGACGCCGACTTCCGCAAGGCCATCGCCTTCTATGAGTCGATCCCCGCGAAACAGGCGAAGGAGGTCCTCGCCGAGCTATCGACCGACCAGGCGCTGCAGGTCCTCGAAGCGATGGACGAACGAATGGCGGCGAAGGTCCTACGAGAGATCGGCAACGACGACGCCGCACTAGCACGCAACCTGCTCGAGCGGCTTCGCACCGGCAGCGACCGTCTGACCGCTTCCACCAATTGAATTCGAACGCCGCACGGACGCGGCCGATGCCATGAACGCAACCTTTCTTCCCGAGCAACGGCAGACTGTCGACGCCTCGCCACGCCCCCGCGCGTCTGCGAACGCCGATGACACGCCACGCGACTCTGACTTCCGCGATGCTCTCAAGGGGGCGGCACCAAAGGAGGCGCCGGAGGACGCATATACGGACGTGAAGCCGGAGGCCGCGGTGAAGCCCGAGGCCGCGACTCGATCGGACGCGGACCTGGCGGAGGGTGAAGCCAACGAGACGTCTGAGGAAGCGTCGCCGAAGCCGGAGACCGCCGATCCCATACTCGCCCGGGCGGCAACGGACGCTGTCGAGCTGATTGAGATCCAAGGGGAAAACAGCAAACACCAGATTACCGCGGAGGCACCAGTGGACGCCGCGGTAGCACAAGTTGCCGAAGCTCCGGCAAAGAATACACAGACCGCGCCGGTGGCTGAGACGTCCTCGGCGGATGGCTTCGAGACAGCGGCGGCCGCGGCGATGCAGCCGATGGCCGCGACGCCGGTGGCGGCGGAAGAAACGAATCAGCGGCGAGCCACAGCGGCGAACCAGCCCCTCTCAGCAGACGCCTCGGCCAACGCGACGACGGTCGACGCCACGACGCTCGCCCCGCAAGCCGCTCCCAAGACGCCCGATGCACAGCCGACAGGCTTGCCGCTCGCGAAGCCGATAGCGGTCGAGCCGAAGCCGACCGGCGAGTGGAGCGTCGCCGCCATGAAGCCGGCCGGCGGCGAAGCACTGCCACCAACCGCAGCAGGTTCAAGCGCCCCCGCGACGACCGCCGCCATGGCGGCCGCCACGGTGCACACGGCCGCGACCCCCGCGCCCGCCACCGCTATGCCGGCGACTGCGATGCCGCCGGTCGAGCCGTCGCCGATGGGCCAGGAGAACCTCACCTCGACTGTCCGCGCCGGCCTCGCCGCGACCAGGGCCGCCGGCGGTGAAGCAGTCACGATCCGCCTCGACCCGCCGAGCCTCGGCTCGATCCGCGTCCATGTTCGCGAAGTCGCCGGACAAACAACCGCCACCATCGCGACCAGCGGCGAAGTTGCCCAACGGCTGGTCAAGGCGAGCGTCGAGCAACTTCGCTCGGGTCTCGATCGTGTCGGTGCGCCCGTCGATCGCATCAACATCACGCGGATGACCACGTCGACTGAAGCCGGTGCATCGACGTCCGGCGGCGACCGCGGCAGTGCCGACGGGCGCGGCGGCGAGGGCGGCGGCAACCAGTCCGCCGGTCGCGAGCATGCCGACCAGCGTGCCCAGGAAGAAGCCCGTCGCGCCGCCGTCCTGCGGCAGTGGAATCGCACTGCGGCCTAGGTCCGATACGCCTCAAGGAGTTCGACCGATTCGACCGATAACGCTCATATGACGATCTCGCCCACCGCCGCCGGCTCGGCCGCCTCCGCCTCAGGCGGCCGCTCGAACTTCGACCTCAACAGCGAAGACTTCGTCAAGATGATGATTACCCAGCTCCAGAACCAGGACCCGATGGAGCCGGCCAAGAACGAACAGCTGCTCGCCCAGATGAGCCAGATCGGCCAGCTCGAAAGCAGCACAAAACTCCAGACATCGCTCGAATCGATGGTCCTGCAGAACAGCCTTGGCGCCGCCGGCAACCTCATCGGCCGCGAAGTGCAGGGCATCACGACCTTCGGCGATGAGACGGTCGATGTCACCGGCGTCGTCACCAGCGTCCGCGTCGAAGGCGGCAGCGTTCAGCTCGAGCTGGACACGGGTCACAAGGTGCCGCTGAACAACGTCGTCGAGATTAGCCCGGCGTCCGCCGCGGCTTGAAGTTATTGATCACTTCCGCTCCTTTCTCCGCGTGCAGATACGCACAACTTTGCTCATAAGCTCATGGCACTCACCAGCACGCTCTTCACCGGACTCAGCGGCCTCGACGTCAACCAGACGCGGCTCAACGTCGTCGGCAACAACATCGCCAACGTGAACACGGTCGGCTTCAAGGGAAGCCGTGCCCTGTTCAAGCCGCAGTTCTACGTAACTGATTCCGGCGGCAGCCCGCCGAGCGGCGAGGCCGGCGGAAGCAACCCGAACCAGCGCGGCCTCGGTGCCAGCGTCGCCAGCATCGAGAAGGACTGGTCCAGCGGCAGCATCGAACCCACCGGCCGGCCGACGGACCTCGCGGTCGACGGCGACGGGTTCTTCATCGTCCGTGGCAAAGAACAAAACTACACCCGCGACGGCAGCTTCAGCCTCGACAGCCGCAACAACCTCGTCACCTCCGGCGGCCAATACGTCCAGGGCTTTGCCGTCGATGCCGAAGAAAACATCGCTACCGGCGAGCTCGTCGACCTCAACATTCCCATCGGCGGCCTGACCAAAGCCGAGGCGACGCGGAACGCCTTCCTCAGCGGCAACCTCAACGCCGGCGGCGACGTCAGCAGCGGGGCGAGCGTGCTCGACTCCTCCATCGAGCTCTTCGCCGGCGGTGGCCCGATCACGCCCGCGACGCCGCTCACCGCGGTGCAGGACGACACGGCGACGAACCTCTTTGCCGTCGGCGACGTGCTCACGCTCGAAGGCACCCGTGGCGGCCGCCGGCAGACGCCGTTGGAGCTGACGGTCGATGCCGCGACGACCGTCGCCGACTTCAACAGCTTCATGGAGCAAGGCCTGGGCGTGATGCCGGGCGTCGTCCAGCCGAGCGGTGCGACGAGCGGCTCGGCCATCAAGGCCGGGCCGACGACGGGCAGTACGCTCAACCTCGTCGGCAACGTCGGCACGGGCAACGCGGTCAGCATCGAAGGCAGCGACCTGACGATCAACGGCACGCCGCTGTTCGGCTTCGGCCCCGGCACGACCGGCGGCGGCGTCGCCGACAATCCGGCGGGCGAGACGATCCACACGACGATGCTCGCCTACGACTCGCTCGGCCAGTCGCTCCGCGTCGACGTCACGATGAACCTCGAAGCAACGACCGACGGCGGCACGACGTGGCGCTACATCGCCAGCAGCGCCGACGACACCGACTACGCCGACTTCACTCCCGGCAGCGACGGCCAAATCCTCGGCACTGGCACGATCGACTTCGACAACAACGGCCGCCTGCTGACGGCGG
>CAYQCT010000038.1:16469-21335 GCA_964416015.1 uncultured Tepidisphaerales bacterium
CCGTCACCGTCAACCGCGCCGGCACCGGCGCCGCGCCGAACGTCGACATCAACCTCGACTTCAGCAAGGTGACGTCGCTCGCCGACGGCGACAGCGAGTTCTTCGCCCAGCAGGACGGCACGAAAATCGGCACGCTCGTCAGCTTCGGCATCGGCAACGACGGCACCATCACCGGCAGCTTCGACAACGGCCTCACCGGCAAGCTCGGCCAAGTCGGTATGGCCACCTTCGACAACCCGCAAGGCCTCGGTGACATGGGCGGCAACCTCTACGGCGTCGGTGCCAATAGCGGCGAGCCGCGAGTCGGTGCCCCGCTCGAAGGCCTCGCCGGCGGCATTCGCAGCGGGGCATTGGAGATGAGCAACGTCGACCTGTCGAACGAGTTCATCAACCTGATCATCGCATCGACCGGCTTCAGCGCAGCAAGCCGTGTCATCAGCACGAGCGATCAGCTGATGACCGAATTGCTCAATACCAGTCGTTAAGGTTTACGATCGCACCCGCTCATAAGCTGACTCGTAGCTTCTCGATATGATCGCACTTACGCGTTTTAACGGTGACCGCTTCATCCTCAACGCGGACAAGATCAAGTACGTCGAGGAGACGCCGGACACGATGATCACGCTCGACAGCGGCGACAAGCTCGTCGTCCGCGAGCAGATGGCGGACGTGATTCGCCAGAGCATCGACCACGCCCGTCGCTGCCGTCGGCCGCTGGCGGCGTAGCGTGGTGGCGGCATGCGGCGGATGCACCCGAGTCGCGAAGAGTTTCGACGAGCCGTCGCGGCCGACCCGCGGCGGCCGTTGCGTGTCCCGGTCTACCGCCGGCTGCTCGCCGACAAGATCAGCCCGGTCGCCGGCTTTCTCAGCCTGACTCGCGGCGACAGCGAGTCGGAGGCCTTCCTTTTCGAATCGGTCACCGGCGGCGACCGTATCGGGCGATACAGCTTCCTCAGCACGAGGCCGAAGCAGACGTATGTGGTGCGGCCGGCGGACGGCGTCGCCGATCCGCTCGGCGATCTGCGGCATTTGCTAGGGGACGTCGGGTACCTTCGAAATCCGCGGCTGCCAAGCTTCACCGGCGGCCTCGTCGGATACGCGGGCTATGACCTCGTCCGCTACCACGAGCCACATCACAAGCTCGGCGGCCCGACCGGCGGACCCGCCGACGACCGCGGCCTGCCCGACGTCAGCTTCGGCCTCTACGACCGGCTCATCGCCTTCGACAATGTCGACAAGACGGCGTTCGTCATCGCGCACGCCGAGGTGCACGACGACGTCGACGCCGCCTACGACGTGGCCTGTCAGCAGGTCGACGCCCTGCACGAACAGGCGGCGGCGTACGACGTGGATCGCCGGCCGGAGGAGATCGACCCGCACGCGACGTTGGATCTGCGATATGACGAGAATCGATCAAAAACGGATTACGAGGCGGCCGTCGCAAGCGGCGTCGAGTACATCCGCGCCGGCGATGTCTTTCAGTTCGTCCCGTCGCTCCGCCTGCGGACGCGGAGCACCGCGCGGCCGTTCGACGTGTATCGCGCGCTGCGGGTGGTCAACCCGAGCCCATACATGTTCTACCTGCGGACGGGGGGCGTCACACTCATCGGCAACTCGCCGGAGATCCTCTGCAGCGTCCGCGGTGGCACCGTCACCAGTCGCCCGCTCGCCGGCACAAGGCCACGCGGCAGGACAGTCGCCGAGGACGATCGATTGGCCGCCGAGTTGTTGGCGGATGCGAAGGAGATGAGCGAGCACGCGATGCTCGTCGACCTGCACCGCAACGACGTCGGCCGGGTGGCGAAGACGGACACTGTTCGTGTCACCGAGCAGGCGGCGGTCGAGCGGTACAGCCACGTCATGCACCTCAGCAGCAACGTAACGGGCGAGCTTCGCAACGGACTTGACGCCTTTGATGCGCTGCGGGCCGCGTTGCCGGTCGGCACGGTGAGCGGCGCACCGAAAGTTCGCGCGATGCAGATCCTCGACGAGCTCGAGCCGACCCGCCGCGGGCCGTACGGCGGCGCGGTCGGCCATGCCGACTTCGGCGGCGACCTCGACACGTGCATCGCGTTGCGAACGATCGTGCACCACGGCGACTTCTACGACGTACAGGCCGGCGCGGGGGTCGTCGCCGACAGTGTGCCCGCCAAGGAATATGCCGAGTGCATGAACAAGGCGAAGGCGATGCTGCGATCGGTCGCATTGGCGGACGCGGGGTTCTGACGCATCGCCCGTAGGATGCCACGTGGTTGCAGACGTACCAATCGAGATTGCCGAGCCGGTCAACGCGAAGATCCTCGCCGAGACGGAGGACGGCCTGCAAGGGTTTCAGCCGGACCCGTTCGGTGTGGTTGCGGAGCGGACAGGCGTCGGCCGATCGGAAGTTTTCGCGCGCGTGCAGGCGATGTTGCGTGCGGGCGTCATTCGCCGCGTACGACAGACGTTGCTGGCGACGAGTCTTGCCCGCGGTGCACTGGTTGCGTGGAAAGTCAAGGAGTCACGGCTGCACGCTGCCTTCGACTGGATGTTCAAGAACGATCCTTTCACCGGCCACGTCGTCGTCCGCAGCACGGACCAGAAGATCGCCGGGGCCAAGTATCGGCTTTGGACGACGCTGAAAGTGCCCAGCGGCTACTCGCTCGAGAAGCATTGCCAGTACCTGAAGGACCGCACGCGTGTCGAGACGTTCATGCTTCTTCCCGCCAAGAAGCTTTTCGCGCTCGGCGTCGGGCACGTGCGGCGAAAGGATCTAGAGATCGGCAGCAAGACGGACGAGCCGGGGCGGGTCATCGACGTCGAAGTGACGCCGGTCGGTGATGACGAATGGCCGGTGCTGGAGGCGTTGAAGCGGGAGTTCACGGCGGACGAGCTGGCGGCGGATTCGCTGTGGGCGGCCCGGGCAAACGAGGCGGGCGTGGCGTTGGAGGCGTTTCTGGCGAAGGCGAACGAGCTCGCCGATCGCGGCGTCATCGGGCGGTTCAGCACCTTCCTCGAGCACCACAAGCGGCTATCGACCGGCGAGCGGGTGACGAAGTTCAACGCGTTGTTTCACTGGAAAGTGCCGCCTGGGCGGGAACTCGAGGCCGGCCGCGAGGTCGGGCGATTCCATTGCATGACGCACGCGTACTGGCGGGAGGCCGGCGAGGCATTCGGTAACGTCAACCTCATGGGCGTCAGCCACGGCACGGAGAAGGACAAGGTCCTGGCCCACAAGCAGGCGATCGACAACCACCTCGCTGCGTGCGGCATCGACGTCGGCTACACGAACGTGTTCTGGGGCGGACGCAGCGAGATCAAGCCGAGTGAAGTCAGCCCGCGAGTCTTCCGCGAGTTCTGGATGAACGAGGGCGTCGACCCGGACCATCTTCGGGAGGACGACTGATGCTTCTGGTCGAACCCTAGTTCGTCACGCAGCCGAAGAACGTGTAGTACGGCTCGTCCTTCGCGATCCGCTGCAGGTGCAGGGCGGCTTCGCGGAGGTGGTAGTCGCCCCACATGCAGGCTTCGCCGCAGGGGATCTTGCGGTCGGCGGGAATGTGGTCCCAGCCGAACGGGCGGTGGTAAACGCTGTGCAGGAGCAAGCCTTGGTGGCTGTCGTCATGCGACAGGTACGGCTCGTCCAACAGCGTGCGGAGCGTGGTGAGGCCGGCCCGGGTGTACGTGCTGTCGCCGGTGAGACGGCCGAGGCGAAGGAGGCCTTGGCAGGCGATGGCGGCGGCGCTGGAGTCGACGGGCTCGTGGTCGTTGAACGGCTCGGCGGGGCGGTCGCGGTAGTCGCCCATTTTCGCCAGTCCGGGAGCACCTTCGTCCCAGTAGGGAATGCCGTCGGTCGGGGTGTGCTCGATAAAGTGATCGCAGGTGGCCGTCGCAGCCTTCTTCATGAGGGCGGGCAGGTCCGGGTCGGACTCGTAGAGCTCCGGGTGTTGTTGTAGGAGTTCGAGCTGTTCGGCGTAGCCAAGCATCGCCCAGGCGAGGCCGCGGGTCCAGGTGCTGAAGGGGCTGTAGCCTTGTTGGGTCGACGGGCAGCGGTACACGCCTGACGCCGGGTTCCAAAGCGTTTCATGCACGGTGCGGCCACGCTGGTCGGGCGTATCCCACGTGTCGCGGCCTTCGCCGTAGAAGATGTTGTACTCGGCCGTCTTGCGGAGGTGCTGGATGCGGCAGGAGCGAACGGTGTCGACGAACAGCGACTGCGGGCCGTTGAACGAATGAATAAAGCCCCCGCCGTCCTGCGTCTTCGTCCATCGGCCGGCCTGCACGGCGCCGCTGACCTGCAGGGCGAGCGTGTAGAACGCCGCCTCGTCCTCGCACATGTCGAACCGGCCCTCGCGGCCGAGGCGGAGCAGGTTGCCGTAGGTGCTCAAATTGTTGAAGCCGTGGTCGTGCACGCCGTTGTGGCTGACATGGCTGTGCATCTCGTTCCGCGTGCCGGCCCAGCCGATCTGGAGGGACTTGTCGTCGCCGGTCGCGTCGTACTGCAGGACGGCACTGCCGAACTGGAAGCCTTGGGTCCATTCCGTCCAGCCCTGGGCGACGTACTTGCCGTCGATGGTGAAGACGGGCGTCTTGCCGTCGCGCCTGTCGGCGGTGGCTTCGATGCTCTTGATCTTCGCGGCAGAGGCCTGCCACATGCGGTCGATCGCGGGCAGCAGGTCGGCCGGCTTCAGCGTCGGGTCGGCATCGATCATGATGGTCACAGCGTAGCCGATGGCGGTCGCAGGCGTGGCCGGATCGGCTAAGCTGGTGATGTGCCGCGACGTGCTCGACAGGCTGCGATCTGCGAGTTGTGCAGCGGCTTGTTCGCGAAGTCAGCACGGCTGCGGGATGCCTTCGGGCATCGCGTCGGCCCGCGCGGTTTTCATA
>CAYQCT010000039.1:0-419 GCA_964416015.1 uncultured Tepidisphaerales bacterium
ACGTCTACGTCCCCGGATGCCCGCCCCGGCCCGAGACGCTGATCGAGGGCATCATGGCGATCCAGCGCAAGATCGACGAAGACGGCCTGCCGCCCGCTGGCAAGCGGCGGGCGCTCGAGCTCGTCGTCGAGCCCAGCTACGTCCCGGCCCCGCAGCCCGTTCCCGTCGGCATCGGCGGCAACGTCATGAATCGTAACCAGAGTTGATTCGTCAGGACTTCTTCCGCAACGCCGCCACTGCCACGGCGATGTCCTCCGCCTGCGTCACCGCAGTCGTCGCGGCAACCGTCGAGACGCCGGTCGCCCAGACCTCGTCCACGTTGTCGGTCGTGATGCCCGCGATCGCCACCGTCGGCAACACGTTGGCCGCGGCGGCTTCTTGAGCGAAAGCGAGGCCCGGCAGGAAGTCACGCGGCTTCG
>CAYQCT010000039.1:429-4735 GCA_964416015.1 uncultured Tepidisphaerales bacterium
TCGTCTTGCTCGCGAAGACCGGCCCGACGCCGACATAGTCGGCACCGTCGGCATTCGCCCGGCGGACCTGGCCGATCTCGTGCGTGCTGACGCCGACGATCCGGTCGCGGCCCACGATCCGCCGGACCTCCGCCGCCGGCAGGTCATCCTGGCCGACGTGCACGCCGTCCGCCCGCGCCAGCATCGCCACGTCCGGCCGATCATTGATGACGAGCAACGCGTTGTACGCCCGGCAGAGTTCGCGTAGCCGGACCGCCCGCCGCAACAGCTCGCCCGCCGGTAGCTCCGGCTCCCGAAGTTGCAAGCATTCCGCCCCACCGGCCAACGCCGCCTCCGCCGTCGCCAGCCAGTCGCGTCGGCAGAACGCCTCCGTGATCAGCACGTAGACCTCGACGGTCGCAAATCGCTTCCGTGGCCGGGAGATCAGGGCGACGCGACGCTCGAGGTCGTACACGCGGTACCGAAGCTGCTTCACCCGGCCCGCCGCGTCGCCGGCTTCGAGCTTCAGCACTTCCTCCAACACCCGCATCGCCTCGCCCGCCCGCTTGCCCGCGGCGAGGGCAACGTCCGCCAAGTCCTGTCGCGACGCCTCGGCGACTGTCGTATGGCTCGTCCCAACGTCCCCGGCAGCATCCCGCGCCGCGAGCAGATCCACACCTTCGGCGACTTCCCGCAACTCGTGCCGGACCGCCTTCGCCTCGGCTGACGTCTGCTCGTCGTCGAAGCCGAGCCGGGCGACGTCTTCGAGCGTGCGGAGCGCTTCCCGCGCCCGGTTCAAATTCGCGTCGAGCAGTCGGCGGGCAGGAAGTTCCACGTCGGCTGCAGCTTATCGGACCGGCTGGCCGATGCGGGGATCATGCCCCGCAATGCGACCGTGAAGAAGACGAGCAAGGCCGACGCCGATCGACAGGCAACGCACGCCGCCGGCTTGGCCGAGATGCGTAAGGCGGCGGCGAAGGCGTCGAAGAAGTCGGACGTCGTCGGCCGCATCACGCCGCGGCTGTACGATGACGCCGGCGTGCCGGAGGCGAACCAAATCATCCAGGGCGACAGCGCCGACGTCCTCGACGCCGGGCCCGAGGGCTGGGTCGACCTCGTCTTTGCCGATCCGCCCTTCAACATCGGCTACCTCTACGCGGGCTACAAGGACCAGAAGCCGCTCGACGCGTACCTCGACTGGACGCGTCGCTGGATGAAGTCCGTGCACCGCGCGCTCTCGCCGACGGGCAGCTTTTTTCTCGCCATCGGCGACGACTACGTAGCCGACCTCTGCGTCATCGCCCGCCGCGAGCTCGGCTTCGAGCTGCGCAACTGGATCGTCTGGCACTACACCTTCGGCCAACAGCCCAAGCAGAAGTTCGCCCGCAGCCACACGCACATCCTGTACTTCACGAAGGACGCCAAGAACTTCACCTTCAACGCCGACGCCGTCCGCGTAAAGAGCGCCCGGCAGACCGTCTACAACGACAGCCGGGCCAACAAGAAGGGCAAGCTGCCCGACGACACGTGGTACCTCCGGCCGCAGGAAACCGGCGACGAACTATTCAACAACGGCGACGACGTCTGGCACGAAAGCCGCGTCTGCGGGACGTTCAAGGAACGGGAAGGCTGGCACGGCTGCCAGATGCCGATCGCTGTCCTCGACCGCATCATCAAAGCCGCCAGCAACCCGGGCGACGTCGTGCTCGACCCGTTCAACGGCAGCGGCACGACCTGCCTCTCTGCCGCATTGCAGAATCGTCGCTACGTCGGCATCGAGCTGAACAACGACTATGTCTCGCTCGCCCGGCAACGCGTCGCCGATGCGCTTGTGGCCGCCGGCGACGATGCCGACCTCTCGCGTGTCATGTCGCCCGATCGTCAGAGCAAGGTCCAGACGGCCACGGACGCACTCGGCCGCCCGCGGGTAGCAAGGCTTGCTCGCAAGCGGGCGTAACCAGCCTTACTCACCGCCGGCCGCGACCTTGAACGCGGTCCAGACGGCGAGGAGCGACCACAGGATGTCGAACGGCGAGAAGAGCTCCTTCATCGCCTCCATGAACGACATTCCGTACACCGGCGGCGACCAGTTCTGACGGGCCGTCGTCACCTGGGCGTCCGACATGCCGGCGACTTCGTTGCGGATGCGGTCGTACGGGACCATCACGACACCCTCGCCTTCCTGCGCCGTGTAGAGCCGGTTGGAGATCGTGAGGGCCTTCTGTTCCTCGACGATCTCACGACCCCACTCGGCCTCGAGATCTTCCTCTGGGATCAAAGCGACCTCGGCCGCCGCATTGACGTAGGCCTCCTCGTCCTGCTCCGGCGTGGAGGTGTTGTAGTCGAATCCTTTGGCCGCAACCATGTCCTCTACGCGCATGGAAGCGACCTGCTCGCGGGCGAGCGACGCGTCGTAGTCCTGCGTCAGGTACTGCGTGTAGTCGACCGTCTGCTGCGTGATGTTCGCGATGTAGAGCGCCGGCAGGACCTTCGTACCCGCAATCATGACAAGCGCGATGACGGCTGCCACGATGGATCCCATTGCCGAGCCGCGGCCCGCACCGAGCAGCATGCCGCCGCCGACCAACGCGCCCAGGCCCCACGCGAGCAGGCCGAACTCGCGTTCGACGTAGATCAGGATCAGCAACCAGATCACGACGCCAACCACCGCCGCGCCCGCGGCAAGGCCGACACCGAGCAGGAACCTCGGGTTCATGCCGGGATTCTCTCGGAAGGGGTCGGCCGGGCCGCTGGTAGATGTCGCGTCGTTCGTCATAGCTGGTCTCGAAGAGGACGCAGAAGCTACCGGCGCGCGAAGGCAACTTCAACAGTTTGACGGATCGAAAATGATCGGCGTCGTCGGCAGGCGGTCCGGGTCGATCCGCTCTACCCAAGCCGCCGGCGTCGCGTGATCTGCGTCGGCAAAGCCGCACCAACCGGCGAGCATTTGTCGCACCCTTGCCGCCGACCAGCCGCCGTCGCGAAGCGTGCGAAGCCGCGTGTCGCCGTGCCGCTTGGCCAGCTTGCGCCCGTCCGGCCCGACCACGAGGGGCGTATGCAGAAACCTCGGCTGACGCGTTTGCTCGCCGAGCGTTTCGAACAGCAACGCCTGACGAAAGCTGCTCGCGCGAAGATCTTCGCCGCGGACGACGTGTGTCACGCCCGCATCCAGATCATCGACAACGCTTGCCAACTGGTAGCTCCAGGCTCCCGACGATCGTCGCACGACGAAGTCATCGAGTGCCGCCGGCGGCAGAACGACTTCACGATGATTCAGTTCGCGGAAACGTGCAGGCTCCGTCACGCGGAACCGCCATGTCGCCGACCCTTCTTTATACCGAACATCCATGATGACATCGTCCCGACACCGGCCGCTATACATCGCGGAACCATCGGGCGCGGCCCTGCCGGACGGGTCGGCTGCAGTGCGCCGGGTGCACGTACATCGAAAGAGCTTGCGAGCCTCGATCAGCTTCTTTGCCGCAGTCTCATAACGCGTCTGTCGCGTCGACTGCAGCGGCAGGCGCTCGTCCCAATCAAGGCCGAGCCAACGCAGATCCTGCTCAACTTCGGGAACAACGTCCCGCGAGACGCGGGGGCCGTCCAGATCGTCATGGCGGAGCAACACACGCCAACCGCGGGCGCGGGCCAACGCCCAATTGATGCAGAACGTCAGCGCGTTGCCTAGATGCAGCGCCCCGGTCGGAGACGGCGCGAGGCGTGTAACGGGCGCGGCGTCAGGATTCCATGGACGGGAGAGAAGCGTCATCGCGAGGAGGCTCGACCGTAGCAGGCGGCCGATTCGCTGCGGAATGCGGAAGCGCCTTGTTGTGAAAATCTATTTTCGTGTACGCGGAACCAACTTCGGCCTACTGTGGGCAAACTCGCCCGTCGCAACGTAGGTCGACGCCGGCGGACCAGGCGGTTCGGCCGAAGAACCATGTTCGGCGAGTTGTTCCAGTTCACCCCACCTACCGATCGGAATCTACTATGCCCCGTGGTAAGCCCAAGAAGCAGCCGAGTATCGCTGACCTTCAGAACATGATTCGCGAACGTCGCGGCCAGCGGTCGAAACTCATGGCAGAGCGCAAGAAGCTCGCCGGCAAGCTGGAAGCGCTCGATCGTCAGATCGAGTCGATGGACGGCGAAGAGAACGGCAGCGGCGGCGAGTACACCGCAGGCGGCCGTCCGCGAAATGACAAGCCGCTCCCCGACGTCATCGCCGACGTTCTCAAAGGAAACAAGGCCATGAAGGTCGGCGACATCGTCGACGGTGTCTTCGCCACCGGCTACCGCAGCAGCAGCGCCAACTTCCGCGGCATCGTCA
>CAYQCT010000039.1:4745-7191 GCA_964416015.1 uncultured Tepidisphaerales bacterium
TGGTCCGTAGCAGCGGCGGCTCGCCGCTGCCGTCGGCTATCGCAGAAGATTCGGGGTCCAGAGGCAGCGGCGAGCCGCCGCTGCTACGTTCTCGAACGGCTTCTAGCTCGGCAAGTAGTTCCCACTTTGCCGAGTAGCTTCTCGCTACGCCGGTACGTTTGCGTCGCAATCGACGGGCTTCGGCTTCCGAGTCTTCCTCACGCGTTTCCGCGAAGGTCGACGAGGCGGCTGAAGCCCGTCGGCGTACGTAGGCGCGACTTGTATCCGATCGCAATTCGCGTACGGGTTCCTGCAAATCGTTCCAGCGAGCCGATCGGCCTTACTCGCTGAGGTGCTGCGCGACCGGCGTCCGGTACGCGGCGGAAGCGGGAACGAGGCCGGCGAGGCCGCTGAGGAGGACGACGCCGAGGCAGTAGAGGATCTCGTTCGTCCCGACCCGCCACCAGGCGATGCCTTCGCCGAGGAGGCCGGACAAGTAGCCGCTGCCGGCGGCGGCGAGCGCGTGGCCACCGAGCCAACCGAGAGCTGCGCCGACAATGCCGAGAACGACCGCCTCGAGTGTGACGAGCGTCAGGAGCTTTGCTCGCGTCGCACCCAGACTCCGTAACACGGCAATCTCACGCCGGCGGCCCTGGACGCTGTTGTAGATGCCGACGAGGACCGAGATCGCCGCGACGACGGTCACGCCGACGGTGACGGCAAAGAGCAGCGCGGTCGGCCCGGGCAGGAAGGTGTCGTAGAAGTCGAGCATGACCGCCGCCGGTCGGGCGGCGGCGGCGTCGGGGCCGTTGTTCAGGCGGAACCGCAGCTTGCCTGTGGCGAACGCACCCGACGTCCGCACGAAGGCCCCGCTCACTCGCCAGAGTTCCGGCGGCAGGAACGGCACGACCTCGCCCGCGGCGGTCTCGACGTACGTCGACTTCGCACTTCCACCGGCCGTGACGAGATCGTCGAGCGTCTGCTGATGCGTCGCGTAGAGCGACGAGATGTCGGCGGGGGTCAGACGCTGTCGTTGCTGATCGAGCACACCCGTGCCGTGCTCGCCGATGGCGAGTTGCGTGGCAAGTGGGACGAAGATCGCGCGGTCGAGGGCGGTGTTGGTCGGAGCGAGGACCCCGACGACCTGCCAGGCTTCTTCGTGCAAATGGCCGGTGGCTTCGTCGCCGTGGAAGGCCTGGAACGAGTAGCCGAGGCCGATGTCGAGCTCGGCGGCGGCGTCGCTGCCTAGGACGGCCTGCCACCGTGCCGGCTCGAAGACGCGACCTTGGGCGAACTGTAACGGCCGGTTGAGACGCGGCTCGAAGGTCGTGAAAAAGTCGGCCGTCGTGCCGAGAATGCGACGGCCGCGGTGCGTGTCGCTCCACGCGAGCGGCACGGCCCACGTGACGAGCGGCGAAAGCTCTGGATCCTGGCGAAGGTCGCGGATGACGCGGTAGTCAAACGTCGGCGGCGGCTGGCCGAGCAGGTAGACGTTGTTCAGCACCGCCTGCAGCGGATCGCCCTTGCCGCTGACGACGAGGTCGAAGCCGAACTCCGCCTGGCCGAACAGGCGTGGCGCTTCGCGGCCGGCGATGAGCAACGCGACGCCGAGTGCCGTGCCGAGGGCGATGCTCAGCATCGTGAGGACGGAGGAAAGCGCCCGCTGTCGAAGGTTCTTGACGAGCAGTTGCAGCAGACTCATGCCGCCCTCCCGGCCCGGTTGATGTCGGCGAGGTCAATCTGCCGCGGGAGCATTGCAGCAACACGCGGGTCGTGCGTGACGGCGAGCAACGCGGCTCCGGCCTCGCGGCAGAGTTCGATCATGAGCTGCATCACTTGATCGGCCGTCGCGGGATCGAGCGCGCCGGTCGGCTCATCGGCCAGCACGAGCGTCGGCCGATTCGCGAGCGCGCGGGCGACGGCGACGCGTTGCTGTTGGCCGACGCTGAGCTGGCGCGGGTGGTGATGCAGCCGCTCGCCGAGACCGACACGGGCGAGCAGGTCGTCGGCGTGCGACTTGTCAGGAGTTCGGCCCGAAAAGCTCATGCCGAGAAGGACGTTTTCGCGAGCGGTCAGGCCGGGCAGGAGGTGGTGGGTTTGGAAGACGTAGCCGAGCTGGCGTCCGCGGAAGGTGTCGCGGGCGGGCTCGGCCAGGCCGGTCACGTCGACCTGACGATCCGCTAGGTCGTAGACGATGCTGCCGGCGTCGGCAGCGGTGACGCCGGCAAGGCAGTGGAGGAGCGTCGTCTTGCCGGAGCCGCTTCCGCCGATGAGCGCGACGTGCTCGCCGGCGGCGACGTCGAGCGACGGGACGTCGAGCACGGGCACGCGGGAGCCATCGACCGGGGAGGAGAAGGCCTTCTGCAACTCTCGCACAATGAGCACGACGTGACGATAGAGCGGAAGTTGAAACTTCGGACTGGGTACTTGTTTCGCTAGGGATCGTGTGAGAACGTAGCAGCGGCGG
>CAYQCT010000039.1:7211-10360 GCA_964416015.1 uncultured Tepidisphaerales bacterium
CCCGCCGCTGCCTCTGGGCGATCCGGCCGGACTTACACCGACGGCAGCGGCGAGCCGCCGCTGCTACGACCGGACCTCTCAAACGGCTCCCGGGTTCAAGCAGGAAGCCCGCGGGTTGATCCCACCAGCTTTCGGTGGACTTGATGAATTGTGTCTCAACCTTCGGCCGACAGCTCCTGTCGAAGCGTCGCGAATTCCTCGGCGAAACGATTCTCTGCGAAGGCCGTTCCGTAGAGGATCTGCAGGCGTTCGACGTGGCCGCGGAGCGTGTCGCGGGGGGCACCGACTTCGATGCCACTTTGGACGAAGCGGAGCTGCGCTTCCCAGTAGTCTTCGTTCGGCACGAGCTGGCCGACGCCGGGATCTTGCGAGGCGACGACGGGGCCGCCGAGCGCCTCGGCTTGCAACAGGCGGCCAAACTCCTGACGGGCCTGTCCGTAATCGCCCAGCAGGTAGTACGCGCGGCCAAGGTTCATGCGGACCTTCGGGTCGAATCGGGCCTGCTGGCGTTGCGCGTCGTCGAGCTCGAGCAGATCGCGCCACTGTTCGAGATTCTCGGCCGACTGCAATTCGAGCAGGCGGTCGCGGGCGGCTTCGAGACGGGCGGTGCGGGCGTCGCCCTCGAGTTCTGCGGCGGCCTGGAGCTGCGTCTCGGCGTCGAGGCGGCGGAAGGTGTAGGCATACTTGCGAAAATCCGCGTCGGCGACGTTCTCGATCCAATCAACAAGTTTCGGCGTCACGGCGGCTCTCGTTTCGGTCACTTGCCGACGCCCGGCGACGTCTCCCCTGCGATCGGCCCGCTCGTAGGCCCGGTTGAGCGTCAACTGGAACTGACTGATGAAGCGGAAGCCCTGCTCGGCATCGCTTTGATCGAGCAACGCCAGCAGGTCTTGCGTCGCGGCATCGACGTCGCCCGCCGCAGCTGTCGCCTGGAAGCGGAGCGGCATCGCCTGGGCAACGAGCGAGTCGGCATTGTCGAGGCCGGCGACGCGTTCTTCGAGGTCCTGCAGCAGCGTCATCGCCGCGGCGGGATCATCGCGCTCGGCCAGCTCGAGGCTGGCGAGATCGATCCGGACCTGCGCCTCGCGGCCGCGGTAGGCGCGTTCGAGCTCCGGCCGCGTCGCGGCGGCGGCGGCCTGTTGTAGCGACTGCACTGCCGCCTCGCCCAGACGCGCCACTTCGGCCACGAGCCCGCGGCGATCGGCGGCGTCGTCCGCCTGCTGCAGCACGCCGTAACGGGCCAGGAACAGCAATCGATTGGCGTCCGGCCGACGCGGATCGTCGGCGGGCACCATTTGGTAGTACCGCGACGCCTCTGCCAGCTCGTTGTTGCGGTGCAGCCGACTCGCCAGGTCGAACGCCCGCGAGACGTCGTTGTACTCGTCGACCAAGATCGGCAGCAGTCGCGCCTCGATCGCATCGGCGGCGATTGCCTCGTCCGAATCGGCGGCGGCGTCGCGCTTCAGGTCGTCGACGATGCCCAACGCCCGCTGGTAGGCGGCCAGCCGACGGTCCGGGTCGACGCCTTCGATGTCGCCGAACTGCAGATAAGCGTCCGCGGCGGCTTGGTCGTCGCCGAGGACCTGCAGCATGAGGCCGCGATTGAACGTGTTTTTGGCGACCAGCGAAGCCGGCGGCGTGTCTTCGCCGCCGGCTTGCAGGCGTTCGTACAGCAGGGCCGCGGCGTCGACGGCGCGGCGGACGCTCTCCTCGTCCATCGGCGGACCGCCGTCGCCATCCTGCAGGCTCCGCGCAGCTTCGCCGCGGCCGGCGTCGACGATGCTGTCGAGCACGAGCGTCGGCAGGCCTTCCAGATCTGCGTCGGCGTCGGTGCCGATCTGCGCGAGAAGCACCTCGGTCACAATCGGGCGAAAGGCCTCGTACTGCGCGACCAGATCCGTCAGCGTCGCGATCGCCTCACCGGCCGCAGCCTCCCGTTCGGCCTCCGTCGCGGCGGTGCGGCTCAGGGCGTCAGCGATGCGGTAGCGAAGGACGAGCATCAGCGGCTCGCGACCGGCGAGCGGGCCTTGGCCGTTGTCCTGCTGCGAGGCGAACCAGGCTTCGAACTGCTCGCGCTGCGTCTGCGCGGCCTCGGCGTCGCCTTCCTCGGCGGCGACGACCGTGTTGCCGAAGTAGGCGTCGAAGATACGGATCGGATCGTCGCCGGCGACGATGACCTGCTGGTAGGCCTGGCGGGCGTTCTCGCGGCCGGTCTCGCCGCCGTGCGCCTGGTGGATTTTACCGAGAAGGTGCAGGACGACGACGCGGTTCGGATTCCGATCAACGGCGAACGGCGCCAGCTCCTGCGCCAACGCGGCGGCCTGGGTGCGGCGGTCCTGCGCGTCGGGATCCGTGCCGAGCAGGCGGTGGTAGCGGGCCATGACCGCGAGCCCCGCGGCTTCGCGCGCCTGCCGGTTCAAGGCGGAAATCCGGGGCAGCCGCGGGTCGTTGACGCTCTGGACCTCCATCTCCAGCCGCTGGCCCTCGGCCACGAGCAACTCCTGGGCCCGCGTCAGCATGTTCGCCACGGCGTCCGCGACCGGCTGCAGGAAACGACGGCGGCCGGCGTCGTCGCCGAAGTACTCGATGAGCCGGACTTCCTGGTCGATCGCCTGGCTGGTCAGCAGTCTTGCACTAGCCAGAAGCGTCTCGCCACGCGCGGCCTGCTCGTCCGGCGGAACGTCGCCCGCGATCAACGGCTCGATGCCGGCGGCGACGCGAAGGGCAAGATCGCGTCGCTCCTGCAAGCTCAGGCTCTCGTCGCTCAGCCGATTCAGCGCGGCTTGCGCGCGGTAGGCGTCGCGTTGATCTTCAGGAATGCCGCGGGCATCGAGCGTGTGGTTGAGCAGGTCGTCGAGGCCACGCCGGACCAACTCGTCGATGACGGCCCCGTCCGGCACCGCGTCGAGACCACTCGCGGCCGGCTGTCCGTGGACGGCATCCGTCAGGCCGAGCAGGCAGACCGCGGCCAAAGCGGCAGGCACGAGCGGGTTCCTCGTCGTCGGGCTCCTCAGCATCACCCGCATTGTTGGCCCACCGCGACCAGAAGTCGGCGACCGCCGACTTACGCCGGCAGCACGTCCGCCAATCGCAACGGCGGCAGGCCTTCGATCGGGAACTCGACCGGCTCGTCGGCGGCGAAGATACGG
>CAYQCT010000039.1:10370-11951 GCA_964416015.1 uncultured Tepidisphaerales bacterium
AGGCCCTGCTCCTCGAAGGTCTGCGGGTCGGCGAACGTCTCGATCGTGCGGTCGCGAAGGTTCACGATCCAGTATGCCGGCGTCCCGCCACGGGCGTAGATCCGTCGCTTCCACGAGCGGTCCCGGGCGAGGCTGGTGTTGGCGACTTCGATGAGGAGCAGGATGTCAGCCGGCGTCGGGTGGTGCTCGATGTAGTCCGCTTCCTTTCCCGTCGCGATGCACAGGTCAGGCTCCGGCTCGCTGTCTTCCGTCGTCACCGGTGCCGGCTGGCGAACGGCATAGCCGTCCGGCAAGTGCCGCCCGACGAGACGAAGGAGGATCGATATCACCGCCGCATGAACTGCGTCTTCTGGCATCTTCTTTACGATCAAGCCTTCTAGCAACTCATACGGTTCGCGATCCTCAAAGCGTTCCCTCGCGACAATGTCGTGCCACATCTCGACCGTGATACGATGAAGATCGTCCAGGTCGAAGTTCGCCGCGGCCGGCGGATGGAGCGTGGTCGTCGCCATCACGGACATTCTAACACAGCAACCGACCTACGGCCGCAGCAGACTCGTCCCCGTCATGCCCGCAGGCACGTCAAGGCCCATCAGGTCCAGCAGCGTCGGCGCGACGTCCGCCAACCGGCCGTCCTCGCGCAGCGTCGCCGTCGCGTGCTCGTCGCTGACGACGACCAACTCGACCGGGTAGAGCGTGTGGGCCGTATGCGGCGGGCCGGACGCGGTGCCGTCGACTGTCATCTGCTCGGCGTTGCCGTGATCGGCTGTCACGACCGCCCGACCGCCGCGAGCTTGGACGGCTTCGAGGATCCGGCCGACGCCTTGATCGACGACTTCGCACGCCTTCACCGCCGCCGCAAGGTTGCCGGTGTGCCCGACCATGTCGCCGTTGGCGAAGTTGATCACGAGCAGGTCGTACGCGCCACTTTCGACCCGCCGCACCGCCTCGTCGGCCACCTCGATGCCGCTCATCTCCGGCTTCTGGTCGTACGTCGTCACGTCCTGCGGCGAGGGCACGATCTGTCGATCTTCCCCTTCGAACGCTTCATCGCGGTAGTCGTTGAAGAAAAACGTGACGTGCGGGTACTTCTCGGTCTCCGCGCACCGGAATTGCCGCAGACCCAGCCGGCTGACGTAGTCGCCCAGGACGTCGGCCATCTTCGGTGCTTTGGGAAACGCCACCCGCACCGGCAGGCCCGTCTCGTAGGCGGTCATCGTCACGAAGTGCAGGTCCAGCATCGGCCCGCGGGCAAAGCCGTCGAACTCCGGCAGGACGAACGCCTTGGTCAACTCGCGCGGCCGGTCGCCGCGGTAGTTGTAGAAGAGGACGGCGTCGCCGTTCTTCACCCGCGACGTCGCCGCATCGCCGATCGTCCGCGGCGTGACGAACTCGTCGCCGCGGCGGTTCGGATCGTCGTTGTTCTCGTAGAAGTCCCGCACGGCCGACGCCGCGTCTGGAAAGTTCGGCACTGCCTCGCCGCGGCCGACGAGCAGGTCGTAGGCCTGCTGTACGCGGTCCCAGCGGTTGTCGCGGTCCATCGCGTAGTACCGGCCGACGACGCTGGCGATCCGGCCGATG
>CAYQCT010000039.1:11961-12306 GCA_964416015.1 uncultured Tepidisphaerales bacterium
CCCAGCTCGGCACACTTCGCCGCGACCTCCGTGACGTACCGCTCGCCGGTCGTCGGCGGCGTGTCGCGGCCGTCGGTGAAGGCGTGGATCAATACCTCCCGCACGCCCTGCCGCTTGGCAAGCTCGAGGCAACCGTAAAGGTGTTCGAGCAGGCCGTGGACGCCCGCGTCGCTGACGATGCCGAACAGGTGCAACGCCCCGCCGCCGGCCTTGGCGTGCTGGCAGGCGGCGACGAGCGTCTCGTTGTCGAAGAACCGCCCGTCGCGGACGGCCCGCGTGATGCGGACCGACTCCTGGTCGACGATGCGACCTGCACCGATGTTCTGGTGGCCGACTTCGCTGTTG
>CAYQCT010000039.1:12316-16138 GCA_964416015.1 uncultured Tepidisphaerales bacterium
CCGTCGGGCAGGCCGACGTCCATCGAGTCGGTGCGGATCAGCGTCCGCGGAAACTGGCTGGCGATGCGGTCGGCGACGGGCGTTCGGGCCTGCTTGACGGCATTAATGGCGTCGTGGGCGGCGTTCGGGTTGCTGCCCCAGCCGTCGCGGATGATCAGGACAGTCGGCGTCTTCGGGTCGGGCATCGGCGGATTCGTGGGTGGCAAGGGCGTGGCCGGCAGGTCCGCTAATGTGCGCCCGCCGCGTCGGCCGAAGGGTAGCTAGTGGGCCGACGTGCGCCCACGAACCGCCCGGCCTCCGACCACGCGACCCCCGATGATGCCCGACCAGCCGACGACGATCGCGTTCATGAACCAAAAGGGCGGCGTCGGCAAGACGACGACCTGCGCCAACCTCGGCGCCGCCCTGGCCGACCGCGGCATGCGGGTGCTGCTCGTCGACCTCGACCCGCAGTGCCACCTCTCGATCAACTTCGGCCATGACCCGCAGGACGACGAAGCCTCGCTGCACGAAGTCTTGAGCAACGAGTCGACCCTGCTGCAAGCCGTCCGCCGCATCGACGGCGACGCGGCAGCGGGCCTGGACGGCGAGGTCCACCTGCTTCCCGGCAGCCTCGCCTTGGCTGGGCTTGAAGCCGAACTCGCCGATGCGCCCGACCGCCAGCTCCGCCTGCGGCAGGCGTTGCAAGGCGTCGGCTACGGGTACGACGTCGTGCTGCTCGACTGCCCGCCGTCGCTGGGCCTGCTGACCGTCAACGCGCTGGCCGCGGCCGACAAGGTACTCGTGCCGATGCAGGCGCACTTCCTCGCGTTGCAAGGCTTCAGCCAGCTTTTGCAGACCGTCCGCCACCTCGCCGGCGGCATGAACCCGAAGCTCAAGGTGCTCGGCGTCGTCTTGACCATGCACGACGCCAACACCCGCCTGGCCGCGGACGTCGCGGCGGAGCTCGAGGGCTTCTTCACCGCCGCCCGCGGGACGAATCTGCCGTGGGGCGAGGCGGAACTTCTCGAGACGCGGATCCGTCGCAACATCAAACTCGCCGAAGCCCCGAGTTTCGGCCAGCCGATTCTGACCTACGACCCGACGAGCCACGGCGCCGCCGACTACGCGGCGCTCGCCGAGGAAGTCGCCGCGTTGCTCCGCCTGATCGGCGAGCCAACGGCGACGGTGCACCGCACGACCACTGCCGGCCTGAAGACACTGAACGCGCGTGAGGCGGCAGTCGCGTGAGCCGCACGACCCGCCGCGTCGTGCTCGGCGTCTACTGGTTGCTGCTGCTC
This sequence comes from uncultured Tepidisphaerales bacterium, assembly GCA_964416015.1. GTDB lineage: Bacteria > Planctomycetota > Phycisphaerae > Tepidisphaerales > Tepidisphaeraceae > JBCDKH01. Next base: position 13,597 of record CAYQCT010000039.1, read on the forward strand.
GTCGCGACGCACGTGCCGCCCTTCTGGGACGACGGCGAGCCGCCGCAGCCGGACGGGCTGTTCCACGTGGGGCCGGACAAGCTGGGCCACTTCGTCGGCTTCGGCCTGCTGGCGTGGCTCGTCGCGATCAACCTCAAGCCCACGCGTCATCGCCCGCTGCTGGCCGGAGCGATCGTGCTCGTCTACGCCGTCTTCGACGAACTCACGCAGCCGCCGTTCGACCGGACGGCTGACATCTACGACTACCTCTTCAACGTCGCCGGCGTCGTCTTTGCCATGACGCTCTTCGCCTTCGCGATGCGTCGTCGAGCCGACGCGTAGCCTCGCGGCGTGGCCGACGTCGACCAGCTGCACGCGCCGTGGCGGATGCCGTACATCAAGTCGCTCGAGAAAGATCCGGCCCAGAGCGACCCGCTGACCAAGAAACATAACGGCTGCTTCCTCTGCGCCGCCGGCGACGTCGAAGCGGCCGTCGATGAGCTCGGCGAGGAACGTCGCGACGCCTTCCGCCGCCGGCTCGTCGTCTGGCTCGGCACGCGGACGGTCTGCGTCATCAACCGCTACCCGTACACGTCAGGCCACCTCATGATCGCCCCGCGGCGGCACGTGCCGGACCTGGTCGATCTCGATCCCGACGAAGCCGCTGAGATGCACGCCGGCACGGTCGCGGCGATTGACCTGCTACGTCGCGTAATGAACCCGCAGGGCTTCAACGTCGGCATCAACCTCGGTCAAGCCGCCGGCGCGGGCGTGCCGGGTCATCTGCATCGGCACGTCGTGCCACGGTGGAGCGGCGACACGAACTTCATCAGCGTCGTCGGCGGTGTCCGTGTGGTGCCGCAGTTGCCGGAGCAGCTCTGGGACGACCTGACGGCGCGGCTGACCCGCGACGGCTGTGAGTGGACGACGGCTTGAGGCAGATCTGGAGTAGGGTGGGCTCCGCAAGCATGCGCATCAAGCGGTCGCGTAAGGGAGGGGTTTTTTCGGGACGATACAGTCGATCAACAACGGACCACCTCCCTCACGGTCGGGGCTCGCAACAGACCTTTATCCGAATTCCTCATTCGTGCGGTAGCCCTGTAACGGGAAAGCACTCGGAGCTTTGCCTTGTCGCTTGATGCGCATGATTGCTCGGTCCACCACCTCGCGGAACGGCTTGAGGATGGTGGGCGTACGGGATGCTCCCGATTCAGCTGAAGTCCGGCTCCGGCGAGCCGCCGCGTTGCCACCATTCGTCGTCGTCATCGTCCGGCTCGTCCTCGACGCCGGCGGGTCCGTCGTGGACGAGGTGCGTCAACGCCGCCGCGAAGGCCGGGGCGGCGATGCGGAGCAGGTCGACGTGCCGGTCTTCCATCGGCTCGTCGTCGCGGCGGAACATGACGATCGCGCCGATCGACTCGGACAGGTAGCCGCAGGAGACGGCGAGCATTTGGTGGTCGATCAACTGCGATTCGGCGGGATCGAGCGGGTCGAGGTGTGGCAGCAGCTTCTCAGCCGAGGCACGGAAGATGCCGCCGTTGCCCGGGGCCTCGCTCGCCGCCATCTCGGCCGCGGGCAGGGCGTGGCGTTGCAGCCAGCTGACGACGGCGTCTTCCCCGGGCACCGTGTGCTTCATGTACGCCCCGAGTTCCGCCTGGCCGCCTTCGGTCTCGAGGAAGATGGCCAGGTTCGTGTTGCCGCCGTGACGGAGCAGCCAATCCATGAGGTGGCAGAGCAACTGCTCGAGATCTTCGGCCGATCCGAGCAGGTCGCGCAGGCTGCGGTCGAGCTTGACGTCTTCGACCTGCCGGGCGACGTCGCCGTAGGCGTGCACGAGGTCGCGGCAGAGCAGGTCGACCTTCTCCGAGACGGTCTTGCGGGCCTGGTCGAGCCGGCGGACGGTGCGGGTGAGCCCGTCGAGCCGACGGTCCAGCCGGCGGTCGGCCCACTGCCGGGCGGCGGCGACGCGAAGCCGGCGACGCAGCTCGATCGGGTCGAGCGAAACGAGCGTCCCCGGCAGGTAGTCCGTCGCTCCGCTGCGAACGGCGAGCAACGCCCGGTCCAGCGTCGGCGCGGCATCTGCGACCACGACCGTCATCGCCTCGGGCTTGTCCTGCTTCGCCTGCGGATCGCACACGACCGCCAACGCCGCCCCGGCCGCTTCGGCCGCGGCGAGGTTGGCGGCGGCCTTGATGACGACGCCGCTCTCGACGCCCGCCGCTACGCGCAGTGCTTCGATGTCGGCGTCTTTGGCACCGATGGCCGCCCACGTCGTTCCGCGGAGCAGGCGGTCGAGCCGCGCCCCCGTCGGCGGGGTCGGGCGACGAACTTCCTGCGACGTTGTGCTGGCAGTGGACATAACGGAGGCGGCGAGCCGGAAAGGCCTGCCGACCCGCACGTCGTCATATGGAGCGGGGCGGTTAACGAGGAAGATCCCGCACCTGCGCGGCAGTCGATGCAGGACGCGACTATGGGACGTGACTGTTCGAAACGCGACGGTGCAATGCGTGAAGCGTCAGACTTACGTCCGTCTTGACGTATGGAAAGCCCACGGGCTGAGCCC
>CAYQCT010000039.1:16148-20831 GCA_964416015.1 uncultured Tepidisphaerales bacterium
GGAGAAACCCCTAGATCCGCGGGACGAACTCACCTCAGTCGCACCACCGGCACCTGCGTCGCTCGTGCAGGTCGCACTCGTCCCGCAACGTGTCGACCGCTTCGTCGAGCAACCCGAACGTCAAGGCGTAGACGACGCCCACCGCGACCGCGCCGACGACCTCGCCCGCCACGTTCGCCGGCAGAGCCGCCTGTTGCGCCGTCAGGCCGGCACGGCGTTCCTGCGTCGCCCAAGCGATATATTCCGCCCGCTCCGGCAACGGCCCGAGCCAGACCGCCTCGTCCCCGACGACCGCCCACGCCTCGCCGTCGATCAACTCGAAGCCGAGCAGGTCGCCGTGCAACGCGACCGCCTCGACCTCGGTCCACAACCGCGTCGGCCGATCGGCTTCCTTCACCGCGACCGCGTACACCTCCGTCCGCGGGGCCGGCTTTAGGACTGACGTCTCCCGCTGCGGATACAGCCGAATCGGCTTGTCGAACGAGTCGTACGAACACCCGCCCGTCAGTATGGCGGCGGCCAGCATCGGCACGAGCAGAAGTCGCATCGTCATCACAAAGTTCCTTTCGTACTCGGCACGCCCTGCCGCCGCGGGTCCGTCTCGACCGCCTCGCGCAACGCCCGCGCCGTCGCCTTGAAGGCCGCCTCGGCGACGTGGTGCAGGTTGCCGCCGCGGACGATGTCGATGTGCATCGCAAACTGCCCGCGGGTGGCGAGCGACTTGAAGAACTCCTCGACCAGCTCACATGGGAACGAGCCGATCGTCGCGCCCGCCGGCCAGCCGAAGTCGCACGCGAACGCCGGTCGACCCGATAAGTCGATGGCGGCGGCGACGAGCACTTCATCCATCGGCACCCGCGCATCGCCGTATCGCCGGATGCCGGCCTTGTCGCCGAGGGCTTCGTGCAGCGCGTCGCCCAGCGCGAGCCCGACGTCTTCGACCGTGTGATGCGCATCGACGTGCAGGTCGCCCTTGGCCTCTATAGAAAGGTCGACCACGGCATGCCGGGCAAGCAGGTCGAGCATGTGGTCGAAGAACCCGACGCCCGTCGCGACGTCCGCCCGGCCTGTGCCGTCGAGGTCGAGGCGGAGGCGGACGTCGGTCTCGCCGGTGACGCGGTGCTGCTCGCTGGTGCGGGGCATTCGTCGACAGCTTAACCTGTCGCCGCCGTGACCCAAACCGATTCGTCGCTGCATCTTTGTTCGCCCCGCGGCTTTCGCGCCGCCGGCGTGGCGTGCGGCATCAAGGAGAGCGGCAAGCCGGACCTGGCGTTGCTCGTCTGCGACCGCCCCGCCTCGGCCGCCGTCGCGTTCACGCGGAGCCGCGTCGTCTCGCCCGCCGTGACCGTCGGGCGGGAGCATCTGCACCAAAGCACCCACCGCCTGCGGGCCGTCGTCGTCAACAGCGGCAACGCCAACGCCTGCACCGGCGAGCCGGGCAAACGCGACGCGATCGAGATGGCAACGCGTGTCGGCCAGCACGTCGGCGTCAGCCGCGACTACGTCCTGCCGAGCTCGACCGGCATCATCGGCCACGCGCTGCCGATGCAGAACGTCCGCGACGGAATCGATGCCGCGTCGCAACAGCTTGGCAGTTCCCGCGAACACGCCGACGCCTTCGCAAATGCGATCCTGACAACCGACCTCGTCACGAAGCAGGCGGCGACGACCGTCAGGATCGGCGGCGAGACGATCACGATCGCCGGCGTCTGCAAGGGCAGCGGCATGATCGGGCCGATGCTCGAAGTCGAAGGCGCTCACGTGCCGGCCGAGGCGACGATGCTGGCGTACCTGACCACCGACGCCGCCGTCTCGCCGGAGGTGCTCCGCGACTTTCACGCGCCGGCCGTGATGCGGACCTTCGACCGCGTCACCGTCGACAACCACTGCAGCACGAACGACACCGTCGCCCTCCTCGCCAGCGGCCACGGCCCGACAGTGGCGGCGGGCGACGCGGCATTCCAGGCGGCCCTGACGGACGTCTGCGACGCATTGGCCTACCAGATCGCCGCCGACGGCGAAGGGGCGACGAAGGTGCTCGTCTGTCGCGTCGCCGGTGCAAGAACCGAGGCCGAGGCGGCATCACTTGCGCGGAGCATCGCCGACAGCCCGCTCGTCAAGGCGGCGATGCACGGCAACGACCCGAACTGGGGCCGCATCGTCTGCATCGCCGGCATGGCCGCGGCGCGGGACGACCTCGCCTTCGACGCCGACCGCTGCGAACTCCGCCTCGCCGGCACTATCGTCTTCCGCGACGGCCTGCCCGTCGACTTCGACGCAGCCGCCTTGTCAAAGGCGATGCGGACGGACCGCGTCGAACTCGACCTGACCTGCCGCGAAGGCGACGCCGCCGCCCACGTCTACGGCTGCGACCTGAGTCGGGAGTACGTTGCAATCAACGCGGATTATCACACCTGATACGGATCCTGAAAGGACCGTGCGCTTCTTACATGCGAGCCCTGAGCGTGAGCGAGGGGTTCGGAGCAAGTTGAACGGTATCAGAACCCCTCGCTCACGCTTGGGGCTCGCGTTGGAGATCGCGCAGGTTCCAAGCAAGATCCGTATGAATCAGTGCGGACGGCGGGCTGAACAACAGTGCGGATGAAGCGCGAGAGAGCATCTTGCAATCGTGCTCCCGTTACAGAGTCACCGCAGGTTCCACGGACGTGCTTGGCGATCGATTGCGAGCCCCGACCGTGAGGGAGGTGGTCCGACGTCTGCGACGCGATTGGACCGACAGAACCCCTCCCTCACGGTCGGGGCTCGTACCGGACGAGCGCTTGATGCGCATTGTTGTGATGCCCAACCTACTGGCCTACTCCTCGTGCAGGAGCTCTTCGGTCGGGATGACGCGGAAGACTTCTTCGGTGGTCGTCTCGCCGCGTGCGACGGCAAGGAGCGCCGCTTTGCGGAACTCGACCATGCCGTCCTTAATCGCCTGGTCGCGCACGCTGCGGGCCGGAGCGTTGTTGGCGATCAAGGCGCGGATCGCGGGCGTCACCTGCATGACCTCGAAGACGCCGGTTCGGCCCGCGTAGCCGCTCATGTGATTGCTCTCGGCGGGCACGGCGGCGTAGATCGAGTTGCCTTCGTCGGGCCCGAGCAGATCGCGAACCTCCTCGAAGGCTTCGGTGCCGAGGTCGAGCTTCTGCCGCGTGGTCGGGTCGAGCGTGCGGACGAGGCGTTGCGCGACGACGCCGCGCAAGCCGTTGGCGAGGAAGTGGTCCGGCACGCCATAGGCCCGCATCGACTGGATCGCCGACGCCGTGCTGGGCGCGTGGAGCGTGGCGAAGACGAGGATTCCACTGGCCGCGGCACGAACGGCGGTCATGGCCGTCTCGGCGTCGCGGACTTCGCCGACCATGATGACGTCCGGATTCTGCCGCAGCACCGCCCGCAAGAGGTCGCCGAAGTCCATCTCGATGTCGTCGTTCACCTGGCTCTGCCGCAGGCCTTCGACGGCGTATTCGATCGGGTCTTCAATCGTGTTGATCTTGCGTGTGCCGTCGTTGAGCCGCATGAGCGTCGCGTAGAGCGTCGCCGTCTTGCCGCTGCCGGTCGGGCCGCAGATGAGCACCAGACCGCCGGGGTTGCCGATCATCTGCCGGTATTTGCCCAGCTGCTTGGCCGTCATGCCGAGCTTTTCGAGGTCGTAGAGCGTGCTGCTGCGGACGAGCAGCCGCATGGCTGCGTCCTCACCGTGCAGCGTCGGGATGACGCTGACGCGGAGGTCGACGCTGTTGTCGAGCTCGACCTCGACGTCTTCGGTGCCGTCGTTTTCGCGGGCTTCAGGCGTCCAGATCCACCGACCTTCGTCGGGCCGACGCAGGTCGCCCATGCTCATGCCGGCGTTGTTTCGAATGTACGCGACGGCCCTTTTGCCCTGGTCGCGGTTGAGCGTCGCGATCTGCCGAACGACGCCCAGATGGCGGACCTCGGCGACGATCTCGTGCTCGCTGGCGTTCAGGAACAGGTCACTCGCTCCCATCGCCACGGCCCGCGCGACAAGGCGGTCGATGGCCTCCTCGGCACTGACGCCCAGGACGTCGGTCTGTTGGATCTCGGCGGCAGTGCTCGGGGCGGCGGTGGACATCGGCTGCGAAACTCCGGAACGTGGTTGTGGATTGCACTCGCTCCCCAGCTCCGCCTCAGGCCAACGCGACCTCGCGGGCGGCGGCTTCGTCCTCGACGATGGGCACGACGCGGCCGACCTTCAGGAGGTCCAACACCTGCCGGACCGCCGGCTGGACGTCATGAACGACGAGACTGCCGCCGGCGTCTTTGGCCTGCTTGCTCGTGCCGATCAGCCAGCCGACGGCGCTCGAGTCGATGTATTGGGTGTCGCTCATGTCGAGCAAGACGCGGCTTTGCGTCCAATTCTGGCCGATCACGGCGGCGAGCGGATTGGGCCCGGTCGAGTCGAGGTCCGCGCTGGTGATGTTGCCCGCGGTGGCGACCTTGATCAGGCCGTCACGCTCGATGGATACCAGTTGCAGCTTCATAAGGAGGAACGCGCGGTCGGAAGCGGCCGGTCGAACCGGCCGGCCGCACCTTACCAGCGACGCACGTCACGGCAAACGGGCGGACTCGACAAGACCCGGTAGCGTCCTCGCTCGCGACACCGACGCCTCCCGGCTATGCTCGCCGTCGCGTCGATGCCGCTGCTTTTCGAGATCTACGAAC
>CAYQCT010000040.1:0-6318 GCA_964416015.1 uncultured Tepidisphaerales bacterium
ACTACGCATCGTCATCAAAACGATCAGTCGCGGATCAACGAGTTAACGCGCTGCCGCCGTCCGTTCCACGCTCGCGAAGTGCTCGCGGAACAGCCTCGCGATCCGGGAGCGTTCCTTCGATACCAACGCAGGCACCGCCGCGGCGTCGGCACTTTTTCGCTTGGCCCGCAGCTCCTTCACGTCCTGCCAACTGACCGGCAGATCCCGCAGCTTCGCGGTCAGCTCCGCGTCGCCCGCCGCCGCCGCCCAGGCCGCGTCGAGGGCGGTGCCGGCGTCGATCCACGCCGCCGCCCAGATGATCCGCGTCTCGCTGAACTCGCGCATCCACTCGCCACGCTGGTTGAAGCCGCCGGCCTCGGCGAAGGCGTCGACGTCATCACTCCACAGCGACCGGTCTTCATAAACGTCCCGCCGAATCGGGGCCCGCCGCAATGCCCGCCCGCTCGGCCCGCCCTCGGTGCCGGGACGCTGATTCCATAGAACCTGCCCTTCTCGCGAAAGCAGGAACTCTACGAAAAGCTTCGCCCTTTCATAGTCCGCGCCGTCGACGCCGTAGCAGATTGCCACCGGGTCCGGCGTCACGGCCGTCGCGGCGACCGGCGCGACATAGCGGATGCGGTCGGAGCCGACAAGCTCTTCTTCGACGCGGCCGTAGAAGTCGATCGCCGTCCCCGCCGCGGCGTTCGCATGGCTTACCTCGGCCGGCACCTTTTGCGCCCCGTCGGTGAAGTACCGCGCGTTCGCCCCGATCAGCAACAAGTCCGCCATGCCCTGCTTCCACCCGTCCGCCAACGCCGCGTCGTACGCCTCGCCTTCGGCCGCCCCGCCGGCCGCGAGATGCGCCTCCTCGGCATCGGCCAGCGCCCGCTGCAGGACCATCATGTACGCGACGGCCGCCGATCCGCTCTTGCCGGGATCGGCCAACACGAGTTTTTCCCGCAATTCCGGCCGTGCCAGGTCCGACCACGTCGCTGGCGGCTCGATGCCGATTTGTTCGTAGACGACCGGGCTGTAGACGACGCCGAAGCTGCTCAGGCAGACGCCGACCCAGTGGATGCCGTCGTCGTCGTTGTCGTACAGGTCGATGCCGGCGAGGTCCGGCGTCGGGAAGGCCGCGGCGAGCAGGTCGGGATCGAGGTCGATCGGCCGGAGCACGCCGTAGCGGCCTTCGAGGTTGACGTTGAACTCGTAGTCGCCGCCGCCCCAGACGAGGTCGTACGGCGGATCGATCGTGTCCTGCGGCGGAAGCTCGCCGCCGTTGTTCTTGCGAACCTGACTATAGAAGTCGGCCAAGCTCTTGACGATGTCGTTCGTGCCGCCGACGTTGCGATAGTCGAGGTCGATCTCGTCGTGGCCGTTGTCGCGACACCATCGGCGGAAGGCCCGCTCGAACTCGATGAGGATGTCGCGGTTGTGCGGGCTGACGACGACGAGCCGCCCGCCCGCCCCGCCCGTCAGGCCGCTGTCCCCGCCGCGACCGCTGACAAGAACACCCAGCGCGAGCGGCGCAAGAAGCACCAGGACGAAGCCGATCGGGAAGACGTACCGCGACATGCGACGCATCCTAACGCCGCCGCGTCACCGCGTAAGCCGGAACGTCGAGGTCTCGCTCTCGCCGTAGCCGATGCGGTGCGCTTTGGCCTGAAACGTCGCATTTGCTCCCGCTTCGACCCGTATCGGTCCGCGATAGACCTGCCACGGCCCGTCGTCCCGCCGCACGACGATGCTCGCGCCCTGGCAGGGGCAGTGCAGCAACACATCCACCGGCCCGGTCGCGGCGGCGTCGCTCGTCAGCTCCCGCGTGCCGCTGACGGACGCGCGGGTGCCGTCGAACGTTCCGCCGATCGGCACGAAGACGACTGGCGGCGTCTGCGGCTGCGGCAATCCGATCCGCCGACCGGGCCAGAACCGCTCGACCATCTGCGACTCGTCCTCATGGCCGAGATCCCCGTGTTCTTGTAAAAACCTATCCAGTGCGTCCCGAAGCTGGATCAAGTCATCTTCATAGTTCGACTCCAACGCAACATTGTGCACCTCCTCCGGATCGGTCTGCACATCGTAAAGCTCCTCCACCGGCCGATGTCCTGCAAAAAGATACTGCTGCGCATCACTCAGCTTGTTCTCGCGGTGTGCGGCAAACAAATCCTGCGCGGCCGGGTGACGGAACGCGTACGGGCTCCACAGCCATCGTGGCAGGTCCGGGCACTCGTTGCGGACGTAGCGGAACCGCCCGTCGCGGCAGGATCGCATCATGTCATAGAACTCGTCAAAGCGGTCGCGTGTCGCGAACGCGTGTTCCCGTTGCACCGCCGCCGGCCCGACGAACGGTTGTCCGTGCAGCCACGCTGGCCGATCAACGCCGCAGAGCGACAGGACGGTCGGCGCAAGATCGATCAGGCTCGTCAGATCGTCCACGACCTCGCTGGCATCGGGAAGATTCGCCACGTTTTGCCGCACGTTCGCCCCGGCCGCGACGATCAACGGCACGCGCGTGCCGCTGTCGAGCGGCCATCGCTTCTTCCGCGGCAGACCCTCGCCGTGGTCGCTCCAGAGGAAGACGATCGTGTCGTCGGCGAGTCCGTCCGCCTCCAAGTCCGCCAGCAGCTCGCCGAGCCGGGCATCGTTGCGGGCGATGTTCTCGTACTGCCGCGCGATCGCCCGCCGCGTGCCTGGCGCGTCCACGAGATACGGCGGCACCTCGACGTCGGCTGGATTCACCCGCACGTCGCCGTCCTCCTCGCGACCGTCCCACTGCCCCGACTCGTGCGTTGCCGTCGGGTTGAAGACGGCGAAGAACGGCTGATTGTCGTCCGGCCGATTCCGCCAGTGGCCGTCGCCCGAGCACTGGTCCCACGCTGCCGCCGGCGGGCGGAACTGATAGTCCGTCTTCGCGTTGTTCGTGCAGTAGTACCCGACCTTCCGCAGAAGCTCCGGGAGCATCCGCACATAATGCGGCGGGACGACCTCATACGGCGTCGGCATCGCCTCCGTCAGCCGCGTCCGGTGGCCGGTCCGCATGTGATGCGCTCCGTCGACGTGCGCGTACCGCCCGGTGATGACGGAGTAGCGGCTCGGTGCACAGACTGGTGCGGTGCTGAACGCCTGTGTGTACAACCGCCCGCGGCCGGCGAGAGCATCAACGTTCGGCGTCAGGTTCCGCTGCTTCGCCAAGGCATCCTCATAGCAGCCGAACCGCGGCGACGTGTCCTCGAAGCTGACCCAGAGGACGTTCGGGCGATAGCTCATGCTCGAAACTGTACGGATCTAGGCTTCATCCGAGGCCAGGTGCGGCCAGCGAAGATTCTGCAAACGATGTAAAGAATTGAGCGCACGTTGCCGATGCAGGAGGTGGCAAGACGCCGCCGCCACTCGGCGGTTCGGTCGGCAGAACGCGTGCACGGGGCAACGCACCGCCGGACCCGGAGGAGCGTCGCGGAGCGGCTTGCCGGAGGAGCACCACCATGATCGGGGTCCGCAAGAACATCGCCGCCGCTGCCATTGAGGTTCTCGAACAACGTCGGCTTCTGGCCGTGATCGAGGTCAACGCGTTGCACGATATCACGGCTGTCGATGCCGACCGCACGCTTCGCGAGGCCATCGCCGAAGCGGCCGCGGGCGATACGATTACGTTCGCCAGCGCCCTCACCGCAGGCGGCGCAGCCACGATCACGCTCGGCGGCAGCGAACTCGTCGTCGACAAAGACCTCACGATCACCGGCCCCGGCGACGACTTGCTCGCTGTCAGTGGGAACAACGTGAGCCGCGTCCTGTTGCTCGAGGACCAGACGCTGACGATCGAGGGCCTGACCCTCCGCGACGGCAACGGCGACGGCCGCCACTACTCGTCCCGCGGCGGCGCGTTGCTGACGCACGACACCAGCGCCGCCGGCAGCCCGAACCTCACGCTGCGCGACGTAACGATCTCGCACAGTCATTCCAACGAGATCGGCGGCGGTTTGTACGTCCGCAACTCGGCGACGCTGGAAGGTGTGCACGTCCACGACAACACCACCAACGCCCGCGAGTCGGCCGCCGCCGCGTTCCGCAACGGCGACACCATCATCCGCAACTCGACCTTCAACGACAACCGCTTGATCGGCACCGGCCACTCGTACAATGACGGGACAACCACCATCTATGCCTCGAGCGCAAGCATCATCGAGGTCACGAACTCGACCTTCGCCAACAACGTCACCAACGCCGGCCTCAGCACCAACGGCAGCGGCCTCTACGTCCGCGGCTCCACAACGCAGCCGGTCGTCCTCCGCAACCTGACCATCACCGGCAACGGCCCGACGTCCAACGCGAGCAACGCATCAGCGTTGTATCTGCGAGAGGCCGACCTCTTCGAACTCACGAACGTTCTCGTCGCGGGCAACGCGACCGAAGGGCAAGGCTCGCTCGAGACACACTCCGGCACCGACGCGATCAACGTCTCGATCCGACACTCGATCCTCGCTGGCGGGCACGACCTGATCGGCCCGGCCGATGGCGTCGACGGAAACCAGATCGGCACGCCCGCTGCGAAGATCGACGCACTGCTCGGTTCGCTCGTCGCCAGCGTCGACGGGCCGCCCGTCGTGCCGCTGCTCGTCGGCAGCCCGGCCATTGACGCCGGCACGGCGACCGGCGTGCCGACGACGGACCAGCGTGGGCTTCCCCGCTTCAACGCGGTCGACATCGGGGCGTTCGAGGTACAAAATCAGCCACCGACGACGCCGATCGTCGCGACCATCGACACCCCCGAAGACGCCGCGGTCGGCACCGAAGTGGCCACGGCAGCATCGCTCGATCCGGACGCCGCCGGCCCGATCCGCTACAGCCTCGTCGACGGCCTCGGCCTCTTCGTGATTGACGCTAGTACCGGCGTCGTCACGCTCGCCGGCACGCTCGACTACGAAACCACCGTGACGCACGACCTGACCGTGCAGGCGACGGACGCCGACGGCGCCAAAGCGACGGCCGACTTCACTGTGACGGTGCTCGACCGCGATGTCGTGCCGACCGTGGCCGCGGGCGAGAAGCCGGGCCGCTCCGTCGTGACGCCGCCGCCGTTGAAGCCGGGCGGCAACACGATCACGCTCGGCAAGGACGTCAACGGCCATGCCTTGATCAGTCTCAACGGAGAACCCGCCGCAGCACCCATCGATGCCGAGGCGATCTACCTGACGCTTGGTGAGGGCGATGATGTCGTGACGGTCTCGCCGGGCCTGCCGGCCGTCTGGCTCGACCTGGGCGACGGCAACGACGAGGTGATTCTGGCGATGAACGGCGGCGACGAGCGACACTTCATCGTCGTCGAAGGCGGCGCAGGCAACGACTTGCTCCGCGGCACCGACGGCCCCGACGCCCTCTATGGCGGCGTCGGCAACGACACCATCATCGGCGGCGCTGGCGACGACCACCTCGACGGCGGACCCGGCAACGACAGCCTCACCGGCGGCGATGGCAACGACACCCTCATCGCCGGCACCGGCGACGACACCCTCGACGGCCAGGCCGGCATCGACGCCGTCAGCTTCCGCGCCCGCACCAACGCCGTCACCGTCGATCTCAGCACCGGCCAAGCCGTCATCTCCGGTGAGACGAACACGCTCGTCAGCATCGAAGACGCCATCGGCGGCGACGGCGACGACGTCTTGACCGGCAACGCCGACGCCAACCACCTCGTCGGCTTCGCCGGCAACGACACGCTTCTAGGCCAAGGTGGCGATGACGTCCTCGAAGGCGGCACCGGCGCTGACTCCCTCCGCGGTGGCACCGGCGACGACTCCATCGGCTCCGGCCCGGCCGCCAGCCCCGCCCTCGACCGTATCTTCGGCGACGCCGGCCGCGATCAACTCTGGGCGGAGGATCTGACGCTTGTTGACTTAGAAGATATCGAAGAAAGTTTTGTCGTCACGTGATTTGCTGCAGCGCAACATGACGCAGGTAGTCGGCGAGCCCGCGAAAACCGGAAGGGCGGCCGACTCGATTTGTAGTTTCTCAAAGGCGGAGACGCGGACGTTGATCTGTCGGTCCCGCTTCACGCCGCCAGGCATCGGCGGCGTCTGTCCCGCCAGCAGATCGGCCTCGACCGCGGCCTGCAGACCCTCAACCGCCATCCGATGAGCTGCCGCGGGCGTCTTACCATGGCCCAGTAGATACGGATACTCGACCCCGCGACCATAGTACAAGTCATCCTCGGCGTTCCGCTCGAGTACAACTTGATACTGCTCGACAAGCTTCGCCACGTCAACCTCTTCAAGAGTCAGGCTTGCTGTCGGGGTCGAGGAGCTTTCGGATCGCGCGGACATAGTGGTACTTCACGAGGTTCCT
>CAYQCT010000040.1:6328-14425 GCA_964416015.1 uncultured Tepidisphaerales bacterium
GTACCGGGAACGCACGGTTCCCGGCCTTGGTGAAGACGTGACGCGAGCCACGGACGTGGCTGAGCGTCCAACCCGCGGAGAGGAACATCTTCTTAACGATCGAAAAGCGGACATCGCTCGGCATCAAAACTCCTAGCAGACGAGACTCGGGCTGTACGGGCGTACGCACAGCGGGCGACTCAAGATGACCCCGCGTGACACGCGGGCACTCCTGCTAGGGACGGAATGAGTATAGCCAACGCTATGCTCATGTCAACGATGCCGTGCGGGCTTCGTCGCCTTCTTCGGCTGCTCAAGGGCGAGCTTGAGGACTTCGTCGACGTTCTCGACCGGGTGAAAGTTGAGCGCCTTCATCACTTCCTCCGGCACGTCGACGAGGTCCTTTTCATTGCGCTTGGGAATGATCACGTCGTTGATGCCGGCGCGTTTGGCGGCGAGAGACTTCTCCTTGAGGCCTCCGATGGGAAGGACGAGGCCGCGGAGGGTGATTTCGCCGGTCATGGCGACGTCTTTGCGGACGGCGGTGCCGGTGAGGAGGGAGGAGAGGGCCGTGTACATCGCGACGCCGGCGCTGGGGCCGTCCTTGGGGATGGCACCGGCGGGGACGTGGATGTGGATGTCGCTGTTGGCCAGGTCTTCGCCGTCGATGCCGAGGTCGTCGGCGCGGCTGCGGACGAGGCTGAAGGCGGCGGTGGCGGATTCCTTCATCACGTCGCCGATCTGGCCGGTCAACGTGATGCCGCCCTTGCCGGCCATTTGGGTCGCCTCGATGAACAAGATCTCGCCGCCGAAGGGCGTATAGGCCAAACCGGTCGCGACGCCGGGAACGCTCGTTCGCGCCGCCAGCTCGTCCTCAAACTTCACCGGGCCGAGCGCCTTCTCTACATACGCTTCGTTGACCGTAACCTTCTTCGTATTTCCCCCAACAATCTCTGCGGCGATGCTACGAATGACGCTGCCGATGCTGCGTTCCAAGTTGCGGACTCCTGCCTCGCGGGTGTAGCCGTCGATGATGAGTCGCAGCGCCTTGTCGTTGAACTTCGCCTGGCTCTTCTTGAGGCCGTTATTTTCGAGTTGCCGCGGGACGAGGTACGTCTTGGCGATATGAAACTTGTCCGCCTGCGTGTAGCCGGGGATGTCGATGACCTCCATGCGGTCCCGCAGCGGGCCGGGCACGGTGTCCATCGTGTTGGCGGTGGCGATGAAGAGCGTCTTGCTCAGGTCGAACGGAACGTCGAGGTAATGGTCCGTAAAGCTGCCGTTCTGGGCAGGATCCAGGACTTCGAGCAACGCCGACGCCGGATCGCCGCGGAAGTCGCTGCCGACTTTGTCGATCTCGTCGAGCATCATGACGGGGTTGTTCGTCCCGCCTTTGCGAAGCTCGCTGATAATCCGACCGGGCATGGAGCCGATGTAGGTGCGACGGTGGCCGCGAATCTCGGATTCGTCGCGAACGCCGCCGAGGGCGACGCGGATGAAATTTCGTCCGGTCGCTTCTGCGATGGATTTGCCGAGTGAGGTTTTGCCGACGCCGGGCGGGCCGAGGAAGCACAGGATCGCCCCGCCGCCGTCCGGCTTCAGCTTGCGGACGGCCAAGTACTCGAGAATCCGTTTCTTGACTTTCTCGAGGCCGTAATGATCACTGTCGAGTTGCTCGCGAGCCCGATCGAGCTCAATCTGATCATCCGACGACTTCTCCCAAGGAAGTTCCGACAGGATTTCCAAGTAGGTCCGGATCACGCCATACTCCGGCGACGCCTGCGGAATGGTCTCCATCCGGCCCAGCTCGCGGTTTGCTTCCTCCATCACCGCCTCCGGCAGGCCGGCGGCTTCGAGGCGTTCGCGGAGTTCGTCGGCGTCGTTGCCGGGACCTTCCTCGATGTCGCCCATTTCCTTGCGGATGGCCTTCATCTGTTCCTGCAGGAAGAACCGCCGCTGCGTCTTGTCGATGTTGCTCTTGACCTGCGTCTGGATCTTGTCCTGCAGCTCCAGCACGTCCAGCTGGCGGGCAAGTCGGTCCGCAACCATCCGCAGCCGTTTGCCGACGTTGAGCGTTTCCAGGATTTCCTGCCGCTCGTCGGCGTCGCTGGGGATGTTGGCCGCGAGGAAGTCGGCCAGAGCGCCCGGCGTCGTGATGTTGTCCAGGACCTGCTGGGCCTCGTCGGGCGTGTTCGGCGAGAGCTCAATCAGCCGCTTGGCCTGCTCGCGGACGCCGCCGACGAGGGCCAGCGTCTCGGCGTCCTCCGGCACGCCGTCTTCGAGCACCTCGACGTGTCCCACGTGGAACGGCTCTTCCTGGCTGAGCGCGTGAAGCTTCAGGCGGTTGTGCCCGTGGACGATGATGCTCTGGTTGCCATCCGGCAGGCGAAACAGCTTGAGAATGACGCAGACCGTGCCGACGTCGTGCAGGCCGTCCTCGTCGGGCTCTTCGTCGTCGGGGTCGCGTTGGGCGACCGCGCCGATCATCTTCGGCTCGCCGCTCATGACCTCTTCGAGCATCGCCTTGCTTCGCGGCCGGCCGATGTTGAGCGGGACGACGGTGCCGGGAAAGACGACGAGGTTGCGTAGCGGCAGGATCGGCAGCGTGTCGGGCACTTGGATCTTGCGGCCGTTCATACCGCCGATTTCGACGGTTCGGCCCGTAGCGACGGTCGCGCCGGACGCGTCGATCGTCAGGACGTCGCCGTTGTCTGCGTCCTCGATGTCGAGGTCATCTTGATCGACGTCGACGTCCGGCGCGTCCGGCTCGGGGGCGTCCTCGGTCTTGCGTTGCGTCCGTGCGGTGCGCTTGGCCATGCGACAATGACAGTACGCGTCCGGCCCGTCAGCTTCGGCTGCGGGGCAAAGTTGGCGGAGAACTACACGACCTTCGGCAACACGACCCAGAGCAGGCCCGCGCGGTAGGTGGCGGTGATTCCGGCGGTATCGACCTCCTGAGGCAGCTCGACCTCGCGGGCGAACGGGCCGTGATCGATCTCCATGCGGTGCACGCGGACCCGCGGCGGTCTTGCATTCACCGGCTGGCTGATCGGCATCGCATCGGCGGGCGGACGCGGAATCGTGCGGTCGCCACGCACGATCAGGCGCGGATGATCACCCGGCGTCTGCGGCGGACGCACCTGCACGTCAATGTCCTCCCGACGCATCCCGGCGAGCTCGACGCAGACGCGATACGCCCGCGGCCCTTCGTATAGGTTGACCGCTGGCGACCAGGTCGGCTCGGGTCCGGCGAAGCCGCAGAACGACTGGCCGAACGAGCCTTGCCCCTCGCCCAAGGCAGAACCGGCCCGCCGGGCGAACTTGGAGAAGGGCGGATCGTCGGTGGTGTTGTGGCTCACGGGGTCAGGGCAGGGATCAACCGTCGGCAGGTGCTGCAGAAGGTACGGCGGCGTCGCCCGCAGGCAAACCTCGCGCATCTCGAGCCGGCCGTCGCTCCTTCTACCGTCGCGATCGGCCGGTGGTTCGTCCGTGCGTTCTCGGACGTACCCGCGGTCCGGGCCGCAGCGTTGACAGGACGCCGCCGCCACGGGACACTGGCGCGTCCGGCCCGCCGCTGCGTGGGTCGTCCCGCCTTTGCCCGACGTCCGCTCGGGCTTCGCCTGCACGAATCGAAGGAGATCGCGGATGCCCCGCACGACGTCTCGCCCGCGCCACCTCGCCCTGATCCTCGCTGCCGCTCCCGCCGTTGCGCTGGTGCTGGCCGGTTGTGACGAGGTCGAAACCGCCGATGCCGCCTCGCTCCGCGAGACCCGCCTCGCCGCCTCGCAGCTGATCGGGGAGAACCCCGACGCCACGCCCGACGACATCGTGCAACGCCTCGGCGACGGCGACGGCAGCGGCGAAGGCGGTCCGGCTTCGTCGATGCTCCGCGACCGCATCACCGCCGAAGCCAACCTTGCCGCAGCGCATCGGCTGACGCGGACGGTTTTGCCCGATTCGGAGAACGTCGCCGTCCGGCCCGGCCTCGCCGCGTTGCAGGCCGAGTCCGCCGTCATCGCCGGCCGCATGGAACGCCTCGTCCTGGCGAGCCTGGCGGCGGCGTCGCAGGAGGCGGCGCTGGCGCGGGTGGAGTCTGGCATGACCGACGCGGCCTCGGAGGTCGAAGCTCTCGCCGACGCCGCCGAATCGAGCAGCGACGGCTGGTCCCCG
This sequence comes from uncultured Tepidisphaerales bacterium, assembly GCA_964416015.1. Taxonomy (GTDB): domain Bacteria; phylum Planctomycetota; class Phycisphaerae; order Tepidisphaerales; family Tepidisphaeraceae; genus JBCDKH01. The sequence goes on from CAYQCT010000040.1 coordinate 10,478, forward strand.
ACCGTCGGCGCTGCGGACACGCAAGGCCCGTACGCCGGCTACGACGCGGAGATCGGCGACAACGACCGCGCAGCCTTCGACGCCTACACGTCGACGCGGCAGATGCTCAACGAGCAGCAGGTTGCCACCGTCGCCGCCATCGATGCCCGATTGGCCGAGGCGCAGCAGAACGTGGCCGAGCTCGAGAGCGAGATCGAACAGGTTGATGCCACCCGCCGCGCCGCCCTCGAGCGAGCTGGCGAAGCGGAGACGGCAAGCCTCGACGCCAAAGGCCAGGCCGCCGTCGACGCCGCCCGTCGCGTCGCGGACGCCCGCACCGAGGCCGGCCAGACGCAGGGCAGGCTCGAGACGCTTCGCAGCCAACTTTCGCTCGCGCAGAAGAACGTCGAGCAGTTGCAGGCGCAGCGTGCTGCCGTGGCAACTGCCGCCGAGGCGATGCGACAGCAGGCGAGCGACCTGCGTTCGGCCATCTCCGCCGCCGATGGGCTGCAGGGACGTCGCCAGGAGCTTCGCCAGCAGGTCGAATCCACCTTCGCCGGCGGCACGATCACGATCGGCGACACGCAATACGAAGTCGGCGGCTTGGGCGACCTTGCGGCTGAGATGGACGCTGCGACCACCGAGGCGGACGCGCTTCGCGAAGAAGCGTTGCTCGCCCTCGACCGCGCCAAGTCCGCGTTCCAGCGGGCCAAGAACGTGTCCGGTCAGGTCGGCCGGCAGTCGCGGGCATTGGGCCTCTCGACCGCCAGCGCGATGGCCGACGCGGGGACGGCCAGCGGGTTCGCGTCGTCGCTCGGCGAGGCCGACGCGTTGCGAGCACGCGCGATGATCTTCCTCGGCGACGCTGCCACCGCCGCCGCACAGCTTCGCCTGGCCCGGGCGGCGGAGCAGCTGGAGTCGTACAACAACGTCTCGCTGCCGAGTGGCGTGAGCGTCATGAGCTTCAACGAGGCGGCCTCTGCCATGGAGGACGCCCTGCGTGAGGCCGCGGCGTCATTGCAGTCCTCCGCCGACGCCGCGGAGCAGGCCCAGCAGTCGGCACGCACCGACGAGGGCCGCCTCGCCGCCGCGACGAGTCGCGCCGCCGCCCTCGACGGCTTGCTCGCCGCGGTGGAGCTGCAGGAATCGCTCGACGGTTCCGTTGACGCACAGCTTCCGTCGTCGGACGAACTCGGTCGACGTGCCCGCGAGTTGGCCGAAGGCGTCGAAGGTCTGCCGCGGATGCCTCGCTTCGACAACGCTGCCGGTCGGACCGGAATACCTGCGGCGTCGGAGGACGAAGCCGAGCTAGAGGCAGACGTCGAGGCAGATTCCGACGAGGACGCCGACGCCGGCGCAGAGTGAGGCCGGCCGCGTTAGACTCGTCCCGCTCATGACGCCCGTCCGCCTCGACCAGGTCGCCAAGCACTTCGGCCCGACGATCGCGCTCGACGCGACGAGTCTGACCATCGCCGCCGGCGACCTGTTTTTCCTGCTCGGCCCGTCGGGCTGCGGCAAGAGCACGCTGCTCCGCCTCATCGCCGGCCTGCACGAGCCGACCAGCGGCCGCATCTTCTTCGGCGAGACCGACGTCACCCGCCTCGGCACCGAGAAACGCAACGCCGTCATGTGCTTCCAGAGCTACGCCCTCTGGCCGCACATGAGCGTCGCCGACAACGTGAAGTTCGGCCTCGACGTCAAAGGCTTGTCGCGAGCGGACACGAAGCGACGCGTCGACGAGGTGCTGGCGCTGGTCCGCATGACCGAATACGCCGACCGCAAGCCGAACCAACTTTCCGGCGGCCAGCAACAACGCGTGGCGCTCGCGCGAGCGATCGCCGTCGAGCCGGACGTCCTGCTGCTCGACGAGCCGCTGAGCAACCTCGACGCCAAGCTCCGGCACGAGATGCGAAGCGAGATTCGCCGGATCTGCAAGGAGTCGGGCGTGACGGCCGTCTACGTGACGCACGACCAGAAGGAAGCGTTGAGCGTCGCGGATTCCATCGCGGTCTTGCGGGACGGCCGCGTGCAACAGGTCGGGGCGCCCGGCGAGTTGTATCACTCGCCGACGACGGCCTTCGTCGCAGACTTCGTCGGCCACACCAACCTGCTCGACGGCACCACGACCGACGGCACCGGCGTCGACACCAGCCTCGGCCATATCCGCGGCCGCTTCGTCGGCGAGGGCGTCAATGGCACCGCCACCGTCAGCGTCCGCCCGGAACAGATTCGCCTGCTCACCGACGGCGAATCAGCGGCCAATAGCTTCGACGCGACGATCGCCGACGTAACCTTTCTCGGCGAGGCCAGTGAGTTCGCCGTCCACGCCGGCGGCGATACGAAGCGGACGCCGGTACGCGTCATCGTCGCCCCGCCCCGGTTCGACCTGAAGCCCGGCGACGACGTCCGTCTCGGCTTCGCCGACGCCGACGCCGTTATCCTGCCGCCGCGGTAGAGGACCCTCACGGTCGTGCCTCGTAGCGGGCACTGCACGGTGCAGCCGCGACCGGCCGATGCTTGACGCGTGCGTCCGGTTCGTCTCGAAGTCCAACGTCTGCCCGGCCATGCGGACCTGCCCCTGCCGGCGCAGCAGACCGCCGACGCGGCCGGCCTCGACTTGCGTGCGGCAGAGACGTCGACCATCGTCCCCGGCGGCATCGTCCTCGTTGCCACCGGCCTCGCGATTGCGATCCCGACCGGCTACGAAGGCCAGATCCGCGCACGCAGCGGCCTTGCGACACGACACGGCATCACGCCGATCAATAGCCCCGGCACCATCGACGCCGACTACCGCGGCGAGGTCAAGATTCCGCTCGTCAACCTCGGCCGCGACGACTTCGTTGTTGAACGCGGCATGCGGATCGCCCAGCTGGTCATCGCGCCGGTGCCACGCGTCGAAGTCGTGGAGGTCGAGCGACTCGATGCTACCGCCCGCGGAACCGGCGGCTTCGGCAGCACGGGACGGTGAGGCGCGGCGTGTTGTAAACTGTCGCCATGCAGACCGTCGCCGAGCCGCCGAAGGGCAAAATGCGGAAGCCGTCGTCGAAGCGTCGGGCGAAGGCCCCGAAGCAACAGCCGGAGGTTCAGCCGCTGGTCGAGCCGGACGTCGACTACTACATCGGCCGCGACAACCACCGCTTCACGCCGCCGCCGGCTCCGGCGAATATCGAAGAGGCACGATTCACGGTGCGGCAGTTCGAAGTCATGGCCGAACTTGGCATGCTGCCGAGTCGAGCGGAACTGGTTGATGGAAGGATTCTGACGATGCCACCGACGGGAAACGGACACTCAGTCACACGCGGGAACTTCATCGAAGAATTTATTGATGCCGGTTGGAAACGGAAGAACGGCAAGGTGGCGCGGTCGCAGGACACGCATCGCTTCCCCAGCGGCTGGTGCCCGGAACCGGACATTGCCCTCTGCGACGGCATCCCCAAGCAAGGCGATCTCGTCGATCCGCCGCTGCAGTTGGTGGTCGAGGTCAGCTTCGAGACGCTCGACTACGACCTCGGTGAGAAGTGCCTCCGCTACGCCCGCGAGAACGTGCCGGAGTACTGGGTCGCTGACCTGAAGGCGAACGTGATCCGCGTCTTTCGTCAGCCGAATCCGGAGGCCGACGTCGTCGCCGCGGCGTGGAGCGAGACCTTCGTCGTCCCACATGGCACGAAGGTTTCACCGCTTTGCCTGCCGAAGTTGTCGATCGACCCGGCCGACGTGCTCGCCGAGGCCGGGGCAGACGAAGCCGGCGACGCCTAACTGCTGGCGGCGGGTGCGACGGCATTCCGATAAAGTCGAACGATGCCCGAACGATCCGGAGCTGTGCGTGCGATCCTCTGGCTGCTTGGCGCGGGCGTCTGGCTGTTCCTCGCCTTGGCCGTCGCCGACTTTCACGCCACCGACTGGCCCGGCCACGCCGTTCGACCGGTGCCGGCGGAGGTCAGCAACTGGCTCGGGCGGACCGGCGCGTGG
>CAYQCT010000040.1:14435-14890 GCA_964416015.1 uncultured Tepidisphaerales bacterium
GACTTCGTACCAGCTCGTCGCCGCCGTCGGGCCGGGTGTTTGGCCGTTGCTTGCCGGGACGGGCGTGCTCTGCGTGCTCGGCTTCGCGGGCGTCGGCGTGAAGGATCTGTGGTTGCGTGCCGCCGGCCTCGCCATCCTCGTCGCTGCTGTTGCGACCGCCGCGGCACACTTCGGCACGAACGTCTACGCGATGCCCGAAGGCGACGGCGGCGTCGTCGGCCTCGCCGCGGCGTTCCACCTCGAGCGTCACTTCAACGCTGCCGGCACACGGCTCGCCCTGATCCTCGCCGCCTGCGTCGGCCTGCTGCTTGCCGCGGACGAACTCGTGCTCCGCTGGCCGGCCGCGATCCTCCGCAAGCTTCGCGGCCTCCGCGACCGCGAGCCTGCCGAAGACGCCGAGGGCCGCACGCCGGTGATCGTCACCGTGCCCGCCCTGCCGCGGCCATCGATGCCGC
>CAYQCT010000040.1:14900-20685 GCA_964416015.1 uncultured Tepidisphaerales bacterium
TTTCCCTGCCGAAACTCCCGAAGTTCCGCCTCGCCTTTGCCGAGCGGAAGGCGCTGGAAGTCGCCGAAGACGACCTCGCCGACGGGCCGCCGAAGGTCGGTCGCAGGCGCAAGCAGGCCGAGGTGGACGACGAGATCGCCCCCGATGAGCCGGACGTCGACCTGGAGGTAAGCGACGAAATTGCTATGGAAGACGCCGTCGCCGACGAAGACGAGGAGACGGACGAGGCGGAGCTGGACATTGCCGAGACCGATGTCGAAGAAGAGCCGGCGAAGCGGGACCTGTCGAAGATCAAGGTCCGCCTCGCCCGCAACCGCACGCCGAAGCAGACCGCCCCGCCGCCGCCGCAGGAGCTGGGCGACTACGAGCTGCCGGATTGGACGGTGCTCGAAGAGCCCGAAGAAGGTTTCGCCGACAAGCAGGAAGAGTTCGTCCGCGCCAAAGCCGAGCAGCTCGAAGAGGCCTTCGAAGAGTTCGGCGTCGACGCCAGCGTCGAGGCGATCGACACAGGCCCGGTCATCACGATGTATGAAATCGCGGTTGCGAAGGGAACGAAGGTTTCGCAAGTCACCGGCCTCTCCAACGACCTCGCCCGCACACTGGCGGCCGAGTCGATTCGCATCGTCGCCCCCATTCCCGGCAAGAACACCATCGGCATCGAAGTGCCGAACGCGGAGAAGGAGAAAGTTCGCCTCAAGGACCTGATGCAACAGGCCCCGGCCAAGACGCAGAAGATGCACGTGCCGATCTTCCTCGGCAAGGATTCTCAGGGAAATCCGCTCATCGACGACCTGACGAAGATGCCGCACTGTCTCATCGCCGGCACAACCGGCTCGGGCAAGAGCGTTTGCATCAATACGATCATCATGTCGATCCTCTACACGCAGAGGCCCGACCGCGTGAAGCTCATTCTCGTCGACCCGAAGGTCGTCGAGATGGCGCCGTTCAAGGACGTTCCCCACTTGATGTGCCCGGTTATCACCGACGCCGCGAAGGCCGCGGGCGTGTTGGAGTGGGCGTGTACGAAGATGGACGAGCGGTACGAACTTCTTGCCGAGGCCGGTGTGCGGAACATCGCCGGATACAACAGTCTGGAACGCGAGGAACTGATTGAACGGATGGCTCCCGCGACGCCGGAGGAAGAGGCGAAGATTCCGAAGCACATGCCGTACGTCGTCGTGATCATCGACGAGCTGGCCGACCTGATGATGACTGGCGGCAAGGAGGTCGAAGCCTCCATCGTCCGCATCGCGCAGAAGGCCCGTGCCGTCGGGATTCACCTCGTCCTCGCGACGCAGCGGCCGCAGGCGAACGTGGTCACCGGCCTGATCAAGGCGAATATGCCCAGCAAAATCGCCTTCCGCGTCAGCAGCAAGATGGACAGCCGCATCGTCCTCGACCAGAACGGGGCCGACCTCCTGCTCGGCCAGGGCGACATGCTCTACCTCCCGCCCGGCGCGAGCAAACCGTTTCGCAGCCAGGGCACCTTCATCGATGACATGGAGATCCGCCTCAGCGTCAAAAAGGTGAAGGAAAGTGCAGAAGCGCAGTACGAACCCGAACTTGTGCAAATTAAGAACGGCATCACCGTCGACGCCGACGAAGAACGCGACCCGCTCTATGACGATGCCGTCCGTGTCGTGTTGGAGACGAAGCGCGGCAGCGTCAGCCTGCTACAGAGAAAGCTCACCATCGGCTACGCCCGCGCCAGCCGGATCATCGAAGCCATGGAAGCCGACGGCCTCGTCGGCGGCCACAAGGGCGGCCAGGCCCGCGAGGCGACGCTGACGCTCGAAGAATGGGAAGAACTAAAGAATCAGCAGGCCGGCGACGAAGTCGAGGAGGAGTACGAGGACGAGGACCTCGAGGAAGCTGTCGATGAAGAAGCCGACGTAGTGATGGAGGAAGTGGACGACTCCGCGTCAAACGAAGCCGTCACAGCGACACCGGAGCGAGAGGCGGCATGACGGCTCTGCTACGTTGGCAGGTCTCGTCAGAAGCAATCGGCAAAGTCGCGGCACGTCGTGCTGCGGCTACAGGAAGTGCAGCCAGTGACCGAGTTGAACTTGAACCAGCAGAACGGCCCGGCGACGCGCGTCGCCGGGCCGTGACGTTGGTGTCCGGCGGCATGGCTACGCCGTCAGCTCGAAAGATACGCCCGCGACCGGACCCGAAAAACCTGTCGCATCCTCGCCTGTAAACGGCCTCACCTCCAGCGTGTACCGCCCCGTAGTCACCGGCTCGCCGAAGTAATCAAAGCCGTTGTTTGCAAACAAGGCGTAGGGCGCGATGTTTTCGACCCGGCTGGCGATCAAGCCGCCGAGTTCGTTGCGAAGAACGTACTGCACGCTCCGCACCGAAGCCGGGGCACTGGGCGTGGCGACAACGGAGAAGTCCGCCGCTGCGTAGCTGCCGCCGTCGACCAGCGGGCCGTCGATGGTGTCCGCTGCCGTATCGACGACCTGCAGCGACAACGCAATGTCGGCGATCGTGAACGTCACGCTGCCTACCTCATCGACACTTCCGCCAGCGTCGTCGGCCGTGTAGCTCGTCGCGGTCAACGTATAGGTCCCTGCGGGCAGAACATCGCCAAGAACGTCGCCCGACCCTTCGAACGACGTGCCGACGTTGCGGAACAGCGTGTAGAAACTGATGTTCTCCGTGTTCTCGTAAACAAGTCCGTCCGGTCCTTCGAGGCGGAACGCGACGCTCTCGGCCTCGGCGTTAATGTTGTCGGCCTGAATGCTCAGGTTGCCCGGCAGGTCGCTCCGCTGATAGGTCGCCCCGTCGACGATCTGGAACAGCCGCACGTCCGCTCCGGCATCGAGGAACGTGAAGGCGACGTCATCCTCCACCGGCTCGGGGACGACTTCGACCGTCACTTCCTGCGACTGCGTCGTCTCGCCATTGGCGGCGGTGGCGATGGCGGAGTAGCGGAAGAGCGTCCCGACCGCCAGGTCCGCCGTATCACTGTCGACGCTGCCCACTTCCTCGACCGCTTCACCCGGAAGCTGACGCAGGAACGTCACGCCCGTGATCCGATCGCCATCAAGGTCGAGCGTCACCGACTCGCCCGGCGTGATCGTTGCCGGCGTCGCCGTGAAGCTCGTGATCGTCGGGCCACGCTCGGGCAGGATGCTCAGCAGCGTCGACACTTCGACACTGCCGTCGCCGTCGTCGTCAAACGCCACCGCCACGTACGTCGTCGTCCCGCCGACTGTCGGCGTTGTGGCGGCGAACGTTGCCGCATTCCCGGTCGGCACGGCCGAGCCCAGCAGCACGTTGGTCGGCGTGGCGGTGGAGAAGTCGACCTCGAAGAAGTCGACGCGGTCCACCGAGCCGTCCGCGTCCGCCAGGCCCGTCGCGATCAGGTCCACCGTTGCCGGCAGCTCGCCCAAGAAGACGACGTTCGGCGTGACGTCGAGCCCGCCGATCGTCGGCGGCAGGTTGTCGATTGTCGGCTCAACGACCGTGCTGGTGGTGAAGACAAGCCCGCTCGTCGCTCCTTCGCCGTCGGTCGCGACGGCGTAGTACGTGTACTCGCCCGGCGCTGCGTCGGTCGTATCGACGTCGACGAAGAAGCCCGTGCCGGTCGTCGCGTTGCCGACGAAGATGTCGTCCTCGCCGTCGACCTGCAGGAAGAAGTCGACGGTCACGAGGTCGTCGGCCCCGTCGGGATCGACGACGTTGTTGCCCTCGATCGCGAGGCGAAGCAGCTCGCCACTGACGACGGGATCGGGGGAATCGAGCAGACCTCCAATCGTCGGCGGCTGGTTTACGGCCGGCTCACTAATCGTGAGTGTGTTCGTCACGGTCGCCGTGGCATCATCGTCGTCGGTCGCGACGGCCGTCACAATGTAGTCGCCGGCATCGAAGTCATCCGCCGGGGAGAACTCGACGCTGTACCCGTCGCTGCCGTCGGTATCGGTGCCGAGGGAGTTGCCGTCGAAGAAGAACTCGACGCCGGTGACGGTGCCGTCATTATCATTGACGCCGGTCGCGGTGAAGACGGTGGAGCCGTCGGGAAGGATCGGGTTGGGGTTGATGATTAAGGAGGTGATGGTCGGACCTTCGTTATCCGGCACCTCCGTCAAGCCGGAAACAGTGAGGCCATAGTTGGACAAGTCGCCCGCGTCGTTGTCGCGGACCATCGCGTAGTATGTTCCGGTCTCATCTGCGGCAAAGGTGCGGTCGCTCTGAGTAAATGCTGTGAAGTTGACAGCTTGTCCACCGCTGGGCTCATAGATCGTCAGTCGCGGAACTGAATTAGTTGGAATACCGACGCCGCCGAAGTTTTCGAGCTCGACGGTGACGGAGTCTCCTTCGACTGCATCAAAGAAGTAGAGGTCAAGGTCGGTGCCGGGGAAGTCGATCGATCCGGTCACTTGCTCGTCATTTGTCAGCGTGCGATCACCGTCGTCTTGATCGGCGACGCGATCAGCCTCTCCGTCCTCGAGTGGCGAAGTCAACGTAAGCAACGACAAGGCGTAGTTTGCCGGGTCCGCACCATTGTTGTCGCGGACGAGGACTTGGTAGGTGCCAGTTTCCGGCGCAATGACGAGATCGTCACGACCGGTTCCGGTGTTGACATCGAGGATTTCTCCGCCGCTCGGTGCGTAGACGTTGACGCGTGGCTGCGAGTTGGTCGAGATGCCAATACCTCCAACGTCCTGCAAGCCAAAGATGAAGCGGTCGCCTGCACTGGCCTCTACAAAGAATAAGTCGAAGTCGATGCCAGGAGAATCGATCGTACCGGTAAGACGCTCGCCACTCCGTAGGATTCGATCCCCATCATCCTGATCATCGATGCGGGTGGTGTCGCCGTCGCTCAGCGGCGAAGTGATGGTGAGCAGGGCAAAGCCATAGTTTATCGGGTCAAGCAAATTGTCGTCGCGAATACTCGCTGTGTAAGTACCGGTCTGCTTCGCGACGATTTCGTCATCGCGCCCCGTACTTGTGTTTGCGTCGACAAGCTCCGAACCGTCGGGAGCTGTAACTATAATCCTCGGTCGCGAGTTCGTCGAGATGCCGACACCGCCGATGTCTTGCAGGCCAAGGATTGCCAAGTCGCCTGTGTTAAGCGCGAATTCGATCGTGTCCGTATCACCCGGGGCAACCTCGTTCGTCAGACGCTCCCCACTGTCCACGGAGAACGTCGCCAGCAGCCGCCGACACTCCAACGTCTCCACGACGGAGCGACTTGCGGCCGAGAGGTGGCGGGTGCGGGAGAGGCGGGAACGGTCGGTCGGGGGCGGCGTCATGGTCGTGTACTACTTCCCGTAGGCAACAGGAGTGGCCCTCGTCCACGGCGGACGGAGGGGCGGCGGGTGGTGGCTTGTTGTTGCTGCTTGTACCCCACCCGCGTAGATGGTGTAGCCGGAACCGGCGACGGGTGCAAGATGCTTGCACACTCTTCATACCCCACCCCCACCCCACCACCACGCGATCGCCCGCGTTCTGTGTCCGCGACGTGCGTCTGGCTGCGTGGCGGATCGGGCCGGCTTCCGTACGGAAAGGGGAGTCTGCAGGCGAGAAGGACGTCCGTGCGTGCAGGAAGCGGCTTACTGCGCATCGGAAGATGCTTGCTGCGTGTCGGAAGCGGCTCGCTTTCGACCGGAAGCGGGTGGCTTCCGCGCGGAGGCGGCGGGTTGACGATCGTCAGGGGGTTGCTTCCGGCGGGAAGGAGCTCCCGTTCGACGGGAAGCACGTTGCTTCCGCTAGGAGCCGTTCGAGAACGTAGCAGCGGCGGCTCGCCGCTGCCTCTGGATCCGGGATCTTTTGCGAA
>CAYQCT010000041.1:0-6667 GCA_964416015.1 uncultured Tepidisphaerales bacterium
CTTGGAACCTGCGCGATCTCCAACGCGAGCCCCAAGCGTGAGCGAGGGGTTCTGACACCGTTCAACTTGCTCCGAACCCCTCGCTCATGCTCAGGGCTCGCATGGAAGAAGCGCACGGTCCTTTCAGGATCCGTATCAGACATCACACGGATCCAACTCCTGTTCATGCCCCACCGTGTGGAGAATGATTCCGTTCATCGTTCCCGCGGCGCCGAGGCTGCGGCCGCTGACGACGACGATGCGATCGCCCGGGCTCGCGAGCTCGCGATCCTGCAGCATGCCGTCGACGTCGCGGACCAACGCCTGCATGTGCGCTGGCGGCCCCATCGGCACGGGCAGCACGCCGTAGTGCAACGCCATCTGCCGCAGGCGACGCGGGTCGCCCGTCAACGCGATTACCGGCACGGGAAACCGCTGTTTTGCGAAGATCCGCGCCGTGTCGCCGCTGTGGCTGTAGACGACGACCGCCTTGCAGGGCAGCGTGTCGAGGATCTTCCGCACCGCCCCGGCGGCGGCCTGGCTGACCTTCATGCCGCCGGCGTTCGTCGCGCCTTCGAGCTTCACCGCGTGCTGCGTCTGCCACTGCTCGCTCGCGTCGGCGACGTGCCGCATGACGTGAACGCTGCCGACGGGAAACTTGCCGACGCTCGTCTCGCCGCTGAGCATGCACGCGTCGGTGCCGTCGAAGATCGCATTGGCGACGTCGCTCACTTCCGCCCGCGTCGGGCTGCTAGCCTCGACCATGCTCTGCAACATCTGCGTCGCCACGATTGCCGGTTTGCCCGCACGACGGCACCGCTCGATCAGGTCCTTCTGAATCAACGGCACGCGGGCCAAATCCACTTCGACGCCTAAGTCGCCACGCGCCACCATCAACGCGTCGGCCTCTTCGAGGATGCCGTCGATGTTCGCCACCGCCTCGGCCTTCTCGATCTTGGCGACGATGTTGATGTGACTTTGCTTGTAATGAAGGTGCTCGCGAAGCTGCCGAATGTCGCCGGCCGATCGGACGAAGCTCAACGCGAGATAATCCAGATCGTGCTCGACGGCGAAGTCGACGCACCGCCAGTCGCGGTCGGTGATGCTCGGCAGATTCAGGTTCGTTGTCGGCAGGTTGATGCCCTTGCGTGTCTTGATGACGCCGCCGGCGGTGGTGCGGAGGACGAGGCGGTCGGGCTTCTTGTGCTCGCAGACGAACCGCAGCAGGCCGTCTTCGATGAGGATGCGATCGCCCTCGGCGACGTCGTCGATGAGGCCGGGATAGGTGCAGCTGATGGTCGTGCCGCGGCCCAGGATCGGCTCGCGTTGCAGGACGATCTCGTCGCCGGTCTCCACGACGAGGCCGCCGGCGTCATTGGTTTCATCGATGTCACCGACGCGAATCTTGGGCCCGCCCAGGTCGCCGAGCAGGGCGACGGGGCGGTCGAGCTTCGCGGTCTGCTCGCGGATGATGCCGAGCATCTTGGCGTGGTCGTCGAGCTCGCCGTGGCTGAAGTTGAGCCGGCACACATCGACGCCGGCAGCGAGAAGCGTGCGGAGGGTCCGCGGCTCGCCGACGGCCGGACCCATGGTGGCGACGATCTTCGTGCGGATCGTCGGCGACGACGCCTCGGCGGAGCGGTGGGGCATGAGCGGCCGCAGTCTATCGGCCGGTGCGGGAGTAGGCTTGCGACGTGGAGCAAGAGGCGACCGACCACGACGCGACCGAACAAAATCACGACGCGACCGAGGCCGAGCTGCGGGCGTGGAACGAGGCACGCAATCGCGAATTGGCCCGCGGCTGCCTGTTGTTCGGCGTCTTCGAGCTGGCGGCGATCCTGGCGGCGGTTCTGTGGGTCGTCGCCCGTGCGTTGGAGCTGCCGGCGTTGCAACGGGCCGGCGAGTTCGGCTTCTTCGCCTTCACCATCGTCGGCGTCGTCCTGGTTCTCTACATCACGTTCGTGGGTCGGCAGTCCAAGACGAAAAGCGACGAAAGTTCTAGAGAAGACTGAACAGGAGATACGCGGCCGGGGCGGCGACGAGGGGCGAGTCGATGACGTCGAGCACGCCGCCGAAGCCGGGAATCAGTTGGCCGCTGTCTTTCATGGCGGCGTCGCGTTTCATGAGACTTTCGAGCAAATCCCCCATCTGCCCGACGAGGCCGAGGATGGCGCCAAAGAAGAGGCCCTGCCACCAGACGAGTCCGGTCAGCGGCATGGTAATGATGGCGCCGACGCCCGCGGCGACGACGAGTCCGCCGACGAGTCCTTCCCAGGTCTTGCCGGGGCTGAGCCAGTAGATCAATTTGTGTTTGCCGAAGTTTTTGCCGGTGAAGTACGCACCGATGTCGGTGAACTTCACACAAAGTAGAATCATGACGATGTGCAGCGTCGTCCCTTCGAACAAGGGCGTGTTGCCGATGGCGGCAACTTCCTTGACGCGAACGGCCATGAGGAACCACGCGAGGCCGCCGAGGTACATCGTGGCCAGCAGCGTGCCGGCCATGGCGAGAATCGCCCGCTCCGTCTGTCGACGCGCCGCCATGCGGAGCGCCGACGCCAGCGGCACGGCGATCATGAGCAACGCGAGCGTTCCGGTCGCGGCGGGCTTGAAAGTCTCGAATTGCGTGAGAAATGCGTGCAAAACGATCGCGATGCCGCCGACGCTGGCGATGATGCGGAACGGCCGGACGTCGCGGGCGGTGAAGAGCTCCGCGAGCTCGACCACGCCGAGCGGCACGGCCAGCAGCAGGATCGCCAGGACGCCCAGGCCCTTGACGCCGGTGACGCTGTCGAGCCACCAGTCGAGCACGAGCACGCCGGCGAGGGCGGCGAGCATGATCGACCCGAAGGTCAGGCGGCGGCGAAGGTTGGCTTCCATCGGCTGTTGGCTTCCATCGGCAGGGCGGTACACGGTACCCGATCCGTCGGCGGAAACGACCGTTGTCCATCCGTTGACGCCGACGGTAGCGTGCAAGGATGCCGAACCGCCTTGCGTTGTTCACGATCTTGCTCGCGTTGCCGCTGTTGCTCGTGTCGACCGGCTGCGGCATCCGCGGCGGCGAGACGCTCGTCAAGTACGAGAGAGGTACGACCGGTGACCGCGTCCGCCCCGTGCCCTACAGCGGCGTCGTCGGGCTCTACAGCGGCAGCGACCTCAACCCCGACATCACGTTCGACGTCACCAAGGGCACCAAAGTCGGCTTCAAAGACACCCGCCGCGAGTCCGGCGGCGGCGAAGTCCGGGCCTTCGTTGAAGGCATGTACGACGCCCCGCTAAACCAGGGCACGTTTGTCGATCGCACGTACTACTGGAACATCGACCGCCGCGACGATTGATCAATCTTTGTGCGTAACTCTGCATTGTGTAGCTCAAGGTCGTGCGAACGCACGACCTTGAGCTACTTTCGCCCGCGGAGGGTTTTGATGCGATCCTGGACGTCGCGGTAGCCGAAGTCCCACTGGGCGATTTGGCTGTAGGCGCGAAGGGCTTCGTCGATGTCGCCTTTTTCTTCGCAGCTGCGGCCGTACCAGTAGTGGATGCTCTTGCCGCGGTCGTCGCCGCCGCCGCGGTAGGTTTCGATGACGTTCTTGAGCGTGTCCGCCGCCTCGTCGGCGAACTCGGCCGCCAGGAAGCTTCGGCCCAGCAGCAGACGGCTGTCGTCGCGGTACTTGGCGTCGTTCTGGCTCTGCTGCAGCAGCGGAATGGCCTCCGTCCACCGTTCCAGCTCGAAAAGACGCTTGGCCTGCTCGAACTTGAAGCGGTTCTCCGTCGGGTACGCCTTGGCCGCGGCGGCGAAGTGTTCCAGCTCCATCTCCGCCTTTTCCCGCCGAAAGTCCGCCAGCTCCTTCTGGGCCGACGCGTCGTCCGGGTTCTGCTTGGCGATGTTCTTCAGCATCCGCTCGCCGCGGGCGAACTGGCGGATCTTCACTTCGTTCGCATTGAACTGCCAGCGGTAGTTTTTCGTGCGCGCGTACTCGGCCTCCAGGATCTCGAGGGCTTCGTTTTCGTGCTTCAGATCCCCGGCCTTGGTCAGCGTCTGGATCAGGGCCGACAGCTTGCCGGCTTGGCTCTTGTCGGCCTCCCACTCGCGGCGGGCGACGGCAATCTGCGACTCCATCGCCCCGGCCGTGCGAATGTCGCTGTCACGGCGGAGCAATTCGTCCTGGCCCTCCTTGTCGCGGATCGACTGGCGAAAATCGCCCTTGTCGTAGTTGCCCTGCTTCATCGCCATCTTCGCCGCCAGCTCGCGGAGCTCGCCTTGCAGCGAACTGTCCTCGGGCTTCAACGCCGCCGCCTGCGACAGGGCGTCGGCGGCCAGCTTCCACTCCTCGGCCTTCTCATAAATCTCGCGAAGCCGCATGAACGCGTCGCCGTCCTGCTTGGGCTGCTCCAGCAACGCCCGAAACAGCATCGGCCCGATCCACGTCACCACCGCCGGCAGCCCCAGCACCGCCGCGGCCCGGCCGAACATTTCCATGTAGTTGACGTTGCCTGGGTCGTGCGCGAGCAGCTTGCGGGCGTTGAGGAAGTTCTGCTTCAGGTCCTTGCCGACGCGCTTGAGCTTCATCGCCGACAACGAGCCGATCGGTTTGCCGCCGGTGGCTTTGCGGGTCAGGGCGATCTTGCGCAGCTCCGTGTGGGCCGTCAGGTCGTCCGGGGCCAGGTCGAGACCGGAGAGATAGAGCTCGATGGCGTAATCGTGCTGATTGGCGGAGGCAACACGACGCGCTCGTTCGAAGAGCACTTCGGCCTTGCCACGAGATTTGCCGTCGACCGCGGCGGCTGGATCAGACATGCGGCGGAATATACGCGTCGGCTGCCCCGGCGCCGAACCCGCGGCCGCAGAAACTCGCGCCGCCGCCCCGATCCCGCGTACCGTTCGGCCGTGGCCGAGGCTGTGACGCAACTGGATCCCGTCATTGCGAACCTGCCCGGCGATGAGGCAGACGCGGCCAAGCTTCGCGTCGTTCTTTGGCCCGACCCGATCCTGCGTCGGCCCTGCAAGGCCGTCACCAGCTTCGACGCCGAAGCCAAGCGACGCCTGCGAATCACGGCCGATCAGATGCTCGCGATGATGGCCGAAGAAGAAGGCGTCGGCCTCGCCGGGCCGCAGGTCGGGCTCGACGTCCGCCTGTTCGTCATGGACGCCCGCGAAGGCGACGGGCCGCAGGCGTATGTGAATCCGGTCCTCTCCGATCCCGACGGCGAAGAAGAGGGCGAAGAAGGCTGTCTGAGCCTGCCCGAGATTCGCACACCCGTTCTTCGCAGCCGCCGCCTACGCCTGACGGCCAAGACGCCCGAAGGCGACGACGTCGACGTCACGGCCGACGGCTTCGTCGCCCGCGTCTGGCAGCACGAGATCGACCACCTTAACGGCGTGCTGATCCTCGACAAGATGCCGCCGAGTGTGAAGATGGCGGTGAAGAAGGATCTGAAACTTCTCGAAACTCGCTACGCGAAGCGAAAGAAGTAGCCATGGCGGATGAGCGGCTTCGCATTCTCTTCGCCGGCGGCGGCGCGTTCGGCCTGCCGACGCTGCGGGCGTTGCAGGAGCGGCACGACGTGGTCCGGGTCTACACGCAACCCGACCGCCCGGCCGGCCGTGGCAAAAAGCTCACGCCGACGCCGATCGGACGGGAAGTGCCCGACGCCGTGCGGACGCCGCGGTTTGACGATGAGGATCTGCCCGACGCCGACGCCCTCATCGTCATCGCCTTCGGCCAGAAGATCGGCCAGCACCAGGCGAATGCACCCCGCTTGGGCAGCCTCAACCTCCACGCCAGCCGCCTGCCCAAGTACCGCGGGGCGGCCCCGATTCACCACGCCTTGCTCGACGGCGAGTCGCTCGTCGGCAACAGCGTCATCCGGCTGGCCGAGCAGATGGACGCCGGCGACGTGCTGGGCATGAGCGAGCTGCCGGTCGAGCCGAACGAGACGACCGGCGAGCTGCACGACCGGCTCGCCACCGACGGGCCGGCATTGGTGCTGCGCGTGCTCGACGAGCTGGCGGGCGGTCGGGCGATCGAGACGCCGCAGGACCACAGCCGGGCGACGAAGGCCCCGAAGCTTTCGCGGGCGGACGCCGTGCTGGATTTCGAGCAGGACGCGGAGCGCTTAGCGAACAAGATCAACGCCCTGTCCCCATGGCCCGGCTGCCGCGTCACAATCGCCGGCCAGACGCTGACGCTCCTGCGAGCGACCGTCGCCGAAGGCGCCACATCCGCCGCCCCCGGCACGCTCCAGCCCGACGGCCATCTCGCTACCGGCCGCGGCCTGCTGCGGATCCTCGACCTCCAACCCCAAGGCGGCCGCCCCATGCCCATCGCCGCCTACCTCAACGGCCGCGACTGGCCTGCGGGCGAAGTTGTGAAGTCGATCGGATGAACCGCCTTACTTAAAAGGATCTACGGCCGGCAACCCGGCCGCCGCGAAAACGTCTGCAACCTTCACTTCCAGTGTTGGAACGACGGCAGACGTGACAGTCGTGTCCTCGCCGAACGTGCCGACCTCGGCGTACGAACCACTGTCGAGCCGCAACTGAAGTATTGTCCGGCGGTAGCGGTCGACGATCCAGTATTCGCCGACGCCCGCCGCGGCATACTCGCGACGCTTGACGACGTAGTCGTTGTCGACGTCGCTCTCGCTGACGACCTCGATCACGAGGTCGGCGGTTCTCCACGAGCCG
>CAYQCT010000041.1:6677-15369 GCA_964416015.1 uncultured Tepidisphaerales bacterium
TTTGTCGAAAGCATCGTCACGATGTCTGGCACTCGCTTCGTCCGGCGAAAAGGCCCAACCTTGAAGGTTGCGAACGAGAATGCGCCCTTCTCAGGCTTCTCTACAACCTCGTACAGGATCTGGCAGAGATAGAATATGATCTTGTTGTGAATCAGATCTGACATCGCTTTCCACCTCAGTCGCCCATCCACCAGTTCGATTCCGGGCGGATCAAGCCGCAGCAAGTCGTCTTCGATCCAATCCCCCTGCAGTGGCCAGTCGAGCGGGTCGATTCCTTGCGTTTCCAGCGCCCACACCGGCTCGCCATCCGGCGGCAAGTACGGCGTGCGCAGACTTCCGTCGGGCTCCACCGGATACAGCACGCCCGCCGACGGGCGGACGCTTGGCCTGGAGCGTGCGGCGGCTTGCGGCTTCCGCGGGGGCGCGGCGAGGGCGGGGGCAGACATCAACCGCATTGTACAACCTCCGGCGTCCGGACGCCTCACAACGCCGCCAGGCGTTGCCGGCGGTCGAGTTCGGCCAACGCCTCGCTGAGTCCGTCGAGTTGGCCGGCCATGACTTGTTCGAGCGGGAAGTTCTTGTCGCCCGCTTCGCCCTCCTCCCCGCCGCCGCCGCCGAGGCGATGGTCGGTGCAGCGGTTCTGCGGGAAGTTGTATGTCCGCACGCGTTGGCTACGGTCGCCGCTGCCCATCATCGCCTTCCGCTCTGCCGACTGCTCGGCGAGCTGGGCCCCGCGTTCCCGCTCGTACAACGCCGCCCGCAGCAGGGCCCAGGCGCGTTCCTTGTTCTGCGTCTGCGACTTCTGCTCGGTGATCTTGAACTGCAGGCCGCTGGGCTTGTGGGTGATCCGCCAGCCGGTCTCGACCTTGTTGACGTTCTGCCCGCCCGGCCCGCCGCCGCGACAGCCCCCCTCCTCCACGTCCCGGGCTTCGATGTGGATCTCCACGTCGTCCAGTTCCGGCAGCACCGCCACGGTGGCCGCACTCGTGTGAATCCGCCCCTGGGTTTCGGTCTCGGGCACCCGCTGCACGCGATGGCCGCCCCCTTCGTACCGCAGCCGGCGGTAGGCCTCGTCACCGGTACAGCTGAGGATGACTTCCTTGAACCCGCCCCGCTCGCTGTCGGAGAAGTCGTCGACGGCGAGCTTGAAGCCCTTGATTTCGGCGTAGCGGCGATACATTTCGTAGAGGTCGCGGACGAACAGGGCCGCCTCCTCCCCGCCGGTGCCGGCCCGGATTTCGATGAAGAACCGGCCGACCGCCGGATCCTCGGCCGCGACGAAATCCGCCTTGGCGCGCTCGAGCAGGTCGTCGAGCCGCTGCCGGACGCCCGGCAGGTCCGCCGCGGCCATCTCGGCCATCTCCGGGTCGGCCTGCATCTCCCGCAAGTCCGCCAACTCCCCCGCCGACGACGCGTAGTCGTTGAACGTCGACGCCGGCCCGGCGAGCTGGCCGCTCTCCCGGCTGACGGCCATGAGCCGCTTGGGGTCGCTCAGCACCGCCGGATCGTTCATCTGCTCCTGCAACGCCGCATGCCGACCCGCCGCCCGAGCCAGCTTTGCCAGCAAAGGCCGCCAGGGCGCATGAGCTTCAGGTACGTCGAACGGGAGCGTCGCGGGTTCGTCGGTCGTCGCGGGCATCAGGACCCATCAGCGTAGGGCAAGCTTCCAGCCTGCCTGCGTGGGGCGAGCTTCCAGCTTGCCGTCGGAGTGGCATGCAGAGTGGCAAGCTGGAAGCTTGCCCCACGGCTGGAAGCTTGCCCCACGTAGAATCGTCGCATGGACGCCACGATCGTCGGCACCGGGCAAATGGCGGTGATGTGCGCCCGGCTCCTGACCGACAACGGCCACCGCGTCCGGCTCGTGGGCCGCGACGAGACGATCGACACGATGCGACGGACCCGCCGGAGCCCGCAGCTCCCGGCGGTGCCCGTTCCCGAGTCGTGCGAGCTCGCCGCAACGCCGGTTTCTGGTGACCTGCTCGTGCTGGCCGTGCCGACGCAGGTGATGCGGGAGCGGTTGGCGGCGTTCGAGGACATCCGCGACACCGGCCCGATCGTGACGTGTGCCAAGGGGATCGAGCTCGAGTCGAACCAACGGCCCAGCGAGGTCGTGCGATCCTTGTTCGAAGAACGCCCGGTGGTCGCCCTGAGCGGGCCCAACATCGCGCCCGAGGTCGTAGCCCGCAAGCCGGCCGGGGCGGTCGTCGCTTGCGAGGACCTGGCGGTCGCCGAACGGGTGCGTGACGCTTTCGCGACCGACTATTTCCGGGTCTACACGAACGACGACGTCGTCGGCGTCGAGCTGGCCGGGGCGCTCAAGAACGTCATCGCGATCGCGGCGGGTGTGATCGACGGGTTGGATCTGGGCAACAACGCCAAGGCCGCCCTTTTGACCCGGGGCATCGTGGAGATCACCCGGCTGGGCGTGGCGATGGGGGCCAAGGCGGAGACGTTCGCCGGGCTGGCTGGGATGGGGGACCTGGTGACGACCTGCATCAGCCCCGAGGGCCGCAACCGGCGATTGGGGGAGATGATCGGCCGGGGGGATTCACTGGAGCTCGCCTTGGCCAAGCTCGGCAGCGTGTGCGAGGGGGTGCCGACGACGAAAGCCGTCTGCGGTCTGGCGGGCAAACACGGCGTCGACATGCCCATCGCCACCGCCATCCACGGCGTGCTCTTCGAGGCAAAGGACGTGCGAACCGCCCTGCTCGAGCTCATGACCCGTCAGCCCAAGTCGGAATAGCGTTCGAAATCGGGCAGCTCGAATGTGGCACCCTGTCACCCTGTCGCCTTGTCTAGCGGCGAGCGGAGCGAGCTTCCGGGTCGGAAGACACCACTTGATCGAATAGTCCCCAAAAGCTCGCTCCGCTCGCCGCTTACCGGGGAAAGCAACGCGGACGCCTTGAGGTTCGTCGGCAGGGAATGCCGGTGCGTCTCGCCTTGAAGGGGACAGGAGTTCTCATGAAGAGTTCAATCAGATCCACCGGTCGGACCTCCCTTCGCGCGCTCGCCCTGGCTTTGGTGTCGGCGGGTGGGTTGGTGACCGGCGGTTGCGCCGGTGACGCGGGCCGGGGTGCCCTGATCGGCGGCGGCCTGGGGGTCGCGGCCGGAACCGCCATCGGGCACCAATCGGGCAACTCGAACGAAGGTGCCCTGATCGGCGGGCTCGTCGGAGCGAGCACGGGCTACGCCATCGGGGCCCAACGCGATCTGGCACGAGAACGGGCCAAACATCGGGACGACTACCGCGGCGGCTACGGCTACGAATACCGACGCGGCTACGGCGAGGGTTATGACGATGCCCGACCGCGCTACCGCAAGCCGCACGGCTACCCCTACAGCCCGCGCGACTATCCGAGGCGGCACCGCCGGGGGTACTGACGCGCAGCCCCGGCGACTTTCCGGCGGCGCAGGATTAGCGGGTTCAGGCTAAGATCACGCTTGCCGCCCGTTCGGGGGCGGCCCCCGGGCTTGCGCAGGCGGCCCGTGGTCGTGTCCCGCAGCCCGAAGGATCGCCATGCCCCTCATGCAGTCGCCCTCTGCCCCGCGTCGTGCCAAGCGGACCGGCAAGCCCTCGCCGCAGGTCACTCAGCGTGCCAAGCAGATCAAACGGTTGGCCACGGTGCGGCGTGAGACCGGGCAAAAGCCGGCCCTGCCCAAACGCAAGGTCGTCCGACGGGCGTTGCAGCATCACACCACGATGCGCGACAGCTCGACCCAGAAGATCTACGACCTGCACGCCAAGTTCTACGACGCGACCTTCGGCCGGCTCGTCCGCACCCGCATCGGCAAAGCCATCGCCGACAAGGTCGACCTCCAGCCCGGCGAAATCGCCATCGACGTCGGCATCGGGACCGGCGGGTCGCTGCCCTTCTGGCCCCGCGACGTCGGCCAGGTCATCGGCATCGACCTCTCGGCCGGCATGCTCGACAAAGCCGCCGGCAAGGTCGTCGATTCCGACCGCCAGGACGTCGACCTCGCCCGCGCCAACGCCCTGCACCTCCCCTTCGCCGACCAAGCCTTCGACAAGGTCTTCGTCAGCCACGTCATCAGCGTCGTCGCCGACCCCGCCGCCGTCTTGCGGGAATGCCTGCGGGTCGCCAAGCCGGGAGCCAAGGTCGTGATGGTCAACCACTTCCGAAGCGAGAACAAGGTCGTCGGTGCCGTCGAAAAACTCGTCTGCCCCATCTGCACCAAGCTCGGCTGGAAAAGCGACCTGGCCCTGGAACACCTGCTCGGCGAAGTCGGCATCGAGTGCGAAGAGAAGTACAAGCTCACCAAGCCCGACCTCTGGGAGACCGTCGTCCTCCGCAAGCCCGCGTAGGAACGCTCCAAAACCCGATCGCCCCGCTCACTCGACCTGCGACTCGCGCAGTTCCTCTGCCCGCTCTATCAAGCCCGTCTCGACCGCCTCGACCGGGCGAAGCTCGACCCGCAACGTCGGCTCGTGCGTGATGCGAAACGGCATCAACTCGGCCAACAGGTCCAGCGGGAACCACCCCCACCACGGCGCAACGACCCACCGGTCGGCCTGCACCGTCTCATATCCCGCTTTCCGCGCGACAACGTCATACCGGCCATACCACGCCAACGGCACCACCGCAGGCGTGCGGGCGACCTCCTCGCCATTCAGGAAGATCAACGCCCCCGGCGGATCGCTCTCCAGCCGCAGGCGACGCTCGACGCAACCGATCAGGGTCGCCACTACCAACAGCGTCGCCAGCAGCATCAATCGTCGCACGTCCGACACGATATCGCCTGCCCGGCCCGGCCGTGCTGCACCGGGTCGCAGGAACCATCGCAACGCATGCCGAACCTCCTGCGTGTCACGTTCGCGTCCCGCCGTGCCGCGGAGTTGACTACTTGGCTGCGCGACTGCAGCCGTGACTGCATGGCTGCGCGACTGCTTGACTGCACGACTGCACGACGTCGCGCCGCCGATCCGGGCCGATGGTTTTGTTGAAGCTCGCGGCGGGGCTGTGCCGATAGCTAGCAGCATGATCTTTGCCGTGGTGAATCAAAAAGGCGGAGCGGGCAAGACGACGCTGGCGGTTCACCTGGCGTGCCGGCTCGCCGACGGGGGCCTGAGCGTGGCCTTCGTCGACGGCGACCCGCAGCAGTCGGCCCGGGTCTGGCTCGAAGGGGCCTCGCCCGGCATGCCGATCGTCAGCCCCGCCGACGGCCCGGCGGTCCATGAAGCGGTCGTGGCGCTCGATAACCAGTACGACGCCGTCGTCTGCGACGCGCCGCCCCGGCTCAACGACACGACCCGCGTCCTGATGTACATGGCCGACCAGATCATCATCCCCGTGACACCCAGCACGGTCGATCTGCGGGCGACGCTGCAGGCCAAAGCCCAGCTCGACGCGGTGCAGGCCGCCCGGGCCCAAGACGGGATCCAGCCCGCGGCCGTCCGGCTGGTCATCAACCGCGTCCGGGCGACGACCGAGCTGAGCCGGAGCGTCATCGCCGTCCTGAAGGGCCTGGAAATCCCGCTGGCCAAGCAGACGCTGGGCCTGCGCGATGCGTTCGCCCGGGCATGCACGGATGACACCGTGGTGACCCGGATGGCCACGAACACCAAGAACAAGTCCGCCGCCAAATCTGCCAAGCAGGCGGCGGCGGAGATGGAGGCGCTGCTCGAAGAGCTCCTCGCCGACGTGACCCCGATCCCTCAACCCACCCCGACCCGCCATGAGCCAGACCGACTCGCCGCCTGATGCGGCCAAGACCAACGCCACCGACCGCATGCTCGCCAGCCTGAAGCGGGGCACGGACATCACGCCCGACCGCCTGGCCGGACTGGCCTCGGCACCGGGCACCGTCCAACGCGAGGTCGCCGTCGAGCAGGGCGATGCCCCTGCGCCCAAGAAGCGGACACCCGCCAAGCCCGCCAAGACCCAGCCGGCCAGCGTCTCGCGCAACCTCGATTTCGACGTCTCGACCGGTAAGGGCATCAAGCACCTGACCATCCGCGTCCCCAAAGAGATGGCCGCCGACCTGTCCCTGTTGGCGATGCGCAACAAGCTCGCCGAGAACGGAGAGCCGACGACCATCAATGACCTGGGCATCAAGGCGTTGCGCGGCATGCTCGAAGCCGCGTAACAGATGTCCGAGGCACGTGGATGTTCGGGGTATGTGGAGGATCGACGGGACGAAGGTGCCGGGGTTGCCCGAAAGACTGCGAGCCGCAGGCTCGCAGCTACCTTCACTGATCCCAAAATCCCTCCGTCCCTCCGTCCCTCCGTCCCTCCGTCCCTCCGTCTCTCCGTCTCTTCGTCTCTTCGTCTCTTCGTCTCCCCGTCTCTTCAACGCCCCCCTCTCCGCCCCCCGATCTTCCGGCGGCGGTATGATGCGGGGATGAGTCGCAAGCTTCTGCTCAAGGCCGTGTTGTTGGTCGTGCCTGCGGGCGTCTTTCTGACGGCGGCGGCGGCGTTGGCGCTGAACGTCATGCAGAGCCAGAACGCGGTGCAGAACCAGGTCGTGTTGCAGAACGAGCCTGTGGTGCAGAGCCAGCCCGAGGCCGAGGGGCAGCCCGCGACCCGGCCGGCGGACGACTACCCGCTGGACACCTGCCCCGTCGGCGGGAAGCTGGGCAGCATGGGCGACGCCGTCGTCGAGACGATCGACGGCCGGACCGTCAAGTTCTGCTGCAAGGGGTGCGTCGGCACGTTCAAGAACGACGCCGAGAAGTATCACGCCAAGATGGATCAGATGATCATCGAGGCCAAGGCCGACGACTACCCGATGGACGAGTGTCTCGTCAGCGCCGAGCCGCTGGACATCATGGGCGATCCGCTGGTGGGCGTGCACCGCGAGTCGAATCGTGTCGTGAAATTCTGCTGCGGCTCGTGCGAGCTGTCGTTTTTGAAGAACCCTGACCGTTTTCTGAAGCGGCTCGACGCCGCCCAGGCCAAGACGGAGTGAACGGAGCTTCCCATGCGTTTCGGCATCGGCCTGATCGGACTGCTGCTCGCGGTGGCCTTGATTCTCGTCCTCTTCGCCGGGCCGCTGGGTCCGGGCGGGGGGAGCTACGGCGGCAACGTGGCGGAGAAGAACCGCGAGCTCAAAGAAGAAGCCAACCGGCTGGGCGGGCGGGATGCCGACGGGCAACGGCTCAGCCGAACGCTCGAACTCGAAGCCGTCGCGTCCGGCGGGGAACTCGACGGCGTTCGTGTGACATCGGTCCAGGCCGACGGCGTCGCGGCCACGCACTTCGGGCTGGAGGCGGGCGACGTCATCCGCGAGATCGGACGGCACGAGGTGGGCGGGTTCATCATCGCCTCGGCCGACGCCGCGGGGGATTTCCTCGACCAGGCATTCTCCCGGAGCCAGACGATCCGGGTCGAGCGGGCGGGCGAGATGCTGGAGCTTCCCGCCGAGACCGCGGCCACGGCGTTGCCGACGGGCCCACTGGATGGCCTGCCGCTGTCGCAGTGAAAAGAGACGCGTTGAAGTCGATCCCGTCGGGATGCGGTAGCATGCGGTTCGGGCCCGCTCGGGCCTTCGCATGAGCCCTCCGCCTGCCGAGTCCACCGACACGCGTCCGCCGCAGTGGTGGCGGACGCGCCGCGTGAGCCGGTTCGCCCTGTGGGGTGTGCTGCTGGTCCTGGCGACGGCCGGCGGGATCATCGGGTCGGCCTGGGTGACCTCCGGGACGGCGGTCGGGCCGGTGCCGCTGGTCGTGACCGGTCTGGGCACCACCGCCGCGGCCGTCCTCGCCTGGCTGCTCCTGGCGACCACCCCGACGACCGCCATCAAGCTCTCCCCGCAGATGGGCAAGCGGCTGGTACTGGGCTCGGCATTCCTGCTGTCGGCCTCGGCGGTGGTGCTGGTCGAGCCGGTCCTCCTGGCCGACCCCTTGCGGGCCCGCAGCGATGGGGACGCCTGGCTGTCGGGTTTGTCTCCCTACCGCTGGACGGCCCTGGAGGTCGCCGACCGTCAGCGGGCCGGGGAGTCCTCGATGTCCGATCAGGATCCGCACGCCCGGGCGGCAGTGCTGCTGAGCGCGGGTGTGCCCGATGCCGATGCCGTCAGTGCCCGGCCTCCCGGGGCACAGGTGGCGTCCCTGGCGACGCGGGCGATCGAGTACGTGCTGCCGCGTGGCGCGGGTCGGGAGACGACGCCGGCGATGGCGACGTGGCGAGAGGCGTTGTCGGCGTTGCCGTGGTGGCGTCAGTTGACCGTGCACCGGGTGCTGCTGTCGATCGCGTTCTTGTTGACGGTGGGGGAGTTGATCGCGTGGCTTCGTCAGGCGGGGCGGAGCGTGTGGTGGTCGACGCTGTTCGCCTGGCCCGCGGCGACGTGGCTGTGGTCGGGTGGCTTCGCGATGGAGTCGATGGGGGCGGCGTTGTTCCTGGTGGGCGGGCTGCGTCGGCTGGAGGCGGGCCGTCGGCGGCGGTCGGGGTTGTGTTTGGCGGCGGCGGTGGCGTTCGCTCCGCTGTTGGCGATCCTGCTGCCGTTCGTCGCTCGCCGGCACGGCCGGCTCACCACGACGTGGTTCGTCGGGGCGGTGGTGTTGATGTACCTGCCGATCCTTTTGGCACAGGGCGGATGGCGTGGCTACGGCGGGGCGGTCTGGGCCGACGCCTTTGATTCGTCAGGGGGTCTGGCTCACTTCGTGGTGGCCGGGGTGCAGGTTCCGCCCGAAACGCAGGGTTGGGTGACGCTGGTGCTGGTGGCCGTCCTGACG
>CAYQCT010000041.1:15379-20666 GCA_964416015.1 uncultured Tepidisphaerales bacterium
GATGTCGATCGCGTGGCGGCGGGGGGCGGGCTTGACGATCGTTGCATACGCGTTTGGCCTGGCGTCGGCGGTATTGACGGGTCGGACCGGTGGGGTCGTCTGGCTGCTGGCGATCGCACCGTTCGCAATGCCGGGACGCGGGCTTTCGGCGTTGATGCTGGCGGGGACGACGACGCCGGGCCTGCCGCTGCGGCCTGGGCTGGCGTTGACGGCGGGATCGGCATTGGTGGAGTGGCTGGTCGGTCGCCGCCGGCAGCGTCGCCGGCCGGGTGGGGATCGGGGCAGTTCGTCCGTTCCGTCCAAGCCGTCCGTCGGATAGATGTAGGCCGATGAAGAACGCGATTCGGCTGGTCGTGCTGGCGGTGTTGGGCTACGTCGTCTACGAGGCGATCGAGGGCTATTTTCGGAACCGCCGTCGCAGTGGCGGGCCGGTGAGCACGGTGCAGGCTTCGCCGCGTCCGATGGGCCGGGTTCCGGGTGCCGCCATGACCGGCCCGGGGCAAGGCGTGGTCGAGCGGACGCTGGATGAGACCGGCGAGAGCACCGCCACCCGCGTCGGCCGCGGCGTCGTCTCCCGCGGCGGCTAATGGACAGGAGACCGCGCCAGTAGCGATCGAAGGTTCGTCCGCTACACCGGATGTAGCTTCGCTTCGGCTTCCGAAAGCTGCTTCGCTACCGAACGGGGTGACCGTGCCGCACGCGGGTCGCGGCCTGATTTACGCGAACCGCCCTCGACAGAACGCCCGGGCCCGTGGATCATCCGACGATGCCCACCCCGGCCTCCTGCACCCTCGTCATCTTCGGCGCCAGTGGCGACCTGGCCAAGCTCAAACTTCTGCCCGCCCTCTACGCCCTGGCAGCCGAGGGCTTGCTGCCCGACGATTTCGCCGTCGTGGGATATTCGCGGACCCGGCTCAGCGACGAGCAGTTCCGCCAGCGGTTCCGCGAGTCACTCCAAGGCAGGCCCGTGGAGGAAGCACTCGTCGCCAAGCTGGCCGACCGGCTCTACTACCAGCCGGGGCAATATGACGAAGCCGACGACTTCAAGTCGCTGCGCCGTCGCCTGGACGAGATCGACGGCCGTCACGGCACCGGGGGGAACCGGCTGTTCTACCTCTCGACGCCGCCCAGCACGTTCGCCCCGATCGTGAGCTGCCTGAGCGATACCGGCCTGGCCCGCCGGTCCGACCAGGGGCCATGGTCCCGTGTCGTGATCGAAAAACCCTTCGGCTACGACCTCGACACCGCCCGCGAGCTCAACACTCAGCTTCACGCGAATCTGGCGGAAGAGCAGATCTACCGGATCGACCACTACCTCGGCAAGGAACTCGTGCAGAACATGCTCGTGTTGCGGTTCGGCAACTCGATCTTCGAACCGCTGTGGAACACCAAGTACGTCGATCACGTGCAGATCACGGTGGCCGAGAGCGTCTCGGCCGACGAGCGGGCGGGGTACTACGACAAGAGCGGCGCTTTGCGAGACATGGTGCAGAACCACATGCTCCAGCTCATGGCCCTGACTGCCATGGAGCCCCCGGCGGGGCTGGACGCCAAGCACATCCGCGACGAGAAGGTCAAGGTCTTCCAGAGCGTTCGGCTCATGCGGCCCGAGCACGCGGCCAAGTTCACCGTCCGCGGTCAGTACGCCGCCGGTGAGGGGACCGCGGGCTACGCGAACGCCGAGGGCGTGGGCGACGACACCACGACCGAGACGTTCGCCGCGGTGAAGCTCTACCTGGACAACTGGCGATGGAGCGGGACGCCATTCTACCTGCGGACCGGCAAGTGCCTGCCGCGGAAGGTGAGTGAGATCGCCGTTCGGTTCCGCAGCCCGCCGATGACGCTTTTCCAGAAGCAGTGCGAGTCGCCGGTCTATCCCAACGACCTCGTGATCCACGTCGCGCCAGACGAGGGGATCAGCCTGCGGGTCAACGGCAAGGTGCCGGGCAACGCCTTGAACATCAAGAACGTCGCCTTCGACTTCGACTATGCCGAGACGTTCAAGAAGGACCCGCCCGAGGCGTACGAGCGGCTGATCGCCGACGCGATGGCGGGGGATCAGTCGCTGTTCATCCGGGGCGACGAGGCCGAGGCGGCGTGGCAGATCGTCGACCCGATCCTCGCCGGCTGGCGGAAGCTCGACGAGCAGGGCAAGACGCCGCCTTCCTATCCGCCCGGCTCCTGGGGCCCCGAGGCGGCGGACAAACTCGTCACCGACGACGGCCGACACTGGCTGCAGAACGGCGACGAGCCCGAGCCGATCATCGCCTGCGCGTTGTAGCGGACGGCCTTGCGGGTGGAAGCCGGTCCGCTCGGGCGGGGCATCTGATCACGCCGCCCGGGCGGGGCGAATCTTGTTCACACCGAGCAGTCCGGTCAGCCGGTTGGTCGTCTCCACGACCCGCTTGGCGGCGTCCTGGACCTCCGGCGGTGCCGACGCCAGGGTCGATTCGAGCATCGCGGCGTCGCGGCCCAGCTCCTCCGCGATCGGGAAGACCGTGTGCCGCACCGCCGACAGGGTCCGGCCCAGCGTCCGATTGCGAAGCTGCTGATCCTCGGCCTCGCACTTGAGCCGACGCGTGATCAGCCGCAAGCGCAACTGCGCAAGCAACTGGTGAGACAGCGACCGGAGCGTGTCATTGAGCGATTTGACGATCGGCCTGGGCTCGTTGTCGACGACGCAGAGCATGCCCAACGCGAGGCCCCCGTCGTTGATCGGAGCACCGGCGTAAAACCGAATGAAGGGCTGACCGACGACGAGCGGGTTGTCGTGGAAACGTTCGTCCTTCAACGCGTCGGGCACGACGAGCACGTCATTAGGCTTCAGGATGCCGTGGCCGCAAAAGGAGATCTCTCGCTCCGTGCTCGAGGTGGACAGGCCGCACTTCGATTTGAAAACCTGCTCGCCCTCCTCGATAAACGAGAGTAACGCGATGGGCGTCCGGGCGACGTGCTGTGCGAGTCGGACGAGATCGTCGAACTCTGGCTCCGCCTCCTTGTAGCATATCTGGTACTCACGCAGCCGCTCGAGGCGCTGGAGTTCGTTGTCGGGTTTGGCAGGTGCTTGCATGGTGCTGTAGAAGACAGGACCGGCGTGCATCGGCAACTTTCCCCGACACGTTGCGACAGTTTTACGCGACAAACGGTTTGAAAATTTCATGGGAATCGACGACATCCCCCATTCAGGCAACCTCGCCAAGATGCCAGTCCACCGATTTAGGTCAACTCATTGGTACGAGCACGGACAACTGCTGCCCAAACCGATCTCCCAGCTCCGCGTCAGCAGCGCGAAGGCCGTCACCCATCCGACGTGGGGCCGACGCGACGAACTTCGCGATAACGGCCTTGCACTTATCAATTTGGATCTGCTGCCCGCTTCCCTCCAGGGGGCCGAGCTCTACTGCGAACTCTGGTGCGGGCACCCGGGGACTGCCAACCACCGGGTCACGATCAACGGCCGGTCGACGTACGCACTGTGTCCCGACCATGATCCCACGGCCAAAGCCGTCGCTCATGGTTATCCGACCATCCCGCTGGAGCTCACCGACCTGTGCCGGGGCGTCAACGCCCTCCAGTTCGCTTGCGAAGAGCACGACACATTCTGGGGCCACTTCCTCCTGGAAGGCCTTTGCCTCCGCGGCATCCTCCCGGCGGATCACGAGCAGGCACTTCCCGGGTTCGAGGCAAGCGTCGCGACCGAGACGCTTGGCCGGACTGTCCGCCTTCGCCTCGACGCGAGCGACCCGGACCGCATCGAGCGGGTCGACTACCACGCGCGCTACTCGGGCTTCGCCAGCAACGGCGGGCCGGTCGACGGCTGGCACGGCTTCAGCCTCGGCGGAATCCCGGTCGGGATCGTCGGATCCGCAACCACGCCGCCGTTCGACCTCGACTGGGACATCTCCATGCTCCCCGATCAGCCTTCGATCGATGTGAAGGCCATCGTGCACCTCGGCAACGGGCTCAGCTACGAGACGCCTGCCCTCACGCTCGCGGATCTGCCCGGACGCAACGTCTCGATGCACGGCGTCACCGACGGAGAGCCCTCCCTCTGGGTCCGCGACGGTGCCGGCGAACGTCAAATCACCCTGCCCGACGACATGGCCGACGTCGAACGGGCCACGCTCGCCTTCTGCGTCTGGGACGGCGGCTCGGAACATGACGGCCCGCCCTACGAGCTCAACGGCCGACCCCTGCCCCTAGACGCCGATGCACGACACCGCAGCCGACTGATGACCTGCGAACTCGACCCCGCCGTCCTTCGCCCCGGCGAGAACCAGTTCCGCGTCATCGCTCCGACGCATCACCACGGGCTCGAGATCCTGCGGCCGGGCCCCGTGATCTTCCTGCGACGTTCGCGGTGAACGCCCGGCCCGGCCCGTAGACTGCCCGCCACATGGCCAGCGTTTTCGAGGAAGGCACGCATTTGCGACTCGGACCGGGCGTCTCGATCCCGCTGGGCTCACTGCGCGAGCAGGCGAGCCGCTCGTCCGGCCCGGGCGGGCAGGCGGTGAACAAGCTCGAGACGGCCATCGAGCTGTGGGCCCCGGTGGAGGCGGTTGAGGGGATCGACGAATCAGCCAAGGCCCGCCTGCGAAACCTGGCCGGCTCGAAGCTCACCAAGAACGACGAGATCCACCTCCGCACCGAGGACGCCCGCAGCCAACGCGACAATCGCCAGACAAACCGCGAGAAGCTGGCCGAACTGGTCAACCGCGCCCGCGTCCGGCCCAAGGTCCGCCGCAAGACCAAGCCCAGCCGCGGTGCCAAGCGTCGTCGGCTCGAGGCCAAACGTCAGCACAGCGAAAAGAAGCAGCGCCGCCGCGGCGACCTCGTGCGGTGAACGACGCCGACGCTCGCTAAGCGGCGGCTACCACTTCGTTAGCGGCACGTCGCCGACCCGATAATGGTTCGTAAACCGGCCTGCAGCCCATTGTGCGACGTCGTCGGCAGGCGTATCAAGCCGCCATGCAGCACGCCAGCAAACCGCTCGTCCTCGCCGCCGCTCTCGCCCTTGCAGCCGTCCCGGCTTATGCCCAGAGTTGGAGCTACGGCGTCCTGACCGACACCCAAGGGGCCGGTGCCTATCCCGATGTCTCGACCCGTCTGATGACGCCCGTGGTCGACCAGTTCGTCAACGCCCATGCCGTCGACCTGATCGTCAGCGTGGGCGACCTGACCGACGTCGGCAGCAACGACGAGGTCGACCTGTGGAAGCAGACCGCGCAACCGATCTTCGACGCCGGCATCCCGTTCTACGCCGTCCGCGGTAATCACGACATCAAGA
>CAYQCT010000042.1:0-10884 GCA_964416015.1 uncultured Tepidisphaerales bacterium
CCGGCACGGTCAACGTCACCTCGGGCGGCAGCTTCACCACGGTCGGCCGCCCCGTTCTCGGCTACGGAGCAAACGCCGTCGGCTCGATCAATGTCGACAACGCCTCCTTCAGCACCACGGCCGACCTGACGCTCGTCGGGTTCGGCGGCACCGGCACGGTCAACGTCACCAACGGCGCCGACTTCACGTCCAATGGCGTTTTCCTGGGCGACCAAGGCGGCAGCAGCGGCACGATGACCGTGTCGGGAGCCGGCACGACCGCCGACGTTAACGGCGTCTTCCTCGTGGGCGACACCGGCGTTGGAAGCCTGACGATTTCCGACGGCGCGGTTGTCACCAACGTCGGCGGAACCAGCAGCTTTGTCGTCGGCGACGAAGGCTCTAGTGACGGGTCGAGCCTGACCATCACCGGTACCGGCAGCACACTGGATTACCAGGGAACCGGCCGGATGATCCTCGGCCTCTCCGGCGGCAGCGGTGCCGCTCCGACGACCGTCACCGTCTCCGACGGCGGGCGTCTGACGACGGATCGACGCATCAGCATCGCCGAGCAGGACAACAGCCACAGCGTACTGATCGTCGACGACGCCACCGTCGAAGGCATGGAGATGAACGTCGCCGTCGACCCCGGCACGTTCGCCGACGTGACAGTCCGCAACGGCGGGAAGATTTTGATCGACGTCTTTGCCGAGATCGCCGCCGAGAACAACGGCAACGGCAGCCTGACGGTCGAAGACGACGGCTCGCTCTTCCGCACGGGCGGCGACTTTTCGGTCGCCGCGGCTGCGACTGCCAACGACGGCGACCTGTTCGTCCGCGACGGCGGACGCGTTGAAACCGGACGCTTCGCCTGGATCGGCCGCTTCAACAACGACCGCGGCGAAGCAACGGTCGGCGGTGCGGGATCGCCGGCGTCGTGGAGCGTGGTCGATGAGTTCTTCATCGGCCCCGGCACTGCCAGCGGCTTCGGGGTCCTGAACGTCGAGCAGAACGGCACCGTTAAAGCCAACGGTCCGATCAACCTCCGCCAAAGCGGGACGATCAACATGAACGGCGGCACGCTGGAGCTCGACAGCCTCACCAACGCCGGCGGCGCCCTCAGCTTCAACAGCGGCGCCATCCGCTTCACCAACCCCGCCACCACGACGCTCGACAACAGCCTGCTCGGCTTCATCATCGGCCCGGATGCCACGCTGGACGATGGCCAAAATCTCGCGGTTGCGGGGCTCGCGGTGCTCGGGAACGACGGCTTCCGCATCAACGGCGGCCGCTTCGAGGTCGGCTCGATCTCGGCCAGCAACTTCGCCAACGTCGACTTCGACCGCGGCACCTTTGCCTTGACCGACAGCGACCTTGTCGTCGGCACGAGCGGCCTCTTCGGCCCGACCGCGACCTTCACACAGGATCAAAATCTCGAAGTGATCAACGACGTGATCGTGCAGCCCAATGCCGAGCTGACGATCATCGGCGGTTACGCCGCGGGACGAACCGTCAACGAAGGCGACGTCATCTTCATCACGCCGATTGGCACGAAGGTCGTCGACGGCTCCTTCCAGGCGATCGGCGACACCACGTTCGTCGGCAACACCCGCTTCGACAGTATCGTCAGCGGCCCCGGCGACTTCTTCGGGCCCGGCCTTGGCATCTTCGCCGGTGGCTACGCGCCGGGTAACAGCCCGGGCATCGTCGAGTTCGAAGGCAGCGTCGCCTTCGGGGCCGGCAACGTGCTCGAGATCGAGATCGACGGCCTTGCCCTCGGCGAGTTCGACCGACTCGAAGTCCTCGGCGACGTCACGCACGACGGCTTCCTCGACGTCGTCGTCGGCGACAGCTTCCAGCCGCTGCCGGGCGATCAGTACGAGTTCATCACCATCGGCGGCACGAGCAGCGGCGTCTTCGACGAAGTTCTCGACAACCTGTTCGGCCTCGACTTCCGCGTCGTCTATGAGGCCGATGCGACCCTGCTCGAGCCGGTCCGCCTGCTCGCAGGCGATGCGAACTTTGACGGCCTGGTGAACCTCGCCGACTTCGGCTTGCTTCGCGGCACGTTCGGGCAAAGCGGACGACTAGCGGCCGATTTCAACACGGACGGCGTTATCAACCTCGCTGACTTCGGCATCCTCCGCGGCAACTTCGGCCAAAGCCTCGGCGGCAACCTCGGAGCCGAGGTCAGCGTGCTGGCGATGATGGACGCCTGGGCGGTGACCGTGCCGGAGCCGACGCTGCTCGCCCCGCTCGCCGGCTTCGGCCTGCTTTCGCGGCGGCGGGTTAGCTAGGAGCCGTTTGAGAACTTGAGCCGCCGCTGCTACGTTGTTAAACGACAGCTAACGCAGCACGTGGCTCGCAGAAGATTTGAGCGGGAAACAACGCGGGCGAAGTGAACGCGTGTTGCTCCTGCAAGCGTCGGCCGTGGTAGCGTGGGCCGCCTTGTCTACTGACGCCTCGTCAACAAATCGGCTTCACCGCACGCCGATCGCGCGAGTGGCGGTCGGCGTCTTTGTGATTGCGCTCCTGCTCCGCCTGCTCTTCGTCGGCGTCACGCTCGCCAGCAACACCGATGCCGACGTCCGCGGGTTCAACGGCGACACGCTCGAGTACCTCTGGCTCGGCGAGACGTGGCGCGAGACGGGCGGCTACGTGCCGGAGCTACGCGAGGGCGATCCGGTGTCGGTGCACGCCCGCAACGTCTCGCTCGTTCGCACGCCGTTGTATCCGGGGCTGGTCGGGGTGGCATTGTGGGTTGAAGACGCGCTGGGGCTCGGGCCAAGCGAGTATTCGATCTTGGACAAACCGTCGCCGGAGGTCGGGCCGGGCGGGCGGTTGGCGTATGCGTTGGTCTTCTTCGTACAGGCAGTCGGGGACGCGGCGTTGGCGTCGGTGGCGGCGTTGCTGGCGTGGCGTCTTTGGCGTTCGCGGACGGCGGCATTCGTTGCGGGCGGCGTCATGGCATTCTCGCCGTCGGCGTGGGGCGGCGTGGCTGTCATCCTGACCGACGGCCTCTTTGCGGCTTTCGCCGTCGCGGGTTTGTGGCTCTCGCTTCGAGCGGCGACGCGGGCCGGCTGGACGAATCCGGTCGCAGCCGGTGTGTTCTTCGCGTTGGCGTTGTGGGCGAAGCCGACGGTGCTCTTCTGGCCGATCGCGTTGCCGGTGTTCTGGTTCTTCGCCCTCGGCCTGCGACGCGGCGATCGTGCAGCGTGGGGGCGACTGTCCTTGATCGCGTTGCCGCTGGTCGCCTCGATCGTCGGCTGGATCGGGCACAACCGCCTCGTCCACGGCGTCGCGGCGTTCAGCGTCGTGCCGGAACGCAACCTCATGATGATGATCTCGCCGGTCGTCGACGCCCGCGTCGCCTCCGGCGGCGAGCCCGTGCCGTACGACGAGATCTGGTCCCGCTACGAGCAGGCCAAGGAAGTTAATGACGGCTGGATCTACGACCATGGCCTCAGCGTCGCCGAGGCGGTGCAGCGGCGGCGGGCCTACGCGAACGAGCGCGTGCGTGTGCATCCGCGTGTCGCGGCGGGCGTGTACCTCGACAACCTCGTCGAGAACGTCATGTCCGGCTGGACGATGTTCGACAAGCAGCTGCCGACGCGGACGCGAGCCGTCCGGCGGACGGGCGTGGACGTACCGATGGGCCAGGCCGCGCCGCCAGGCGAGCCGCGGTCGCTGCTGACGCGAGTTGCCCGGCTCGCCCTCGCGCCGCTGTTCGCGATCGAGCAGCACGTCGTCGTCCGCGTCACGTTCTGGTCGCTCGCCGTCGCCGGCCTGCTGCTGGCAGTGACGCGACGCAGCACGCGCGGCCCGGCATTGGCGTGCGGGTTGTTCGTGCTGTATCTACTCGTCACCGCCGCCACGACCTACGGCCAGGGCAGCCGCATCCTTTATCCCGCCTTCGCCCCGGCCGCGGCGTTGGCGGCGGGGCTCGTGACGCTGCTGCCTCAGAGGCGTTCGTCGGCGAAGAGCGACGGGGCCTCGCCGTAGGCTCGGCCGAACGTGCCGCGGAGCAGGCCGAAGTCGGCGAGGTTGACGATGCCGTCGCCGTTGAAGTCGCCGCTGGCGAACGTGCCGGCGTTGCCGAAGCCGCCGCGGAGTCGGCCGAAGTCGGCGAGGTTCACGCGGCGGTCGAGGTTGGCGTCGCCGAACAGCGTCGCGACGATGACGGCCGATGTCGGGAAGGCGAGCGTGACGCTGCCGTAGCTAGGCGTTCCCAGGCCGTCCTGATTTGCCGTCGCGACGGTGCCTTGCTCGACGTCTTCGGCGTCGCTGCTGGTGATGCCGCGGGCGGCGTTGATGAGGTCGCGGATGCTTTGCAGGTCGAGGCCGAGGATGTTGACGATGACGCCGGTGTTGCCGATGTCGAACAGGCCGTCGGGGTCGACGGCGAAGCCCTCGGTGATCTCGACGAACTCGATGCCGTCGGCGGGGGAGAGTTCGCCGTTGGAGTCGATGTCGAGGACGCCGACGGTGTCGTCGTCGAGAAGGATTGCGGTGTCATCGTTGACTTCAGCGGGCGTGCTGATGGCGCGGCCGTTGATGAAGTAGTCGTCGAAGCCGTCGCCGCCGAAGAGGCGAAGCCCGCCGGGGAATTCGCCCTCGACGGCGATGATGTCGTCGCCTCCGCCGGTGCGCAGGACGACTTCGCGGCTGCCGTCGCCGACGGCGAGTCGACCGGAGGATCCGCCGCGTTGGAGCAAGACTTCGTCGTCGGCCGAGACGCTGTAGCTTCCGGCTTGGGCGTTGGTGGAGTCGTCGAAGCCGACCGTCTCGAACGAGCCGACGCCGCGAAGCGTGCCGTCGAAGCTCTGGCTCGGCCCGGCGTTGCCGTCGACGCGGAGCGTGTTGATGCCGCCGCCGGCATCGACGTCGACGGTCGTGTTCGCCTGCACGCCGGCCGCGACGATCGAATCGTCGGCGTCGCCGAGCAGGAGGTCGACCTGTTCGACCTGGTCGTCGACCGCGACGTCCGCCGCCGGACCGCTCGCGCCGGCGGCGCTGGCGACGCGGAAGCTGGTGCGGTTGCTGGTCGTGCTGATCTGCGTGTCGCTCGCCGCGGCGTTGCTGCCGTTGCCGACGAGTTCGACGCGGTCGAAGCCGGCGTCGCCGAGAACGGTGCCGATGAAGTCGATGGTGCCGCCGCCGAGGCGGACGGTGTCGTTGCCGGGTCCTGCGTTGACGAAGGTCGCGTCGCCGACGGGCTGGCCGTTGGCGTCGATGCCGGTAAAGTCGAGCAGTTCGATCGTGTCGTCGCCGCCGTTGCCGAAGACGTTCCGACTTTCGAAACCGGTGACTTCGACGAAGCCGGCCGCTTCGCCAGTGGTCAGCTGGATCGCGTCGTTGCCGTTGGAGCCGATGATGGACACGTTGTCGTTGCCGGGTCCGCCGTCGAAGGTGGTTTCGCCCGTGGCCCGGTACGTGCCGTCGCCGACGGGTGCGTTGATGACGATGGTGTCGTTGCCCTGGCCGCCGCTGAGGACGACCTCGTCCCACTCGCCGAGCGACCAGGCGTCGAAGCGGTCGTCGCCTTCGAGGCCGAGGACTTCGAGACGCTCCGTCGAGGCGGCACCGTCGGCGACGAGGAAGCCGTCGTCGAAGACGTTCTGGCCTTCGATTAGCCAGTCGTCGCCGATCGCTTCCGGCTCGAGTGCCGACGGCGTGACGGTATCGTCAAGGACGCGCAGCGTGTCGAAGCCAGCCTCGCCGGCGAAGGTGACGGTGCCGGAGACCGTGCCGATGCCGAAGGGCGTGCCGACGTTGGTCACGTCGTCGCCGCCGTTGCCGACGACGGAGATCGGAATGTTGGTGGCGGCGACGGTGACTAGGTCCGCGCCGGCCGAATTCTCGACGATGATCTCGTCGAGGTCGTTGCCGAAGGAGACGACGCGGTTGGTGCCGACGGAGACGACGTTGTTGGCGTCGATGAAGAGTTCGCCGGACGTGGTCGGCGACAGGCGGTCATCGATGAGCAGCGTTTCGAGGGAGGTTTCGTTGCCGAGCAGGTTGATCGGCTGCGTGATGCCGCCGCCGGGGCCGTCGAGTCGGCCGCGGCCGATGTCGTAGAAGGCGTCGCCGCCGCCGGAGTCGATCGTCAGCGGTGCCCGTGTGAGGCTGCCGATGCGGAACTCGTTGGCACCATCGTTCGCCAGGACGGTCAGGGCTTCGTGGTTCGTCGCGACGACTTGCGCGACCGCGACGTTGCTCTCAGTCAGCTTCGCGACGCGGTCGCCGGTGCTGAAGGAGTCGACGGCGTAGTGGTCGTCGCCGGTGTCGCTTTGGTCGTCGTAGTCGACGAAGTCGAGCCCTTCGCCGGCGTCGAAGAAGATCGTGGCCGAGCCGAGGGTCGATTCGAGTCCGTCGCCGGACCCGCCGACGAGGAGCGTGTCGTCGCCGACGTTGCCGAGCAGGTCGAGCTCGAAGCCCGGACTCAGCTCCGGCACGCTGAAGTTCGCCCCGGCCGGCCCGGCGGCGATGGTCAGGCTCTCGACGCCGTCGTACCGCAGCGAGCCGTCGGCGATGGTCTGGCCGATGAAGTCATCCACGAAGTCGCCGCCGATGTTCCAGCCGATGACGGCACCGTCGTTTCGCGTGCTGACGCTGTCGTTCAGGACGACGAAGTCCGAACCCGCGCCCATGTCGAGCTCGACCGGCAGGCGGAAGAAGCCCGACGTCCCGCCGCCGGTGCCGATTTCCTGCATGATCAGCGAGTCGTCGCCGGCACCGAGGTCGATGATGACGTCGCTGAGGTTGGCGAGCGCGAACTGCGTGGTGCTCGGGTTGCCGCCGTCGTCGCGGGTGGTGACGCGGATGAATTGCGACCCGCTGGCGCCGTTGTCGATGGCGACATCGTTCTCGCCGGCGTCGCCTTGGATGAAGAGGGTGCCGGCACTGACGAAGACTTCGGTGGTCAGCAGGCGGCGGGGCTCGAGAGCTTCGGCGACGGGACGGTGGAGCTGGTTCATGACGGGCCGGTGCGAACAGATGCGAAGCGGCCGGTAGCGTCTGCTTCGGCCCCGGTAGCAACGTACCCGCGCCACTGGCGTTCTCAAGCTTCATTTCGCCGGGATTCGGCACGCATCCGCGTACGCTGTCGGCACATGCCGCACACTCCCGCTGACGATCGTTATTCCGCCCGTCGCGACGACTGGTTTCGTCCCGCCGGTCGGAGCGGCCTGATGCTGCCGGCGGTCTCGCTCGGGCTCTGGCACAACTTCGGCGCGGCCGGCACTGCGTCTTCGCGGCACGAGGACGAGGCCGCCATGCACGACGCAGCCCGCGGCATTGTCACGACCGCCTTCGACCTCGGCGTCACGCACTTCGACCTGGCCAACAACTACGGCCCGCCGCCGGGCAGTGCGGAAGAACGCTTCGGCCGCATCCTCCGCGACGACCTCGCCGCACATCGCGACGAGCTGATCATCAGCACCAAAGCCGGCTACGGCATGTGGCCCGGCCCTTACGGCAACGGCGGCAGCCGCAAGTACCTCCTGGCCAGCCTCGACGCCTCGCTCAAGCGGCTGGGCCTCGACTACGTCGACATCTTCTACCACCACCGGCCCGATCCCAAGACGCCCCTCGACGAGTCGCTGTCGGCCCTCGAGACCGCCGTCAAGAGCGGCCGCGCCGTCTACGCCGCCGTCAGCAACTACGGCAGCGACCTGACCCGCCGCGCCGTCCAGGAGTCGGCCGTCCCGCTCGTGCTCAATCAGCCGAACTACAACCTGTTCGACCGCTGGATCGAGACCGGCGCCCGCGGCGGCAGCCTCGTCGAAGTCGCCGGCGACGCGGGCGTCGGGCTCATCCCATTCAGCCCGCTCGCCCAGGGCCTGCTCACCGACAAGTACCTCGACGGCATCCCCAACGACAGCCGTGCCGCAAGCGAGGCGGGCTTCTTATCGAAGGACGGCGTGACGTCAGAGCGTGTCGGCGTCGCGCGAGAGTTGCAGCAGATCGCGAACGAGCGCGGTCAATCGCTGGCGCAGCTGGCGTTGGCGTGGGTGCTACGCGATCGGCGGGTGACGAGCGCGTTGATCGGCGCGAGTCGGCCGTCACAGGTGATAGATTGCTGCGGCTGTCTCGATGCGGGGCCGATCGACGAGGCGACGCTGGCAAAGATGGAGGCGTTGTTGCCAGCGTGAGAAGATGCTGCTGCAGCATCACAATCTTCACGATCTGCATATGTCGCCTTAGCACCGGCGGCGGGCCGGTCGGCTAGAACCTCGGCATGAACCGAGCCCTTCGTCTTGCCGTCGCCGGAATTGTCGTCGCCTCCGCCGGTTCGGCTGCGGCCCAACCGGCGAAGAACGTGATCCTCATGATCTCCGACGGTGCCGGCGACACGACGTGGCAGGCCGCCAGCAGTACGAGGGCAGCGAGTACACGCAGCACTGGATGACGTCGTTTCCCGGCTCGAGCCAACCGTTCGGGCCGTCGGGCAACCCAGCTCTTGGGGTCGGGCCGGTGGGCTACCTGCCGCCGTTGTTCGCCGAGATCCCCGGCCTGCCCGGCCCCGGCTCGTACGACCCGGCCGCCGCCAACGACGCGACGCCCGGCCCGGTATTGACGCTCGGGACGCCAGCGGAATTGGGCCGCGGGACGACGGTGAATCTGACGCCCAACCCGTCGCTGCCGCCCCAGCTCCAGCCGCTCGCCGTCGCGTTCGCCGGGCTGCTCGACGTCACTGAGATCGACGGCTTCGCCGGCTACGACTACCTGACGAACCGGAGCATCACGGACTCCGCCGCCGCCGGCACCGCGATCGCCACCGGCGTAAAGTCCTACAACGGCTCGATTAATGTCGACCTCAACGAGAACCCGGTCGAGTTCATCACGCAGCAAATGGTTGCCGCCGGCAAGAAGGCGGGCGTCGTCAGTACCAAGACCTTCACCGACGCCACGCCCGCCGCGTTCGGCACCCAGAACATCAGCCGCCAGGACGAGGTCGGCATCAGCGACGCCATGATCCGCAACGGCCTGCTCGACGTCATCATCAGCCCCGGCCACCCCGAATTCGGCTCGGGCGGTGTCGCCCGCGACCCGGCCGACTTCGACTACGACACCGTCAGCCAAGCCAACCTCGCCGCCCTCCGCGGCGGCCTCGACGGCTGGAGCTTCGTCGACGACAACAACCAGCTCAACGCCATCGCCGACGGCAGCCAGGCCGCGCCCGATCGCCTCTTCGGCCTCGTCCCCGTCGACTCGCAGCTCCACAGCCGCGACACCAGCGGCCGCACCAACGCCTACGACCCGCGGCTGTACGACGAGAACAACCCGAACGGTGCCGTGCCGTTCGTCATGCCCGACCTCGATGTCCTGAGCCGGGCCGCCATCGAGACGCTCGAAGACGACGACGACGGCTTCTTCCTCATGGTCGAGAACGGCAGCGTCGACTCGGCCGCCCACGCCAACGACCTGCCGCGGATGGTCGAGGAGCAGCTGAGCTTCAACCGATCAGTCGACGCGGTGATCGACTGGATCGAGACCGAAAGCTCCTGGGACGAGACGCTGCTCATTGTCACGACGGACCACGCCAACGGCCTCTTCCTCGGCATGGACAGCGCGACCGAGTTCTTGGACGCCCCCGACGCCGTCGGCGTCGGCGAGCTGCCCGAGGGCATGTGGTGGAGCACCGAGCACACGAACGAACTCATCCCCCTCTGGACCCGCGGCGTCGGCAGCGACCTCTTCGCCGGCCTCACCGACGGCGTCGACCCGCGGCGGGGCGACTACATCGACAACACCGACGTCTTCACCGTCATGAGCGCCGTCGTCCCCGAGCCGGCAACGCTCTCCCTGCTCGGCCTCGCGAGCCTGACGCTCCTGCGTCGGCGGTAGGACGACGCCCGCTGGCGACGTGCGTGGATCGCAGAACGGGACACGAGAACGTACGAGCCTCAACCGGAACGTACGAGCCTCAACCGGAGCAACACGCGTACAGGTACGAGACAAAACCTCGCGTCGTAGCAGCGGCGGCTCGCCGCTGCCTCTGATCAATGTCTCTCCCGCAACATCAGACGGCAGCGGCGAGCCGCCGCTGCTACGACCGCAGACTCCAATCGGCACCTAGATCAAATCGCCGTCGCTTCCGAAGCTCGCGCGGACGAGCCGATCCCGGACCGCCTCCCATGCCGCACCCGCAGGCGGCATCTCGATGACGATCTGCGTCACTGCTGGATCTTCGTCCAGCCGACGCAGCTCCGCGTAGAGAGATCGGCCGAACGCCTGCGGATCCGTGTCGTGCTGCCGATCGACCCGAACCACGGCAACGCCCGCCGACGGCGGCGGCAGGTCGTTCGACTCGACCAGCCGGCACGGTGTCGTCGGCGCGTAGTGCCGTGGCATCTGGCCCGGACTGGCCCGCCGGTTGGCCGACGCGGGCGACGCAACCTCCACGCCCAGCACCTCCTCCACAGCCGTCCGGCCGATGCCGCCGGGGCGGAGGAGCTGGACCGTGCCGCCGTCGATTGTGACGACCGTCGACTCGATCCCGACGTCGCACGGCCCGCCGTCGAGCACCGGTACCGTCGGCAGGTCGTGCCGCACGTGCGCGGCCGTCGTCGGCGAAACGTACTCGCTCCGGTTCGCGCTCGGCATCGCCAATCCGACGCCGCCGAGCTTCTGCAAGTGCCGCAGAACTTCAAGGGTCAACGGATGGCCCGGCACACGCACGGCCACAGTGGGCCCGCCGGCCGTCACTGCGTCGGCCAAACCGTTTGCCTTCGGCAGCACGATCGTCAGCGGCCCAGGCCAGTACGCCGCCGCCAGCTTCGCCGCCTCTGCGGGCCACGCCGTCACGACCCGCTTTGCCGCGTCCACGTCGGCCACGTGCACGATCAGCGGATTCGTCGAAGGCCGACCCTTCAGAGCGAACACCTTCGCCACCGCCGCCTC
>CAYQCT010000042.1:10894-11184 GCA_964416015.1 uncultured Tepidisphaerales bacterium
TGCCGTCCAGCGCGTTCGCGCCAAGCCCGTAAACCGTCTCCGTCGGCAACGCGATCACGTCGCCGTTCCGCAGTCGATGCG
Source organism: uncultured Tepidisphaerales bacterium (assembly GCA_964416015.1). Lineage (GTDB taxonomy): Bacteria > Planctomycetota > Phycisphaerae > Tepidisphaerales > Tepidisphaeraceae > JBCDKH01. Next base: position 10,976 of record CAYQCT010000042.1, read on the forward strand.
CGGCGTCCTGCGGCGTCATCCGGTCAGCTTCTGCTCGTTGATCCACGTCGCCAGCCACGCCGACGTCGCGGCCGTGTCGCTGGTGACGACGAAGACTTCCTGCACGCTGCCGCCGATCGACCAGATGCACTTCACGCCGGACTCCGTCGCGTACTGCACCGTCAGCTTCGCCCGGCCCTGCCCGCGTCGGCGGCTGATGCGGCCGGGCA
>CAYQCT010000042.1:11194-20377 GCA_964416015.1 uncultured Tepidisphaerales bacterium
TCCGCGTCACGCCGGGGCCGTGCCGAACAATTGCGTCGCATGCGTCGTCGAGCCCCCGCACTCGGCCATGCTCGCGTTTGACCCGGCCGTACTTCACGACGCCACCCTACGGTCGAGGCATGTCCACCCTCCAAGTCGGCGACACGGCCCCAGATTTTGAACTCATGGCCGACGACGAGTCGACGGTCAAGCTCAGTGAGCTCCGCGGCAAGACCGTCGTGCTGCTCTTTTACCCGATGGATTTCAGCTCCGTCTGCACCAACGAGCACTGCGCTTTCGGCGCCGGCCTCGGCGACATCACCGGCGGCAGCGACGACGTCGCCGTCTTCGGCGTCAACTGCGACCATCCCTTTTCTCACGCTGCATTCCGCAAGCAGCACGACATCCCTTACCCGCTGCTGAGCGACACGAGCCGCGAAATGGTCAAGGCGTACGGAATGTTTGCAGGCGAGAAGCCGTTCAACTGCGCGTCGCGTGGCACCGTGGTCATCGACCCGCAGGGCAAGGTCGCCGCCCACGAGCCGGTCGAGATCCTGAGCGAGCGTAAGGTCGCCGACCTCGCCGCGATGGCCGCCAAGGGCAAGGCATAGCGATTAACGCCGACGATGCAGCAGGCCATGGCGGAAGATGACCCAGAGGATCTTCGTGCCCGCCTTCACAGTTCCTTTGACCGTGCCGGTGATTTTGCTGACGCCGACACGTGGGCGATAGCGGGCGGGAATCTCCTGCGTGCGTAGGCCGAGCTTGGCGGCTTTGACCTGCATCTCGACGGTCCAGCCGAAGGTCGGGTCGGCCATCTGCATCTGCTGAAGCGCTCGCCACGAGACGCAGCGAAACGGCCCGAGGTCCGTGTAGCGGACGCCGAAGAACACGCGGATCAGGCCGCACGCCAACGCGTTGCCGAGGACGGCTTGCGGGAGCAGGGCGCCCTTGGGCTGGTCCGTCATCATTCGACTCGCCAGGACCAGGTCGGCCTCGCCGCGTACGACCGGCCCGACGACCTCCGGCAGCTGCTCCGGGTGGTCGCTGAAGTCGGCGTCGATGAATGCAACAGCCTGCGGCGGGTCCTTGGCGATCTCGGCAAGCGCCGCCAAGCAGGCCGAGCCATAGCCTTGCCGCGGGGCGGGTACGACGGTCGCGCCGAACTTGCGGGCGACGTCGGCGGTGTAGTCCGTCGAGTTGTTGTCGGCGACGACGACGCGGCGGTGCCAGGCGACCGGCAGGGCGTCGATGACGCGGCCGATGCTGGCTTCCTCGTTCCACGCCGGGATCACCACCGCGACGTCCGCCCGCTCGACCTCCGCAACCGGCGGCGCGGCGGTCACGTCCTGCGTTTCGACCTGCATCGAACAATAGTACGGCGACGGCCGGCCCGTCGTCTCGACCCGCACCTCGACCGATTGCACCCGCCTTATCGATTTGCGCGACGAGCCTTGTTCCTGAATCCGCTGACGATGCCGCAACGAACCTTGACAGTGCGACCCAAGTCTGCAAGGGTTGCCACCGCTCACGTGCATCGCTCCGCGTCCATCTTCGCCTGGCTGATCGTCGCCCTTGCGGCGGCCGGTCATCTGCTGGTCCCGGCGGCGGCGGCGACGCACGTGGCAGTCGATCACGCGGTCGAGGTCTGCGGCGTCGGTCACGACCACGACCACGAGACGCCGGACGAGCACGAGCACGAGGGCGAGCAGGAGTGCTCGCTCTGCACGCACCTGTTGCAGGCCACGTCCGCCGATCGTGCCGCTCCGCCAACGGTTGTGTCGACGGTGCTCGTTGAGGCACGGCAGTTGGCGGACACGTCGGCATTGATGATCCGTCAGACGAGACCCGCGGCGAGCATGCCGCGTGGACCGCCGGCATTGGCTTGAGGGTCTTAGTGCACCGCTGCCCGACCTGTGTCGGCCCGCGCTGCTGCCTTCCTGCCCGTCGCGCCGTTTGCGTGACGACTGCCTCTTCCGGATCCTGCCTGTGTCGTACAGTCTGCTATCACGCCGCCGTGGCGGCTTCACGCTCGTCGAGCTCCTCGTCGTTATCGGCATCATCGCGCTGCTGATCGGCATCCTTCTGCCGACCCTGCAACGCGCTCGCGTCGCCGGGCAGAGCGTGGTGTGTGCCAACAATCTCCGCCAGCTCGGCATCGGTATCAACCAATACGCCGACGATCACAGGAATTGGTATCCGCAGTCGAGCCACGACCACCTGCACGGGCTCGTCCCGCCGACGTCGCTCACGGGCGACCCGCTGGAACTGCGATCCTGGATCCATCGGATGCGGCCGTACATCGCGGAGGTCGACGAGATTCGCGTCTGCCCGGCTCACCCGGCCGCGGACGAGATGCTCGAGACGGAACCGGTGATCCTGTCCGACGGCACGTCTGCCGAGATTGGGTTCGGCACGTCGTACCTGTTCAACTATTACCTGGTGTCCGAATATCAGGTGCAGCCGTCGGGTTCGCTCGTGCCGGTTACGCTGGCCGATTGGCGTCGTCGGAACAGCCTGGAGAACCCGGTCGAGACGAAGGTTCTGCTCGAGTCGAACGTGACGCCGGGCAAGGCCGACGAAGATTTCGATCACACGGATGCCGAGAGCTGGTTCACGTCGATGGACGACGAGGCGAATTGGGAAGAGATCAACAAGCAGATTGCTCCCGATCGTCATACGACGGATCGAAGCGAACAGCGTGATGTCGGCCGGGCGAATTACTTGTTTGCTGACACACACGTCGCGCCGGTGCAGGCGAGCGAGATCCGCGGGAAGGTCGTTGACCGGATCGACTTCTCGATGCCGCCGAACGACGTGGTCAGCCCGGTGAAGTAACTAGCTCGACCTTGCGTCGACGCATCCTTGCTGCTCAGCAGCAGTGCGTCGTGCGAGACGGGTCGCTCCCGACGCCTCTCGGATGGTGTTGCCGAGCACGGTGCAGTTCCTACTTACTGATTGAACTCATGTCGATGAAGCATTCTTACTTTCTAGCAACCGCGCTCGCGGCCACGTGCGTCGCGTCGGCGTCGGCGGATCCGTTGCGCATCTCGAGCCCCGTCTACACGCTGACCTTCGGCGTCGAGGCCGAGACGCCCGGCCTCACCCCGATCGACGCTGCGCACATCGACTTCAATGCCGTCTACCAGGCCGGGGGCACCTTCGAGCCGGTCTTTGAGCCGATCGGCGGCTTGCCCGCGGGTTCGCCGGACCTCAACAGCCTTGTTGTGAATGCGAACACCCGCATCGATGTCCCGACCGGCGGATTCGGGTCGAGCTTCGACTTCATCGGCGCGACGCCGGGCGAAGCCATCTGGCTGCTGCCGCAGGCGTCCCCCAGCCCGTTCGACCGACTCTGGCTCGGCCTCGGCAACGACGAAGTCTCGCCCGCCGCCGAGCAGGAACTCGTCGACTGGAACCCGAACGATCCTCGCGTCACCTCAACATTGCTGCCGTGGATGGAGTTCCGGCTGCGCGACGTTCGTGCTCCCTCGGCCGACGGTGACTTCTCCGCTTATCAGGCCGCCGGTGGATCCATCACGCCGTGGATGACCACCTCGAACGGCATCGGCCCGGACGACGTGGTCTGGGTGCCGGAGGGCGGGCACAGCCACTTCAACTTCGCCTTCACCGAGCAGGGCGTCTGGGAGGTCGATCTGCAGGTCTTCACCGTCGCCGATCTCGATCGACTCCCGGGCGATGCCAACTTCGACGGCATTGTGAACCTCGCCGACTTCGGCCGACTGCGGGCCGGCTTCGGCGAGTTCAACGACTGGTTCAACGGCGACTTCACCGGTGACGGCATCGTGAATCTCGCCGACTTCGGCATCCTCCGCGCCAACTTTGGCCAGACCGCGCAGCTTCAGGTACTCGACGCCTGGTACGCCACGGTCATCCCCGAACCTTCCGCCGCGACGTTCGCGGCCGGACTTCTTCTGCTCGCTCGGCGTGGCCGACGAGACACCGCTTCCGTCTTCCGGAGACACTGATCATGCATCGCATTGCTACCGCCGCCGCCGCCTTTGCTGCCGTTTCGGCCGCGACCGCCTCGGCACAAACGTTCCTTACCGAAGGGCACTTCGACCTCGAGATCGAGACCGAAATTACCGGCTCGACCGTCGACGAAGTCAAGTTCGCCATCAAGAACAAGGAGTTTCCCAACAGTCCGTTCGCCGAGGAGTACGAGCCGGACGAGGCGTTCCTCGTGCCCGGCGACTTCCGCGTGCAATCGACGCCGCTCGGCGGCATCGCTTCGGGATCCGACGTCTACTTCGTGCCCGAGGTGCAGAACCCAGACACGCTCTGGCTCGGCCTCGCCAGCGACGACACGCCGCTGGGCGTCCTCGAGAATGACGAGTACGTCATCGAGCTCGTCGGCTTCAGCGGCCCCGGCACGTTCGTTGCCAGCGTGGGCGACGGGCTCGGTGGAGACACGATCTTCATCGACACCAGCGACGGCATCAACAACGATTCGCCGCTCATCGCCCCTATCAGCGACAACCACTACGAGTACGCGTTCGACACGCCCGGCCTGTACGAGCTGACGTTCACCGCCTCGGCCACGACGACCGCCGCCTTCGGCAGCCAGGCCATCTCGGCGACCGACACGTACCTGTTCTTCGTCCCCGAACCCGCCACCGCCGGCCTGCTCGGCGTCGCGGGCTTGACCATGCTCCGCCGCCGCCGCGCCTGAGCGCGACGCGCCGGATTCATCTCCACAACCTCACCGACCCGGCCGCGTCGACGGCCGGGTCGTCTGCGTGGGTCGCGTGGTCGGCGTCGCCGCCACCGTGGCGATGGCTCCGTCGTACAGGAGAATGCTGTGAAACATGAGCTTGCTCTGTGTGCGTTCCGGCCCGGCCAATACGAGGTGGCCGCCATCTACGATGAATGCCTGCCGCGCTTCGTCTTCCAGGAGAAAGCGCGGCATGCTGCGCTCGCCGGTCGCAAAGTCGATCGTGCAGAGGTAGCTCGGCGTGCTGACGAAGAATCTTGTGCCGCCCAGCGGATGCACGAAGCTCGTTGAACGTTCCCGCTTTCGCGCCGCATCCTCAAATCCGGGCACCTCGACTTCGCCGACCTCTACGTCGTCTCGAATAAGTTGCAGCGTCGGCGGGATGCCATCGTTCGGCGGGACGTTGCGGAGCTCGATGCGAGCATTGCCGTCGCGCCAGATGGTCGGCTCCTCTTCATCTTCGTTCGGCGACGCGGGCAGCCGCGACAATAGCCGGCCGTCCGACGTCACCTTCGGCGATTCTGCGAACGAGCGGAGAAACAGCGTGAGATTCCGCTCGATCAACTTATCAGGTGCCGGCGTCGCCTCCTTCGAGCGATCGAGCGTGCCTCCGGCCTGAATCAGGAACCACTCATTGTCGTCCCGCTTGACCAGGATCACTCCCGCACGTCCGGCAGCCAGCTCGACGCGGCCCGTGCCGTGCATCATCGTGTACTGGTCGAAGCCGCGGCGGTCGTACCGCCAGATGACGCCGTCGTGATAGGCGTAAAGCGCGCCTTCCGGCGAGATGTCAAAGCGGACGGAGCTCCGGTCCGTTAGCGTCCGCGTCGGCTCGATTGGCGCGAGGCCGGGTTCGGGAAGCAGCGAGAACACGATGCCTTCGAACGACCGTCTCCTTTTGAGGAACGCTCGCCCGTCCGCAAGCGTCGCCACAATCTGCGACTGCCATGAAACCTCCGGCGAGCGTCGAACGCGCTCGAGAGTCGACGTAACCAGTGTCGCGGGGACCGTCTTTCGATCGCCAGGCAGCCACGCATGATTCGGCCCCGCGGCGAGCGGGCGTTGGTCGTGGGGGAACGAAGAAGCGCTCCGTGTCCAGAGCCGCAGCTCCTCCTTGCCTTCGTGCAGGATCCACTCTCCGCCGGGCGGGCGACGCAGGATGCCCATCGTAACTCGACCCGCGTCACGCAGACGGGTTGCAGCAATGATCAGGGTGCCATCGCCGAAGCGAAACAGGTCGTGCGCCGATACGACCTCGTAGATACCCAACTCGATCGTCGGCTTTGCCGACTCTTGCGGCGAGCGAGCCAGCCGTGCAACGAGATAGCGAAGCCGCGCCTTCGTCTCGTCCGATAGACCGGCCTCGCTCAGCTTCGCCTCCAGCTCCGGCGTGATCTTCGGCCCGAAATCGAACAACGCCAGCGTCGCCTCGTCCCGGACGCCGAAGTCCTCATCATTAAGTCGAGCGATGATCGTCTCGACCGGCTCGCCAGCTCCGGCAGTCGCGTAAGGAACGAACTCGAGACGCCCCGACGTCGAAAGCGACCAGTAGCCGTCCGCGTCGGCGAGCACGCGGTGGATTCGCTCGTCGCGCGGCAGCACGAGCGGGCTCCACGTGCCGTCACGCCAACGCTGCAGAGGCTGCTCCTCACCCGGGCTGAAGGCAACCACGCCGAGGCCGTCTGGCTCCTGGCGAAGACGCGGGAAGAAATCATAAACGCCTGGTTTTTCTGCGTCGAACACGACCTGCTCACGTGCGATGTTGTCGCCGTCGACGATCCAGACGTGGTTTCCTCCGATAAGAAAGAGTCGCCCGTCGATCCAGCAGTTCGTCGCCTCGACGTGGCGACCGACGTGGTTCTGCGGCGACCCGACGATGCGTTCACTAATCTCGAAGGTTTGCCACGTCCGCCCGTCGTACGAGAGGAGCAACCGCCGCTGCTCGGTAGGATCATTGAAGCTGAACCAGACGCGGCCGGACGGTTCGAAGAAGTCGACCCGGCCGGGTCCAATCTCGGCCGGGTCCTTACCATCCCAAGCAGCTTCGACCCGTTCGCGAAAGGCCGCCACGTCCAGCTTCGGATAACTGCGGCTGAACCAGGGGCGGCCGTCAGGGGCGAAGCAGACATGACTGACGCCGGACGAGTGGATCTCGACCTTCGCGTACGGCACCTCGGCTGCGGCGCGACTCGTACCAGCCAACGCGAAAAGCAAGACGAACAACACGACGCTGCGGCACCAACCCATCAACGCAATGTACCGCCGCGCCGACTCGAGTTACAACGCCTCCGCCGCCAGGCTGGCTAGTTCGCTCCGCTCGCTCTTGGCAAGCGTGACATGGCCGACCAGCTCCCGTCCCTTGAGCTTTTCGACCAGGTACGTCAGGCCGTTGCTGCTGGCGTCGAGGTACGGGTTGTCGATTTGCGTCGGGTCGCCGGTGAAGACGAGTTTTGTGCCTTCGCCGACGCGTGACGCGATCGTTTTGATCTCGTGCGGCGTCAGGTTCTGGGCCTCGTCGACGATCATGAACTGGTCGGGAATGCTCCGGCCGCGGATGTAGGTCAGGGGCTCGAGCACGACGGTGCCGGCCTTCATCAGGGCGTCGATCTGCTGTTCGATGCCTTGCTGGGCCTTGTGCTTGGGCGTGTGGTGCGCCTTGTCGTCGCCGCCGTGGTGGACGCGGCCGCCGAGGAGGTAGGCAAGGTTGTCGAAGATCGGCTGCATCCACGCGCCCAGCTTTTCGTCCTTGTCGCCGGGAAGATACCCGATGTCGCGGCCCATGGGCATGATCGGCCGCGCGGCCAGCAGCTTGCTGAACAGGCCGTCGCTGACGACGCGTTGCATGCCCGCCGCCAGCGCCAGCAGCGTCTTGCCCGTGCCGGCCTGGCCGATGAGGGTGACGAGCTTGACGTCGTCGTCCATGAGCAGGTCCAGCGCCATCTGCTGTTGCAGGTTGCGCCCGAGGATGCCGTAGATCGGCCGACGGTGCGGGCGGACCGGCCGCAGCATCGCCGCCTCCGTCGCGCGGGCAATCGCATTGTGCGACGGGTTCTCGGCCGACTGGAGCTGGACGAACTCGTTGGCGAGCACGCCTTCCAGACCGAGATCCGCCGCCGGGACTTCGTCGTCGGCGAAGATGCGGTCGATCGCCTCGCTCGGCACGGTCGCCTCGCGGTAGCCGGTGTAGAGGCCGTCGAAGTTGACCTTCTTGTTCTCGTAGTCGGCGACTTCCACGCCCATCGCGTGGGCCTTGATCCGCGCCGCGATGTCCTTGGAGACGAAGACCGCGTGCCGGCCCTGGTGCTGCATCTTGATGCTGCAGCGGATGATGTGGTTGTCCGGCGTCGGCTCGCGCAGGCCGGGCACTTCGATGCCGTTCGTGTCCAGCACGACCTGCAGCCGCCCGCCGGTCGGGCCGGTCGTGGGATGAATCACGTCGACACCGTCCGCCAGCACGCCACGTTGCCGCAGGGCGTCGAGGTGGCGGATCGTCTCGCGGGCGGCCCGGCCGAGGTCATCGTTGCGGTTCTTGAACCCGTCGAGCTCCTCGACGACGTCGAACGGGATGATCAGGTCGTGCTCGTCGAAGACGAACAAGGCGTTCGGGTCGTGCAGGAGGACGTTCGTGTCGAGGACGAACGTCTTGACGCCCGGCCGGACCGACATCGGCCGACCGGCCTGGCCGGAACCTGGGGCGTCCTCCTTGCGAAGGCGACTCGGTGCGGCGGCGGGGCGAACGGCGGGCGTGTTGGGTTGCGTCATCGACTCCCTGCGAGGATCGGCATCACTCCGGCCGACCGGTCGGCCGCCGGTACTATGGGCGGCACGCCGCCGCGGCTGCAACACGCAAAGCCCCTGCCAACACGAATCGATGTCGCTCGATCTGCACCACCCGCTGCTACTCGTTCCCCGCCTCGTCCCCAAAATGTGGGGCGGCGACAGATTGGCCGGCTTCGGCAAGCCCGTGCCCGCCGGCGAGCCGATCGGCGAGAGTTGGGAGGTCTACGACTTCCCGCCCGGAGTCGTCGACGACGGCTGGACGAGCGCCGCCATCGACGGCCAGGACGGCCTGACGCTGCACGACCTCCTGGCGGACGACGCGACGCGGGCGGACCTGCTGGGCGACGCGGCGCCGGTCGACACGCCGCACGGACCGCAGTTTCCGCTGCTGGTGAAGTTCCTCGACGCCGGCGACGACCTGTCGGTGCAGGTGCACCCGGACGACGCCTACGCCGCCAAGCACGCGGATGCTCATTTGAAGAACGAGTGCTGGCACGTGCTCGCCCACGAGCCGAACGCGCGACTACTGAAAGGCCTCGTTGCCGGCGTCACCCGCGACGCCTTCGAGCAAGCCATCGCCGACGGCACCGTCGAGGACAAGCTCGTCGCCTTGCCCGCCCGCGTCGGCGAGACGCACTACTTGCCCAGCGGCACCGTCCACGCTCTCGGCGCCGGCATGCTCGTCGCCG
>CAYQCT010000043.1:0-222 GCA_964416015.1 uncultured Tepidisphaerales bacterium
GACGCTGCTGGCGAGGTAGCGGTAGGCACCGGTCGTGTCGCGGGCGACGAGCGTCGCGAGCCGGGTGAGGACGTGGTTGAAGTACAGGTCGTAGCCGGTGCGGAGCAGGCGGTTGGTCGGCTTGCTGAACTCGAGCACGACGACGCGGCCGCCGGGGCGGAGGACGCGGTGGAACTCGGCGTAGGCCCTGGCGGAGTCGGCGACGTTGCGGATGCCGAAGGC
>CAYQCT010000043.1:310-2223 GCA_964416015.1 uncultured Tepidisphaerales bacterium
GCGTCAGGTCGCCCGTGCCGCAGGCGACGTCGGCGACGGCATCGCTGGGCTGCAGCCGCGAGAGCTTGACCGCCTTGCGCCGCCACGCCTGGTCGATGCCGAGGCTCCAGAGGCGATTGTTCAAGTCATAGCTAGGCGCGATGGCGGCGAACATGTCGCGTACCCGTCGCTGCTTGTCGGCCTCGGCATGCGGATCGCGCAGCCGCTGCTCGTCCCAAATCCGCTCCGTCGTCGCCACGCCGCCACCGTACGCGGGCGCGGGCGCGGGCCTTTCAGGAAGCGTCGCCCGACGGGAATGCGACCCCCTCGTAGATGACCTCCATCGGCAACTCCACGTCAAGGCTGCGAACGGGTACCGCCTTGGCGGCCATTGCCCAAGCGCGGCCGGACCACTGGCCATCATCCTTACGGTAGAACGAATTCACGAACATGTGCGTCTGTTCGACGAACAGGACTTCGCGAACGGACGGCACCGTCAGATAGGCCCTGAACTTGTCGCCCTGGTCATACTCTCGTGTTGACTCGCTCATCACCTCAATGATGACCCGCGGGTTGATAATCGTACGCTTCATCTTCTCGTCGAGCCGATACTCGATCGGGTCACAAGCGATGACAACATCGGGGTAGACGAAGCGGCCAGATGGATCGACCTGCACCTTCATCTCGAAGATGTACGGCTTACACTTCTTCTTCGCCAACAGCGGACGAAGAGCCGCGTAGATGTTGCCGGCGACGTCATGGTGTGCCTCGGTTCCGCCGGCCATTGCCAGCACCTCGCCATACCGATACTCCCGCTTCACCGGCGATGCTTCCTCCGTCGCAAGGTACTCCTCGACGCTCATTCGAATCGGCGATGTCTCGGGCACTGCGGTCATCGTTCTGAATCATAACCGACGAACTCGCCATACGCTGCGGCGTGACGACCGCCGCCGCTGTCGAGTCGCCGACGCCGCTGCACGGTCTCGCTGCGTTGCAGTCGTTCGCCGCCGACATCAAGCTCAGCCACAGCGTCTTCGCCCTGCCGTTCGCCCTGCTCGCCGCAACGCTCGCCACCAACCGGGCCGCGTACGGAACGACCTGGGGCGTCGGCAGCTTCGGCCTCGTGCTGCTCTGCATGGTCGCCGCCCGCACCGCGGCCATGGGTGCCAATCGCTACTTCGACGCGAGCATCGACGCGACCAACCCACGAACCCGCGGCCGCGCAATTCCTGCCGGCCGCCTCAGCTCTCGCTACGTCGCCGCCTCGACCATCGTCGCCTCGCTCGCCTTCCTCGTCGGCTGCATTGGCTTCGGCGTGCTCTACGACAACTGGCTGCCGACCTTGCTCGGGCCCGGCGTGCTCGCGTTCCTCTGCGCGTACCCGTTCCTCAAACGCTTCACGAGTCTCTGCCACTACTACCTCGGTGCGGCCCTGTCGCTTTCACCGGTCTGCGCCTGGATCGCGATTGCCGGCAGCGTTGACGTCTCGCCGTTCGTTATGGCCGCCGCCGTGCTCTGCTGGACGGCGGGCTTCGACGTCATCTACGCGACGGCCGATCGTGAGGTCGACGTCGCCACCGGCGTGCACTCGCTGCCGGCACAACTCGGCATCGGCCGGGCGTTGCTGGTCAGCCGACTCACGCACGTCGTCTGCCTCGCCCTGCTCGTCGCCGTCGGCCTCGTCACGCCGGAGCTCGGCGTAATCTGGTACGTTGCCGTCGCAGTCGTCGCGATGCTCTTCGTGATCGAGCACACGCTCGTCCGCCCCGACGACCTGTCGAAGGTCGGCATGGCCTTCTTCACCGTCAACGGCATCATCGCTGTCCTGCTCGGCACGACCGGCATCGTCGACGCATATCTCTAGGACACGTTTTGAAACGTAGCAGCGGCGGCTCGCCGCTGCCTCGGAGCCATCCGGCCGGACTTGCGCTGAC
>CAYQCT010000043.1:2233-6740 GCA_964416015.1 uncultured Tepidisphaerales bacterium
CCGCCGCTGCTACGGCCACAGTTTCAGGACCGCTCCTGGCCGACCGGCACAACCGGTTCATTCCTTGCCACGCGGCGAGATGTATTGCAGATCAGGCGGTGGAAAGGCCCGCACGTTGCGGGATTCCGGCGGGCCGCACGGATGCGGATTCCGCCGGTGCCGTGCCCCCGGCCGTATCCGGGATTTTGTCGCTGCCGAAGGAGATGCCTGTGTATCTGAACCGATTCCCCGTCCGCCGAGTTGCCTCGGCCGCCCTGCTCGCCGCCGCCGTCGCGGGCCCCGCCATGCTCGCCGGCGGCTGTGCCGGCAACGACCTGCGTCGGGCCGAGGCCCAGCAGAATTACTACCGCCAGATCGCGATGGAACAGGAAGCCGCCGCGACCGCGTCGGCCGCCGAGGCCGCGCTCGTCGCCGAACGCCTCGCCAACGCCAAGCGGGAAGCCGACGCCAACGCCGCCGCCCTATTCGTCGCCGAAGGCCGCGCCGACGCCGCCGAGCAGCGTGCCACCGAAGCCTCGACGAAGGCCGAGGAAATGGAACTTGCCTACGTCAAGGCAACGGAGTCCGGCAACGCCCCGCTGCCGCCGGAACTCGTCGCCGAGCTCGAGGACTTCGTCGCGAGCAACCCCGGTCTGCTGACCTTCGACGCCGAGCACGGTCTGGTCCGGTTCGAAAGCGACGTCACCTTCGCCGCCGGCAGTGCCGACCTGAAGCAGCAAGCCGAAGCCGCCGCGTCGAAGCTGGCCGCGTTGCTCAACAGCCCGGCCGCGATGTCGATGGACGTCATGGTCGCCGGCCATACCGACAGCAAGCCGGTGACGCGTGAGTCGACCCGCCGCCGCGGGCACAAGGACAACTGGTACCTGTCGAGCCACCGCGCCATCGCCGTCAGCCGCGCCTTGAATAAGGCCGGCGTCAGCGAGACCCGCATGGCCGTCATGGGCCACGCCGATCAGCGGCCGGTTGCGACGAACGCGACCGAGTCCGGCCGCAGTCAGAACCGCCGGGTCGAGGTCGTCGTCGTCCCAACGATCAGCCGCTTCGCCGGCGAGACCTACGTCGACGTCGGCAACGACGATTGGGCGGATGACCTCGATGGCGCGTTCTTCACGCCCGGCGACACGACCGCAAACCTGCACACGGGCCCGATGTACTCGAAGTAGCGTTTGCTACAAGTAGCCTCGGCTACATCCGCTCGACCGTCGCGTGCGGCGGGCCGTCCTCGCGCGTGCGGGGGCGGCCCGTCCTTTTGCGTACGCTCGGGCCATGCCGGATCCCGTCGAAGCCGATGCCGCCGACCTGCTCATCGGCAACTACGCCCGTCGGCCGATCCAGATGGTCCGCGGCGAGGGCGTGCACGTCATCGACCGCACCGGCAAACAGTACCTCGACCTCTTCGCCGGCTTCGGCGGCAGCGTTCTGGGGCATTGTCATCCCGACCTCGTCGCAGCCGTACGCGAACAGGCCGGCGAGCTCTGGCACGTCGGCAACACGTTCCACACCGGCCCGCAGCTCGAGGTCGCCCGGCACTTGAAGCGTCACGCCTTCGACGGCCGCGCGTTCTTCTGCCACGACGGCATGGGCGCGAACGAGGCCGCCGTAAAGATCGCGCGGCGGCGCGGCAGCGAGCGCGGCCGGTACAAGGTCGTCACGTTCAACGCCAGCTTCCACGGCCGAAGCCTCGCCATGATCGCCGCCGGCAGCACCGACGCTCACCGCGACGGCTTCGGCCCGCTGTCTGGGCCGGTCTGCTGAGCCTCGACCGCCGGTGCCCGGCTTCGTGCACGCGACCGGCGGCGACATCGACGACCTTGCGAAGCAAGTCGACGACGAAACCTGTGCCGTCATGTTCGAGCCCCTCCGCGGCGAAGGCGGCATGCTCGGCTATCCGGACGACTTCCCCACGCAGGCCCGGCAACTCTGCGACGAGCACGGCATCTCACTGATCTTCGACGAAGTTTGGACCGGCGGCGGACGGACCGGGCAATGGTTCGGACATCACAACTTCCATAGTCGCGTCACACCCGACATCATGACCCTCGGCAAGGCTGTCGGCGGTGGCCTGCCGGTCGGGATCTGCTGGGCCAATCCGGAGCACGCCGCCCACCTCGTCCCCGGCACCCACGGCAGCACCCTCGGCGGCAACCCGATCTGCATGGCCGCCTGCCGCACCGTCTTTGATGTCATTGCACGCGACGGACTGCTCGACCACGCGACGAAGCTCGGCGATCAGGCGAAGACGTTTCTGCGGGAAAAGCTTCCGACCTGCGACGTCCGCGGCGACGGCCTGTTCCTCGGCATCGAACTGCCCGACGACCCGAAGCACGACGTCGTCGCGGCGGCCTTGGAGAGGGGCATCATCCTGAATGTCACGCAGAAGAAGGTTGTCCGCCTCGCACCGGCGATTGTAATTTCGGAGAAAGATTGGATGCGTGGTCTCGACAGCGTCGTCGGACTCATTGACCAGTCAATCTGATGCGGACCGGGGAACCGCATTAGAACACGTAGGGTGGGCCCTGGCCCACCGTCTGTCTCGTACCAATCTTGCGAATCTAGATGGTGGGCCGGGGCCCACCCTACATCGGAGTCGGGTTGTTGAACGGCTCTTGGGAGCCTCACGTCGCCGCGACATCGGACGTGGCCGTGCGAAGTTTTTGCATCGCCGAGCGTTCGAGGTCGCGGACGACGCGGCGGGTCGTGCCCATGCGGCGGGCGACGCCGTCGATGGTGCGGCCGGACAGGTTCCACGCGGCGGCGACGGCGCGACGCTCGCGGCGGTCGAGACGGGTCAGAAGCCGGGCCAACTGCTCGCGACCGGCGACGCGTTGCGGGCCCAAATCGTGCGTCGCCCGCTCGCGGCCGGCGGCGTCCGAGACGGCGCGGCGGGCCTGCATCTGCGGGACGCTGCGGGCGTACCCCTTGACGAGCGCCAGCGTCGCGTACGTGCTGAACTTGAAGCCCTTGCGCGGGTCGAAACCTTCGACGGCCCGCATCAGGACGATGTTGCCGTCGCTGACAAGGTCCATCAGCTCGAGGCCGGGCCGGACGTGCTTGCGGGCGACGCTGACGACGAGCCGCAGGTTGGCCGCGAGGATCTCGTTGCGTCGGTCGCGGGCGAGTTCGAGGTGCCGCTCCATCGCCGTCAGGTCGCGGAGGCGGCAGAGTCGCGGGTCGAGCTGGCTGCGGAGGGTCGCGAGGCGCGACTTGTGGAAGTTGTACGCGAGGAACAACGCCCGCTCGCGGGCCGGCGTGAGCAGGGGCGTGCGGTAGAGCTCGGCCAGGTACGGCGGCAGCCCGCGCGGCGGACGGTCGGCGGTGACGGACGAGGCGTCTTCGTTCGAAGCCGCCAGCACCGCCGCGACCTGCCGCTCGGCCTCGGCGGGATCGCCCTCGAACAGCTCGTCGTCGTGGTACTTTACGTTCGCCGACGCCAAACGCTCGGCGCGGGATTCGACGATCGCGCGATAGACGGCAGCCCGCGGTCGACCGAGTCGCGCGGCGACGTCGCGTAGCGGTTGACCCTGCTCGACCTGCCGCGCCGCCAGCCGGGCCTCGGCGTCACGCAAAGGCGGCGGGCAATCGACCAGCACCGCCTCGGCCGGGTGCGTCGCGTCAAACCGTTCGAGCGTCTGTCGCACCGCCAGTACTGATCGGCCGGACCGACGGGCGACGCGGCGGACGACTTCGCGTGCGTCGTGTCCCGCCACCGCCAGCCGGCGGGCCGACTGCACGAGCCGTGTCTGTTCATCGCTTGCAAGCACGTCGCCCAGTGCGGCCGTGACCGGCGTGGCATCGACCGCGGCACCGCGTCGGCCGTCCTGTTGTTCGGTGCGGGCGACGAAGGCCTCGACGCAGGCGAGGCGGAAGCCGACACGTTGCTTGCCGTCGGGAAAGACGAACTTCCGTGCGGGCAGTCCTTTGCGTCGCCAGCGTTGCAGCGTCTTGGACGTGACGCCAAAGCGGTCGCAGGCGGCGGCGAGGTCGAGCACCGGCTCGCCCGCCAAGGCTGCGTCGTCACTCGCCAGGAGCATGTCGCCGCTGACTTGCTCGAGGAGCAGGCCCAGGTCGTGCTGAAGCGCGACGCCGGTGAGCAGGCTGCCGACGCTGCCCTCGTCGGCGGCGCGTCGGTCGGTGTCGCCGGGGCGATAGCCGGTGATGGCGTGCGTGACGAAGGCGCGGGGGTAGGCCTGATCCGGCTCGATCGACAGCAGCAACCGCTCGGCCGCGGCGAGCTGGTCAAGGCGGCGTGGCCTCGGCACGTACGCCATCTGACGCGAGCGGATCGAGCTTGTACGGCGTCGGCTTCACGTTGCTCTCGATCGGGCGCCGGCGCGTCGCCTCCTCAGCGACACGTCGGCAACGGGAACCAGCCCTCGCCAGGACGGCAGGGCCTACGGCACCCGATTATGCGCCACGAACCCACGCCGCGTCAACGCCTCAACCGGCTACGATGAAGGTGCCGCGAACCACGCGTGGCCCTCTTGCGGGTGTAGCTTAGTGGTAAAGC
>CAYQCT010000043.1:6750-9629 GCA_964416015.1 uncultured Tepidisphaerales bacterium
GGCTTCCCAAGCCGACGATGAGGGTTCGATTCCCTTCACCCGCTCTTGTGAGAGGCCCTTACCGGAACTGCTCGGCGAGCTTTTTCATCTCGCGGTGGTGGTCGTCCTCCACGTACCTGCCGGCTGCGTCGAGGCCGTCGCCGAGGGTGCGGAGTAGGTACCAGCCGGCGAGGCAGGACGGGGCGAGTAGGAGAAGCAGCTCGGTCATCGCGTTTCTCAAGAGCATCGGTCGACGGTGCGTCGCACGAACAGGTGGCGGGTACGTCAGGCGGCCTTGCGGTCGGTGCCGAAGCCGAAGTCGTCGTCGCTGCCGATGAAGCCGGCCGTCGGGGCGGGCAGGTTCGCGGGTGCGGTGAACGTGCCGGTCGGTGCTGACTGGCTGCTCGTCGGGGTGTGGAGCGGCTGGACTCCGGCGCCTTCGATCAGCACGCTGAGCCGTTCGACGACTTCGTGCAGCTTCTGGCTCTGGGCGTTCAGCTCCTCGCCGGCGGACGCAGATTCCTCGGCGTTGGCGGCGTTTTGCTGGGTGACCTGGTCCATCTGCTGGACGGATCGGCTGACCTGTTCGATGCCCTGGGCCTGCTCCGTGCTTGCGGCGCTGATCTCCTCGATGAGGCCGTTGATCTTCGCGCCGACGCCGATGATTTGGCGGATCGCTTCGCCGACTTCGGTGGCAATGACTTCGCCGTTGCGGCTCGATTCGACGCCCTGCTCGATCATGCGACTCGTCTCCTTGGCGGCCTCGGCACTTCGCATCGCGAGCGTACGGACCTCTTCGGCGACGACCGCAAAGCCCTTGCCGGCCTCGCCCGCACGGGCCGCTTCGACGGCGGCGTTCAGGGCTAGCAGGTTCGTCTGGAAGGCGATCTCGTCGATCGTCTTGATGATCTTCGCCGTCTCGTCGGCACTCGTGCGGATCTGGCCGATCGCTTCGCCCATGCGAGTGACGGCTTCGTCGCCCTTTTCCGCGGCCCGACGGCTGTCCTGGGCCAGCGCGGTCGCGGCCTTGGCACTGTCGGCGTTGCGGCGGGTCATGCTGCTCATCTCTTCGAGACTGCTGCTGGTTTCTTCGAGACTCGCCGCCTGTTCGCTGGCACCTTGGGCGAGCGATTGGCTGCCCGAGGCGATCTGGCCGCTGGCGTCGCGGGTCTGTTCGCTGCCGGCGCGGAGGTTGTCGATGATGACCTGCAACGGCCCGACGATGCCGCGGCGGTTGAGGAACCAGAAGGCACCCGCGACGCCGATGACGAGCGGCACGACCCAGAGCAGCGTCTTGTTCACGCCGGCCGCGACGACGTCGTCGAGCTCGCCGAGGTCGCTCTTGAGGACGAACGCGCCGTGGACTTCGCCGACGTTCCAGTTCTCCATTGGGTAGCCGAGGATGTCGCGGCCGTCGCCGGTCGGGCTGTTGGCCGGATCGCCGTGGCAGGCCAGGCAGTCCTGCGTCAGCTTGATCGGCCGGGCGTAGACGATCTGATTGGCCTCTTCGTCGATCGCGTAATACTCGTCGACGTCGCCGCTTTCGAGAGCGTGCAGGATTGCGGCTTCGGCGGGCGTCGGCTCGTTCTCCGGGTTGCGGGCCTGGAACTTGGGCACGCGGAACTCGTAGCCCTCTTCCTCGGCCAGCTTGCCGATGGCGGTCCAGGCGGCGACGACGGGGATGGTCTGGTAGAGCTGCGTCTCGCGGAGCGGCACGCCGCTGTCGACTTCCTCCATCAGCTTCGGCGTGTCGAACGCACCGCCGGCGTTGAGATCGCCGATGGTGTTGCGGACGCTCTCGGCTTCGAGAACGGCGTTCCGCATCGCCTGCTTCGTCATGGCCACGCCCTGCTCACGAATGACCGTTCGCTGCACGAGCAGGCTCACGCCGGCCGTGAGGGTGAGGGCGACGACGACGCCGGCGACGATTTTCGTGCCGAGGGTCTGGCGGGTGAACGTGCGTTGGAGTGACTGGAGCATCGGGCGGCTTGCGAGAGGCGGACAGAGTCGCCACGAGCCGGCGACGCTGCTACATCGGTCGGCCGCGTCCGCCGCTGAATCTGATGACACGGTTTCGAAATCGACGGCCGCGCAAGGAGGCACGGGTCGCGCGAACGCGACCCGTGCCTCCGCTGTATTTGATGTCAGGGCTACGCCGCCATGTTGAAGGCGTCGAAGTCGTCGTCGCCGGGCATCTTGAAGCTGTCGACTTCCGGAGTCGTCGCGGGCTTGGACGCGGGCTTCGCCGGCTGACGAATCGGGGCGTGCCGTGGCGTCTGGGCGACGGCGACGGTCGAGCGGCCCAGGACGCGGTTGAGCGCGTCGACGGCTTCGCTCGCAATGGCGGCCTGACGGCTCAGCTCCTGGCTGCTCGCGGCGGATTCCTCGGCGTTGGCGGCGTTCTGCTGCGTGACCTGGTCCATCTGCTGCACGGCACGGCTGACCTGCTCGATGCCCTGGGCCTGCTCCTGGCTGGCGGCGCTGATCTCCTCGATGAGGCCGCCCGCTTTGCTGACGTTGTCGTCGATCTCGGCCAACGCGGAGGCGACCTGCTGGGCCCGCGACTCGCCGTCGTGGCTGGCCTCGACGCTCTTTTCGATCATCCGGCTCGTCTCCTTGGCCGACTCCGCCGACCGCATCGCAAGCGTGCGGACTTCCTCGGCGACGACCGCGAAGCCCTTGCCGGCCTCGCCCGCACGGGCTGCCTCGACGGCGGCATTGAGCGCGAGCAGGTTCGTCTGGAACGCGATCTCGTCGATCGTCTTGATGATCTTGGCCGTCTCGTCGGCACTCGAGCGGATGCGGGCGATCGCCTCGTTCATCTGCGTCATCGACTCGCCGCCGCGGGTCGCGCTGGTGCGGGCGACGCCGGCGAGACGCTCGGCTTCCTTGGAGCTGTC
>CAYQCT010000043.1:9690-13258 GCA_964416015.1 uncultured Tepidisphaerales bacterium
TTCGCTGCTGGCCGAGGCGGTCTGCTGGCTGGCGTTCGTGAGCGAGACGGCCGTCGCGGTGAGCTGTTGCGTGAGCGACCGCGTCAGGACGAAGGCAAGCGTCGCCCCGAGCACGACGGCCAGGCCGATGCCGATGCTAGCGACGAGCACGGCATTGCCGAGGTTTGCGGTGGTCGCGTCGCTGATGCGTTGCGTGTCACCGACGCCTTCTTCCATGATCTTCTTCGCGTCGGCGACGAGCGCGGCACTGGCGGCGGCGCGACGCGGGCCGATCTCTTCGACGGTCGTCATCGCCGTCCGCAGCGTCTCGGCTGCTTCGTGATAGCCGTCGTTGGCGGCAACGACCGTCGCGAGAACGTTGCGGTCGTTCTTGTCCGTCAACAGGCCGTCGATGTCTTCGATGCGTGCCTGGACCTTGTCGTGCCAGGCCGAGACGTCGTCGATGCCGTCGGGATTCCCTCGCGCGGCGGCCTTGAACGCGGCGATCCGCATTTGGTTGACCTCGTTGCGGAGCGTGCCGACGTTGTTGCACTTTTGCAGCCGGACGCCCAGCACGTCCGCCGCCTGATCGGCAACGACTTCCTCGTCCATCTTCTCGCGTTGTGCCTGGATCAACGTACCGACGTTGGCCATCAGGACCGCAGCCTGCGCGTCGAGAGCGTGTTCGGCATCGCGGCGAAGCTGGATCGCGTCGGCGGTCTCGTTGAACAGGCGCTTGTATTCCTCTTCATGCCGGCGGCCAAGGGTGATCGACTCCTTGAGCCCGACCAGGTCCGGGAACCGCTCGACCAGATCGTCGGCCTCCTCGAACTTCTCCTCGAGTGTCTTGAACTCCGATTGCGCCCGCTCGCGGTAGGCGTCGTCGCCGGTGAGCGCGAAGCTCCGCCCGGCTAGGTTCGCCTGCTCGGCATGCTCGAGGATGTCGGCCGCGAGGCGGACCTCGGGCACGTGCTCCTCGCTCAGCAGCGACGCCTGGTGCGAGACACCCTGCATCTTGTAGATGACCACCACACCGGTCACGGCCGTGATGACCAGGATCGTCGCGAAGGCGGCGTAGAGCTTTTGGCTGAGGGAAAGCTGGGACATGAGTGGGGCGAGCGTGCGAGTACGTGTCGGCCGCGACGGAGCGAGCCGACCTTGGCTCATCGGCGACAACTCGCCGCAACTTTGGCTCACGCCGCTGGTATGCGGCCGGCGACTCACTACGCTGCCGCGCCCATCCCCAAACCCCAAACCAGCACCATGAGCCCAGCCATCGAACACGTCCAGGCCCGCCAGATCCTCGACTCGCGGGGCAACCCCACCGTTGAAGTCGACGTCTACCTCGAAGACGGCACCCTCGGCCGCGCCGCCGTGCCCTCGGGCGCCAGCACCGGCGAAAACGAAGCCGTCGAGCTTCGCGACGGCGGCGACACCTACATGGGCAAGGGCGTCCTGAAGGCTGTCGAGAACGTCAACGAGACGATCCGCGGCGAGCTCCTCGGCGTCGACGCCCGCGAGCAGGAAGAAATCGACGCGCTGCTGCTGGCCCTCGACGGCACCGACAACAAGAGCAAGCTCGGCGCGAACGCCACCCTCGGCGTCTCGATGGCCGTCGCCAAGGCCGCCGCGGACTCCGTCAGCCTGCCCCTGTGGCGCTACCTCGGCGGGCCGGCGGCCAAGACGCTGCCCGTGCCGATGCTCAACATCCTCAACGGCGGCAAGCATGCCGACAACACCGTCGACTTCCAGGAGTTCATGATCCAGCCCTGGGGCTTTGAAACCTTCGACGAAGCCATGCGGGCCGGCGTCGAGATCTACCACCACCTCAAGGGCGTGCTCAAGAAGCGCGGCCTCTCCACCGCGGTCGGCGACGAAGGCGGCTTCGCCCCGAACCTCGACAACAATGAAGACGCGATCAAGGTTATCGAAGAGGCCACCGACAAGGCCGGCTACAAATGGGGCGAGCAGATCTTCGTCGCCCTCGACCCCGCCACGAGCGAACTATGGAACGAGGCCGAGAAGGAAGGCAAGGAAGGATACAAGTTCTTCAGCAGCACGCAGGAAGTCATGACGAGTGATCAGATGGCCGACCTGTGGGCGGAGTGGGCGAGCAAGTACCCGATCAAGAGCATCGAAGACGGCCTGGCCGAGAACGACTGGGCGGGCTGGAAAACGCTGACGGACAAGATCGGTGACAAGGTGCAACTCGTCGGCGACGACCTGTTCGTCACGAACGAGAAGTTCCTCAAGAAAGGCATCGACAGCGGCACGGCGAATGCGATCCTGGTGAAAGTCAACCAGATCGGAACGCTCAGCGAAACCTTCGACGCCGTCAACCTTGCCATCCGCAACGGCTACAAGGCCGTCATGAGCCACCGCAGCGGCGAGACGGAGGACGCGACCATCGCCGACCTCGCCGTCGCGACCAACTGCGGCCAGATCAAGACCGGCGCTCCGGCCCGCAGCGATCGCGTCGCCAAGTACAACCAGCTCATCCGCATCGCCGAACAACTCGGCGACGCCGCCGTCTACGGCGGCACGCGGTAGGTCCGCTTTCAGAACGCCTGACGCGACGCATCGGCAACACGCCGGTGCGTCGTATCGTGGGTGCGTGACCGACGCCGACGGGTTGCCCCAGGAGATCGATCCGGACGACATCGCCAGCTACTCGGCACCGCGTGCGCACGCGGTGCCGGCGCGGGCGAACACGATCGGGATGTGGCTCTTTCTCCTGAGCCTCGCCCTCTTGTTCGCCAGCGGCATGCTGATCTACGTGCTGCTCCGCGTCCGCGCACCCGGCATGCCGGAACTCGGTGCGGTCCGGGATCAGATGGCGGACTGGAAGCTCTTCGTCAGCACGGCCGTCGTGCTGCTGGCGAGCTTCACGATCCACCTGAGCCTCAAGGCGATCCAGCGTGAACGGCAGGCAGCGTTCCGCCGCTGGCTCTGGATCACCAACGGCTTAGCGACGCTGTTCGTCCTCGTGCAGATCCCGGCGATGATCTCGCTTCTCTCGCGCGACCCGGACGTCGGCAGCGCTTTGCAACAGACCGCCGGCGCCCGTCCCGATCGGCTGTGGGCCGTGCTCTTCTTCTTTGTCCTGATTCACGCCCTGCACGTCGTCGGCGGCATCGTCTACCTGATCGTCGTCACCGTCCGCGCCTACCGCGACGCCTACGACCACGAAAGCCACATCGGCGTCCGGCACGCCGCGCTGTATTGGCACTTCCTCGACGTCGTCTGGTTACTGATGTTCGGAACCTTCGTCGCCTTCGGCTGAGACAATGATTCTGATGTAGGGTGGGCCCCGGCCCACCACGACTGGCACGCCGAAAACTGGTGGGCCTACGAAGAGTCACGCCGTGCAATAGTCGAAGAGTCGCGCCAGCTCGCTGCGAAGCTCGCTACGCGGGACAACGAAGTCGACGAACCCGGCCTTCTGCAGAAACTCGCTCCGCTGAAAGCCGGGCGGCAGTTTCTGCTTCGTCGTCTGCTCGATGACCCGCGGCCCGGCGAAGCCGATCAAGGCGTTGGGTTCGGCAAGAATGAAGTCGCCGAGCATGGCGAACGAGGCCGTGACGCCGCC
>CAYQCT010000043.1:13268-16301 GCA_964416015.1 uncultured Tepidisphaerales bacterium
GACGTCTTGGCCATCTGCATCAGCGACAGCGTCGACTCCTGCATGCGGGCCCCGCCGCTGCAACTGACCACGACCACCGGCCGCTTCTCGGCGGTGGCCGCCTCAATCGCACGGGTCAACTTCTCACCGACGACGCTGCCCATCGAGCCCATCATGAACGTCGGATCCATCACCGCCAGCACGACGGGTCGGCCCTTGATGAACGCCCGGCCGCTCACGAGGGCGTCGGCGTTGCCGCTCTTCATCTTCTCCGCCACGAGCCGGTCGGCGTAGGCCTTGCGATCCGTGAAGCCGAGCGGATCCGTCGCGGCCAGGTCGGCGTCGAGCTCTTCGAACGTGCCCTCGTCGGCCAGCTGTCGCACCCGCTCGCGGGCGGAGATGCGGCCGTGGTGCTGGCACTCGGGGCAGACCGACAGATTCGCCTCGAGCCGTTTGCGGTAGAGCATGGCCCCACAGCTCGGGCACGCGAGCCAGAGGCCCTCGGGGATCCGCGTCGTCTTCGCCTGCATCGCCGGAGCCGTGGGCATTGCGTCGACGGTAGCGACCCGCCGCGTCAGGCGACGGCTTCCTGCAGCGTCGCCAACGCCGCCGCCCGGTCCGCTTGTCCGAAGATGGCACTTGCGGCGACGAACCAGTCGCAGCCGGCGTCACGGCACTGGCGGATCGTGTCGGGCCCGATGCCGCCGTCCATCTGCAGATGCTGTCCCGGACCAAGCCGCTCGCGGATCGCCTCGACCTTCGGCAGAACCTCCGGCATGAAGGACTGCCCGCTGCGGCCTGGCACGACACTCATCACGAGCACCAGATCAACCGCATCGAGGATCGGATAGACGGCTTCGGCCGGCGTGGCCGGGTTGATCGCCACGCCGACGTGGCAGCCCGTTTCCGCGACCGCCGCCCGCAGGTCGCCCAGCGTCCGCCGCACGTTATCGGCCAACTCAGCGTGAAAAGTCAGCAGATCCGCCCCCGCCTCCGCGAGTGGCCGGGCGAGGTCTTCGGGGTTCGTCACCATGAGATGGCAGTCAAGGTACGCCTCCGCCCGGGCCGCCCGCAACGCCTTGACGACAAGCGGGCCGAAGGAGAGCTGCGTGACGAAGTGGCCGTCCATGACGTCGATGTGCAATGCCGGCGAGGCCTCGACGGTCCGCGCTTCCTCGCCGAGCTGCGTGAAGTTGGCCGACAGCACGCTCGGCAGAACGACGGGACCGGCGGGCGCGGGGCGAGGCATGACAAAGCGTATCCGGCGGGCTCTGCGGTCGACGGTAGTCCGCAAGGTGGTCTCACGGCTGACGGGTCAACATACCGGCGGTTCGGCCTCACATCTGGCGAAGAATCCTCAGCCGCAGCACACGACGTCGATTGCATTTGCACGCTCGATCTGCTAGGCGCCGACAAGTCATCCCGTCGCGGAGGAGGCTTAAGGTTCGCTGCATTCGCAGGGACGGCCGGGAAGCGGTCTTGGGATGCTTCAGCCTGAGGAGGCACAATGGTTTCGTCTCATCCTGTCCGCGGTCGGGGCTTCACGCTGGTGGAGCTGCTCGTCGTCATCGGCATCATCGCCCTGCTGATCAGCATTCTGCTGCCGTCGCTGAGTTCTGCCCGCTCAAGTGCGCAGCAGATCAAATGCGCCAGCAACATGCGTTCGATGGGCCAGGTGGTGCAGATGTACGTGAACGAGGAAGGCTTTTACCCGCTTTCCGCGGCTAACGGCGCGTCCGACCGACGGCATGAAGGTACGTGGCTGCAGAGCATTACGAGCAGGTACTTCGACGATCAGGTCGAATGGGTCAGCAACTTCGACGCCGACACCTTCGACCGCATGAATATGGTGGTGACCTGTCCCTCGGACGTGACGGCGCAGGAGGAGGTGCCCAAGCGGACCGCCACCCTGCCGCAGCCGGAACGGAAGCACGAGCGGATCTCGAACGACGGGCGTGGCGTGAGCTACGTCGCCAACGGTGACGTTTTTCGCGCCCGAGCGTGGTCCGGGGCCTGGTACCTGCCGAAGAACGACAACCCTCTCAAGGCGGGCCGACTGGTCGAGCCGACGAAGGTCGCGGTGCTTCTCGAGAAGCGTACGAGGGGCGGCATCATGGACTACAACGTCATCAAGGCGGATCAGGTCAACAACTGGATGTTGAATTGGGGTCGCGGCTGGTGGCTCAACGCACGCCACGGCGGCAAGGACAACGACGGCCTGCCGCGGGACATGAACATCCTCTTCGGCGACGGCCACGTCAAAATGGTCAATCGGGACAACATCGTCAACGACGCGCTGCGTGCGAGCGACGGTGCCACGCCCAAAGGCGACCGCGCCCGTCTCTTCTGGGGGACCTGACCCTAGATGCGGTCACGCAATGCTCTTGACGCCCATCGTTCCGTGTTGAGCTGGGAGGGTGGGCCTGATTCTTCTACGTCAACGATCGGAGCAGTCAGCACATGGGAATCTCGGAACTACTCGGCCGCCATCAGAAGGTGGTCGCGATCGTCGTCTCGCTTCTTGTCTGCGTGGCCATCTATATGAGCTTGCGTTCCAGCGGCGTCGTCGGCGCGACGCCCGTTCCGCAGGCGTTCTACACGACGGGTCTTGATTCGCAGGAGGCCGCCGTTAACGAGCTATTCTCCGACGACGACATGCGTGCCGTTCCGTTCGAGTCCGGCGGGGATCCCGCGGTCAAGGCGATCGTCTACACGATCGATAATCGAACCCGCGTCGTCGGCTATCTGATGAAGTTCGAAGACGACTTCGTCGAGAAAGTATGCCGTGCCGACGCGGATCAGCGTGAGCAGCTTTTGGAAAGCAACGACATGATCGGTGCCACACTCGTGAAGCGGCCTGGGGGCGATTGGGTCAAGGCCCGAACTGCGAAGGGCAGCGAGATCATGCAGATGCCCGCCTCCAACACCAGCTTCCGCCTGCTGCGGCCGGGCGACGAGCCCTGATCGTGTCGCCGGCAGCCTGCTACTTGAGGAGGTCGAGCGTGTCGAACCGGCCCTTCTCGAGGAACTCGAGGCTCGCGCCGCCGCCGGTGG
>CAYQCT010000043.1:16311-18265 GCA_964416015.1 uncultured Tepidisphaerales bacterium
CGCCTGCGTGCCGGCGGCGAACGGCTTCTTCTCGAAGACGCCCATCGGGCCGTTCCAGATGACGGTCTTGGCCGACTTGATCTCGCCGACGTACTGCTCGCGGGTCTTGGGGCCGATGTCGAAGCCTTCGTGGGTGTCGGGGATGTTGCCCTCGACGATCGCGGTCGTCGCGTCGTCGCTCATCTCGGTGGCGATGACGGTGTCGACGGGGAGTTTGATCTTGCCGTCGGCCTTCTCCAGCAGGCTTTTGGCGAGGTCGACCTTGTCCTTTTCGACGAGCGAGTTGCCGACCTGTTTGCCCTGGGCGAGGAAGAACGTGTAGGCCATCGCCCCGCCGATGAGCAGCGTGTCGGCCTTGCCGAGAAGCTCCTCGATGACGTTGATCTTGTCGCTGACCTTCGCCCCACCGAGGATGGCGACGAACGGCCGCTTCGGCTGACTGACGGCGTCGCCGAGGAACTTGAGCTCCTTCTCGATGAGGAAACCGGCCGTCATCGGCTTGCCGCGTTCCTTCAATTTCGCGGGAACGCCGTACGTGCTGGCGTGATTGCGGTGGGCCGTGCCGAAGGCGTCGTTGACGTAGGCATCGGGCGACGTGGCATCGATCAGCGCGTCGATGAAGTCGGCCTCGTTCTTCTCCTCGCCCTTGTGGTAGCGGAGGTTCTCGAGGAGCAGGACGTCGCCGTCGTTGAGCTTGCCGACGAGGTCCTTGACGCCGTCGCCGATGCAGTCGTCGGCGAAGTGGACCTCGGGCGTCTTCTGCAGCGTGTCATCCGCGGTGCCGACGTCCTGCTTCTTGCCGAGCCCGTCCGCCGGGTCGGCGACGCAGGCGACGAGGAGCTTCTTGAGGTGGCCGGCGATGGGCTTCAGGGAGAATTCGGGCTTGCGGTCGCCCTTGGGCCGGCCGAGGTGGCTCATGAGGATCAACCGGCCGCCACGGCTGACGATGGACTTGATCGTCGGCATCGCCTGCGTGATGCGGCGGTCGTCGGTGATCTTGTTCCCATCGAGCGGCACGTTGAAGTCGGCACGCATCAGCACGGTCTTGCCCGCCACGTCGAGATCCTGAAGACTCATGGCCGAAGGGTAGCGGACACTTGCATCCCGCGGCGACGCCGGCACCATCGGCGGCGTGCGGCACCGGGTCACGCTCGCTCGCTTCGCCACCACCACGCTCTGCCTCTGGCTCCTCGCCGTCGTCGCCGGGGCCGTCTGGCTCACGTTCGACACGCCCGCCGGGAATCCCGTCAACCCCGGCCGCGGCCTCGTCCGGGCGGTCGATGCGGCGACGCTCACCGGACTCGACTTCGCCTGGCAAACCACCGGCTCGGCTGATGTCGTCGTGAACACGCTCGTCGGCGTCGGCGTCGCGGCGTGCTGGATGATCGGCGTCGCGGCGTGCCTCGCGATGCGAGCCACGTCGTCTGCACCGTCCCGCACGTGGCCGCCGGTCCTGGTCGCGATCGGCCTCGTCGCCTTTGCCGGCGCGGTCGGACCGTTGCTCCGCGGCGACTTGCTGGACGCGATCGCTGGCTTCGGGCGGATGTCGTCGACGGCATCGCCGACCTACTGGTTCGTCGACGTGCCGCTCGTGTTGCTCGGCTTGCTCGTGCCGTTCGCCGCCGCCGGCTTCGTCGTCGGCTGGCGGCCGGTTTGGTGGAACGTGCTCGGCGTCGCGGCGTTGATCTGCGTGGCGACGGTCGCATTGCTGCCGACAGTGGGAGCAGACGCCGGCCGCATTGCGTTCGGCATGTTGGCTCCGTCGGACGCGATGGACGTCGCATCGATACCGGCCCGGTGGTCCGTCGCCCTGCTCGGCCTCGTCGGCACCGTCGGCGGCGGGACGGGCGGCGGGTTGAAGGTCACGACGCTCCTGCTCCTCGCCGCCGCCGCGACGGCATCGCTTCGTGGGCGACCGGCGACGCCGCTGCTCGGCATCGCGTTGGTCTGGCTC
>CAYQCT010000043.1:18275-20319 GCA_964416015.1 uncultured Tepidisphaerales bacterium
CCGCCGTCTCGTCGACGCGGATGCGCACATAGGTCGCGTCCGCCGCCGTCGCGAATCATGCAACCGGCCCTCCCAACGTCACGGCCTCTGGCAGCGACGCGACGATCCTGGCCGGCGCGATGCTGCTCGGCCGGCTGTTGCCATGGATCGTGTTGTGTTGGTCCGCCACGCAACCCACGTCGGAGACGCCGGTGGGGTGACGGCGGGCGATTGGGCGCACGTGGCCCAGAACCAAACGACACAAGGCGTTGCAACGGCAGACACTTGCGGCGTGGTGGCCGATGAAGTGGCGCACGATCCGGCGCACGAGGTGCTCGACGACGACCTGCTCGACGTCGTGGAGGCGTGGCCGACGCTGCCGAAGGCGGTGCGGGCGGGCGTCCTGGCGATGGTGCGGACTGCGGGCGGGCGGTGACTGTTAACCCTTTTTCGATTCGCGACCTCACGCCCGAACACTGCCGTATGCCTCCCCGCACGGCTGCGGTGGCGAGGTAGTACCTAGGGCGGTGCCGCTCGTCGCTGACACGCCGCGGCCGACGTGGTAGGGTGCTGAACGGGTAGGCGGCCGTACCCCGCCGAACGTCACGCCCCGGCCGGCCGCGGATCATCCTCCCGCAGCGGCCGGGGCGGGCGGCCCGGCTTGACCCGAGGATGAACGATGGATCATGTGGCGAAGCTGAAGCTGGTGGACATCGACTGGCAGCCGACCGTCGGTGACTTGCAGCACTATCACGACCTGGCGAAGCGGTGTTACCGCAGCGTCAGGGAAATGCACGACCTGTGGACGCTCGTCGACACGCCGCACGCCTGGCCGGCGGAGCGGATGCTGTTAGCACAAGCCCGGGCGCAAGAGGCCGCCGCACACGTCCTGCTGTTCCCCGATGAGCCTGCCGCGTCGTGGGACGAGCAAGCGACGGCAAGCGGGCAGGACGACGACCCGACGTGGAATGAGCACGCGAACCTGATCGGCCAGTGGTGCGAATGGAGGATTCGGATAGCGGCCACCGACGCCACGCATATGGGCGACGAGTGGCTACGCCGGCACCTGCTGATCGAGGCGTGGCACGCAACGGCCGCGGGCATCGGGCACGGCCTTGTCCACGCCGGCGGGCAGCCGTACCCGTCGGCACACGCCGCCGCTATCTGCGCGGCCCGCCGGCTGTGGCTCGACTTCCGCCGCCGCGTTAATGAGGGCTGCGGCATCACGCTTCACAATCCCGATGGTGCCGATGAGGTTGTGCAGTCGGCGGAACAACTAGCCAAGCGGTGGGACGAACTCATCAAGCCGTGGACGGCGAGTGACGCGGTGCCGTCGTCGCTGTACGCCCTTCTCGAAGCCGAACGGCGGGACATGCTGAACGCCATACAACCGGCCGCCGCGCCTGTTGCCGCCGACGACGCCGACGGCCCGGTGCCGCCGAACCGCTTCCGCTACGGCGGGCGGGAGGTGGAG
Organism: uncultured Tepidisphaerales bacterium; assembly: GCA_964416015.1. Taxonomy (GTDB): domain Bacteria; phylum Planctomycetota; class Phycisphaerae; order Tepidisphaerales; family Tepidisphaeraceae; genus JBCDKH01. The sequence continues at coordinate 19,729 of CAYQCT010000043.1, forward strand.
TTGGTGAACCGGGCGTACGAGGTGCTCGCCTGCGTCTGGCAGGCCGGCGGGCGGGCGTCGTATGCCGACGTGGCCCGTGCCGTGTGGAACGATCACGCCCGGACCGACACGCAGAACCGCAACGGCATCAAGAAAGCGGTGGAGCGGGCGAACAACGGCGACGGCAACAAGCAATGTATCGCGGAGCTGGGCCTGAACTTGCGGAGCGTCAACGGCTACGTCGTGCTCGACCTACCGCCGGCCGAGGCGGGCGGCACGCGGCAGGACGCGACGCCGGATGCCGACGAGCGGCGACGTGCCGGGTGACGCGGGCGTGACGCCGGCGGTGACGTTCTGGTGACGCATTTGGGACGCCGTTCGTCACCGGGCGGTTGCGATGGTGCGGCCGCCATGAAGCAACCAACTGATTCTCCGCCGCCGCCCCTGCGGCCTGTCCGACCTCCCGAACCCGCCGGCGGCTACGACCCGTCCGACCCGTTCATGCTCGTGGTCGAGGTCGCGGAGCCCGAGCGGTTTGCCCTAGGCGAGGCCGTCGCGCTCTCGGTCGAGGTCAACCAGGAGCGGGTGCCGGGTGAGAGGGTGTTCGTGGCC
>CAYQCT010000044.1:0-2118 GCA_964416015.1 uncultured Tepidisphaerales bacterium
CGCCGGCGGCCGGCTGCTCCGCGTCGACCCGCTGGCCAAGTACGGCAACCCGATCAACCGCGTCCTCTTCCGCGGCGGCCTGGCGTCGCGTCCGGCAGTGCAGGGCAGCTTCGTCTACGTCGCCGACCTGACCGGCAGCGTCTACGGCACGACCGATTCACTCACACGGGCCTGGTCACGCGACTATCTCACCGAAGACGATCGCCCGGTGCAGGCGGACCTCACCGCCGACGCGTCCGGCGTCTACGTCTCCGGAACGGACGGCCTGCTCTACGCACTTACCCGCGAGGGCCGCGTCCGCTGGAAATTCTTTGCAGCCCAAGCCTTGTTCTCCCGGCCGATCGTGACGGAGGAATGGGTGTATCAGGCCGTCGGATCCCGAGGCGATGAACGCGTCGTCGCCATCGACAAGTTTGCCCGCGGCATCAGTGCCGTCGAGGCGACGTGGGAAGCTCCCGGTGCGATCGGGTTCCTCAGCCAGGACGACGAGAACGTCTACCTGCTGCACAACGACGGCCGCGTCGCCGCCCACGACAAGCAGACGGGCGAGGAGAAGTTCCGCAGCAAACGCAGCGGCTTCGTCCGCTTCGCCCGCAACGAGGACGGCTCGATGTTCTACGCAGCGACCTCCGACGGGGAGGTCGTCGCGGTCGAGCCGGTGACCCGTCGCGGCGTGACGGGCGAAGAATTTTGAGCCGGTCGGTCGCTACTGTTCCCGGATGCCGTCGCGTTCTCGCTGGATTGCCGATCTCGACCCGCCCCGGCGGCCGCGGGCGGAGGCGACGCACGGCTATCTGCCGCAGGCGGCGATGAATCTCGGCCAGGATCCCGCAGGCCCGGCCCGTGAGGTCGGTCGCCTCGTCATCGATCACCAGACGGGCGGCTGGTGCCTGTTTCGCCTCGACGCCGACGGCGGCTTCGTCGGCGACACGTGGCACCCCGACGCCGACGACGCCCGCCGGACGGCCGCGGATGAGTTCGGTGACATCGCCTTCCGCGAGGAGGCGGCGTGAGCGACTTAAACAAAAGCAGCCGCGACCGGCCCGGTCGCGGCCTTCTCGGCTGGCTCGGACGGCAGGTCGGTTACGTGAAGGAAGCCGTCCAGCACGATCCCGATCGCATCGCTCGTGCGACGCAAGTCGAAGAACGACGGGACCCGACGCGTCCGGACCTCGTCTTTCGCCGCACCACGACGGATGAAATACGCCGCAACCGTCCGGAGAAACCGTAGAGGACGCTACCGCCGCCGACGCTTCCGCGCTTGCCGCTGGCGGTCGGGGACCTTGATGTCGTACGCCAAGCCAACCATACCCATCGCGCGGATCACGTAGTACGACAGGTCGATCTGCCACCACGCCAAGCCGTGGCGGGCGCTCGTCGGGAAGGCATGGTGGTTGTTGTGCCAGCCTTCGCCCAGGCCGATGATGCCGAACAGGACGTTGTTGCGGGACTCGTCGTTGCTCTTGAAGGGCTTGCTGCCCCAGAGGTGGCAGACGCTGTTGATGCTCCAGGTGATGTGGTGCACGAGCAGCAGGCGAACCAGGCCGCCCCAGAGGAAGCCGAGCAGGAATCCGGTCCAGCTCCACGTCGTCAACCCTTCGGCGATCCAGGCCGCAAGAGCCGCCGGGATGATGAAGCCCATCGCCGCCCAGATGAGCCAGAGCTTGCTCATCACCATGGTGACCTTGTCCGCCCGGAGGTCCGGGTTGTAGCGGTCGAGGTTCTTCGGATCCCCGCGGAAGATCCAGCCGACATGGGCGTGGAAGAAGCCCAGCAGCACGCCCTTGACGCCGCCGCCGTGGTGGTGCGGGGAGTGCGGATCGTCGTCGTGGTCCGAGTGCTGGTGGTGGCAGCGGTGCATCGCCGCCCACTTCGTCGGCGGACCTTCGACGCTGGTGCTGCCGAGGAAGGCCAGGAACGCGCGGACGACGGCGTTGGTCTTGAACGACTGGTGCGTGAAGTAGCGGTGGTAGCCGACCGTCACGCCGAGCGCGGTCAGGATGTAGCCGCCGACCATGAGGAAGGCGTACTTCCAGCTAAAGCCCCAGCCCCACGTCAGGGCGATGGCAGCACCGAGCGCGACGAACGGCAGGATGACGACCACGGCCGACAGCCGCA
>CAYQCT010000044.1:2128-5205 GCA_964416015.1 uncultured Tepidisphaerales bacterium
TTCTCGCTGGTCGACTGATGATCCAGATGCTCCTTCGGCGGCGGCCCGGCAGGACGCACGGCATCGCCGGCGGAAGGTACGTCGGCAGAGGGACTGGACATAGGCACTGCACGATACGCACGCGGCCGCACCTTTGATCGGGCCGCGGCGACTTTGACGACCCTTTCAAGAGGTTCGGGCGGCGACCGAATGTGGCTTGACAGGACGAGCGTCTACTTCGTTACGGCCGCCGCGAGTCGCTCGACGAACGCCGCGTGCTCTGCCGTTGCACACCCGGCCTCGACCGTCGCCCGCACCGCCGGCAGGTCGCCCCGCAGCAATGCCGCCGCATCGAGCCAAAGCCCGGGAAAGACGCGACTTCTAAGCAGCTTGTCCTTGCCGACCGGCATCGCCTCGTACTCGCCAGCGTCGTTGCGGACGAACCAGTCGATCACGCGGTCACGCGTCCGCCAGACGACATACTCCTGCACACCATGTCGGGCGTAGGTGGCATACTTCTGGTTGAGGTCGACGCTCGCCGTTGACGCCGCGACCTCCACGATCAGCTCGGGCGGCCCCTCGACGTAATCGTCCTCGTCAATCCGACTCGTCCCGCCGGCCTCCTCCGGAATCCGCAGGAGCAAGTCCGGCTGCGGATTGCTGCCTAGATCAATTCGTGTCGTCGAATTGTCGCCGCCCTCGACGCCTCGCGTTGCAATCTCGTAGAGGAACAGCCAGCCACCAATCAGCGTGTGAGGCCGCCCGTGCTTGCGATAGCTGACTGGTGATGCCATGTACACGACTCCGTCGATCAGCTCTGCCTTGCAGGGGACGGGCATCGCCTTGTAGCGACGCATGAACTCGTCGGCATCGAGATTGTCGCCGTTCTCCAACGGCGGAATCTCCTCCGCCAGGTCCGGCGACGGCTTCTCGAGGACGACGGCCATGCCGCCATTCTACACGATCATCAACCTTCGCACGCGTGCAAACGCTCGACGAAGGCCTCATGCTCCGGCGTCGCACAGCCGGCCTCGACCGCCGCCGCCAGCTTTGGCAGGTCGCCTGCGAGCAACGCTTCCGGGTCGAGCCAGAGGCCCGGGAAGACGCTGCTTTTCAAGAAGCCGTCGGTGTCGGGCTGCATCGTCTCGAATCGGCCGTTCTGCAGTCGCATCCACCGAACCTCCGCCGGCTCGGCATCGGGCAGGACGACGAGATATTCCTGCACGCCATTCCGCTCGTACGCCCGCAGCTTGCTGTTGAGATCAATCGCCACGGTCGACGCCGCCACTTCGCACGCCAGCTCCGGCGGGCTGCCGACGTAGGTTTTGCTGTTGCGCGTCACGACCTTCGTCTGCCCACCGGCCGCCTCGGGGATGCCGACGAGCACGTCCGGCTGCGGCTCGTTGATGCCGTCGAGGAAGACGCTGGAGTCGCTGCCCTCGATTAGGCCTGGCGTGCGGAGGCTGTAGAAGACGAGCCATCCGCCGAGATGGTAATGCGGACGACCGTGAGATCCGAGGCTGACGGGCGAGGGCATGATGACGTGGTGCTTGTTTCCGTTCGTGTACTTGCTCGCATGAAGGTAAACGATCCCCTCGATCAGCTCGGCGCGGACGCCGTCGCCCATCGCTTCGTAACGGCGGTGAAACTCTTCCCGCGTGAGATGATCGCCGTTCTGCAACGGCGGCGTTTCCGTCGCCGAGCCCGCGACCCGCTCCCGCGACGGACGTGTTGCCGTAAGCGTTGCCATAGGTGCATTGTAATCGGTCGACGCAGCGGAAGACCAAGCCGTTTCAGTTCTGCCGACGCCGCCCGACGCCGCTGACCATCGGCCCGTCATCGTCGTATGATGATCAACATGACCGACGGCTACCCCGGCTTCGAGCCCGTCCTCACGAAGCGCATCCCGCTCGACCCCGCCAAGCGGGAACTCGTCTGGTACGACAAGTACGTCCAGACCGGCGGCTACGAACAGCTCAAGAAGGCCGTCGGCATGACGCCCGACGAGCTCATCAAGCTCACCACCGACTCCGGCCTCCGCGGCCGCGGCGGGGCGGGCTTCAGTGCGGGGCAGAAGTGGTCGTTTATCCCCAAAGACAAGAAGACAACGCACTACCTCGCCGTCAACGGCGATGAGAGCGAGCCGGGCACGTTCAAGGACCGGTACCTGATCGACTACGACCCGCACCAGCTGCTCGAAGGCTGTGCGATCTGCTCGATCGCGACGCAGGTCGACGTCATCTACCTCTTCATCCGCGGCGAGTACCACCGGCAGATCAAGGTCCTCGAGAAGGCCGTCGCCGAGGCGTACGAGCACAAGATCTTCGGCAAGGACTCCATCCTCGGCCGGCCGCTCGATTGCTACGTGCACATGGGTGCCGGCGCCTACATCTGCGGCGAAGAGACGGGCCTGCTCGAAGCTCTCGAAGGCAAGCGCGGCTGGCCGCGGATCAAGCCGCCGTTCCCGGCGATCGAAGGCGCGTTCGGGAAGCCGACCGTCATCAACAACGTCGAGACGCTCTGCTGCATGCCGTGGATCCTGGAACGCGGGGCCGATTGGTTCAAGAGCATGGGCACCAAGAGCTCGCCCGGCCCCAAGCTGTTCGGCATGAGCGGGCACCTCAACGACCCCGGCGTCTACGAAGCACCGCTCGGCATCACGCTCGAAGAGTCGATCGATATGGCCGGCGGCATGAAGGGCGGCGCGTACAAGGGCTCCATCTGCGGCGGCATCTCGATGGGCGTGCTTGGCCCGGACCAGCTCGACGTGAAGCTCGATTTTGACGACGTCCGCTTCAAGGGCGGCTGCCTCGGCCTCGGCACGGCGGGCATGATCGTCATGAACGAGCACACCGACATGGTCCACGCGCTCCGCAACTGCGTCCGATTCTACAGTCATGAATCGTGCGGCCAATGCACGCCCTGTCGCGAAGGCAGCCAATGGATGAAAAAGATCCTCGACCGCATCGTCGACGGCCACGGTCGGCAGAAGGATCTGGACATGCTGCTCGAGCTCGAGAAGACGATGGGCATCATGCCCGGCACCACCATCTGCGGCCTCGCCGACGGCACGGCGTGGGCGACGCGGACCTTCATCA
>CAYQCT010000044.1:5215-12947 GCA_964416015.1 uncultured Tepidisphaerales bacterium
CCGCGTCCAGCCCGACGCCGTCAAGACGGTCCAACTCAAGATCCACGCCGGCCGGACGAACGTCCTGACGCCGATGGGCAGCAACACGCGGTGACGGTGGGGGACTTGGCCGCTCACGCAAGTGCTGGCAGCGTTGCCCCAAAGTTCGACCGCAGCAGGCCGAAGTCGGCGAGGTTGACAATGCCGTCGCCGTTGAAGTCGCCCGAGGCACCACCGTCGAAGAGGGATCGGCCGAAGTTCGTGCGGACGATGCCGAAGTCGGCCAGGTCGACGCGGCCGTCGCCGTTGGCGTCGCCGACCAGGACCGGCGGGCTGGTCAACACCTCGATCGCGTCGAGCTGCGTCCCGGTCTCGCGAACCTTGAACTCGACCGTGTGGCGGCCGGCGGGCAGGTCGATCGTGTAGTCGACGGAATCGCCACGATTGCGAACGGTGCCCCACGTCCAGTCGTCGCTGCTTTGCGGCGTGTCCCACAGCTGCCACGGGCCGTCGTTCGCGCGGACCCAGAACGAGTCGCCTAGATCACCGGTTGGCGTGCGGACGCGGCCGCGAAGCTGCACATCGTTTGCGGGTTCCTTCAGCGTGAAGGTGTAGGTCAGGACCGGCGCGTCGCCGTTACTATAGTTGTCACCGACGGAGCTTGGTGCGACAAGATACCGTCCGCCGTCGGCTTCACCGTCGTTCTCAAGAACGAAGCTTTTACGTCCGAGGCCACCGAGGACCATATGTTCTGCTTCAATTCGCAAGCTATCGTTCACCTCCGCCGCGAAAAAGCCGCGTCCGCCGGTCCCGGCGATCAATCGGCTGCCGTCAGGTGAAAAGGTCAGCGAATTTATCCGCAGCATCGGCAGATTGTCGACGTGCTGCGTCCACGAGTCGCCGCCGTCCTCGCTCAGCCAGACGCCGGTCGCGCCGCTGACGTCGACGTACGGATCCTGCTTCGTGCCGATGGCAATGCGGTTCGAATTTGTCGGGTCCACCGCGATCACACTTGCGAACCCCGCGGCCTCGTCCGGCAGCGGCAGCTGCGTCCACTCGTCGCTGCCGAAGCGGTCGTAGCGGAAGAACCCGGGACTGCCGAAGATGTCGTTGCTGGCGGCGTAGACAACATTCGGCGACGACGCATCGACGCCGAGCGAGACGCGGACCGTCGGGCCGCCGAGCGCGTCGAAGGAATCGCCGCCGTTGGAGGTGTAGTAGATACCGGCGTCGGTGGTCAGGTAGAAGTTGTCCTGGCGATCCGGCACCGGCTCAAGGCCGTTGACGTCGTGGCCGTCGACGTCGATCGCCTGCCACGACACCTCGTTCGCCACAGCCAAGGCGTTCGTGCTGCGATAAAAGTTGTCGCCGACCACGGCCCAGGCTTCGTTCGCGTTGTCCTTGTTGACGTGGACCGACCACGCGCGGCCGGGCTCGCTGCTCGGCGAGGTGAGCACCTGCCACGTCACGCCGCCGTCCGTGCTGCGGGCGATCTGGTCGTTCGTCGCACTCTGCCCGAGCGAGGCGAACATCGTGCCGTCGACGGCGAACGCGATGTCGTTGCCGCCGCCGAAGCGTGGCAGGCCCGGCTGTGTCATCTCGTAGCTGAAGCCGCCGTCGTCGCTTACGGATGCGAGCAGGCGGTCCCAGCCTTGGACGACGAGCTGGTCGCCATTGAACGGGTTGAACTCGGCATTGTTCGCCACCCATCCGGTGTAGCCGCTACTGCGGTGGCCGCCGGCGACGGGCGTGTTGAGCACGTCTTCCCACGTCTCGCCGCCGTCGCGGGTGACGAGAACGCTCGTGCTCGAACCGACGAAGACGACGTCGCCATCGTGCGGGCTGACCTCCGCCCACCAGCCGTTGACGATGCCGCTGTCGAACGGCGTCGAGTCGACGAGCTTTGCGTCGACGTTCGACTGCGTGAGCACGTGCTCCCACGTGACGCCGGCGTCGGACGAGCGGTAGGCGCCCATGCCGTCGCCCCAGTGGTTGTCGACGGCCCAGAGCGTGTTGCCGTCGAGGCTGGCGGCGATGTGCTTGAAGTCGCTGGGCCAGAAGCCGTCGGCGTCGCCGTCTTCGACGCGGGTCCAGTTTTGGCCGGCGTCGGTCGTGCGGAAGACGCCGCCGACGTTGTCGCGTCGGTCGTTGATGCCTTGTGCGCTGCCGATGGTGACGTGCAGGAGCTCGGGAATCATCGGGTGAGCGACGAGGCCGGTGATGCGGACGTTGTCGCCGAGCGTCGGCAAACCGGTGTTGAACGGCTGCCACGTACCGGCCTCGCCGTCGTTGTTGCTCCGCCAGACGCCTGACTCGGCGACGGCGGCCCAGAGGACCTCGTGCGAGTTCCCCCCGAACGTCGCGGCCATGATGTTGCTCTCGACCGACGACAGGCCGGTCGGGATCTGGCCGATCTCGTTCCAGCTTTCGCCCGCATCTCGGCTGCGCCAGATCTTGACGTAGTTCGGCACTTGGTCCGGACTCTCGCCGTCTTTGAAGCGTCGATGATCGCCGCCGACGGCCAGCAGCGTCTGATTCGTCGGGTCGCCCGCGTCGAAGAGGACGGTCTCGACGGAAGCCGGATAGCCGAAGCCGGCCGGCGGCAGGCCATCGCGTTTGGATGTCCATGTCTCGCCGCCGTCGCTCGAGAGGTGCGGGCCGCTGTTCGTACCGGCCCAGACGATGTCGGGATCGCTCGGGTGGAACGTCAGGTCCGAATGTTCCCACGACTGCCAGCCCGTCGTCGGCCGCCACGTCTGGCCGCCGTCGACGGACAGGCCGGTGCCGAGGATGTCGCCGGCGATGAGGACGCGATCCGGGTCGTGCGGGCTGACCGTGATCGCGTCCATCCGCCCGCCGCTGCCTGGCTCGCCCAGCGGCTGCCATTGCAGGTCGGCGGCGAGCAGGCGGCGAGGCTCGAGCAACTCCATCGTGCTCGCGGGCCTGGCCGAGCTCACGTTTGCGACATCATGGTTCGGCTGCACTTCCTTGACAGTACTAGAAGACCTCCGGAACACAATCCGTAGTCGGAACCATTATGCGTCCGCCAGCGTCGGCACGTGCCCGAAGGCGATGTGGCGGTCGACCAGACGCGTCGCGTCCGGCACGGCCTCGTCGCAGGTGCCGCCCCAGAAGATCGTGCCGCGGCCGTGGCGGCGGTTGATGGCGTCCATCGCCGTGTCCAGCTCGTCCCGACAATGCCGATCGAACGGCAACGTCGGCGTGGCCGTCGCCTGCGGTTCGACGTGGTCGAAGACGACGCCGACCTTCGTCGGCTCGTCGTTGAACTGACGTGGCCAGACGCGGGAGAACTCGCGAAGAACGGCCGCGGTGCTGCGTGTCGGCGTGAGCTTGACGACGCGTTTCCACCTTGCGCCGCTCCACCCGAGCGCGACGCGGAAGGTGACGCGGCGGGCGTACAGGTCGTGCTCGCGCAGGCGTTGGCCGGCCTTGTGGACGAGGCGGACCATCGTCGCCCGCGCCGCCGCCGCGTGCCGACGTTGCGGCGGCAGGACGTGCGAATGCCCGACGCTCTTGCGATGCCCCGGCGTCGGCTCGACCTCCTGCCCGCGCAAGACCGCGTGCCACCGCCGACCGAACGGGCCGCGAAAGATCTCGACCAACTCGTCCGCAGTCGCCCGGCAGAAGGCTTCGACCGAGTCGATGCCGTACCGCTGCAGACGCGCGTGCAGATTCGGCCCGATGCCGGGAAGATCACGCAGTTTCAGCGAGAACAACGCGTCCGGCAGGTTCACGTCGTCGAGGACGACCAGGCCGTCCGGCTTCTGCATCTCCGTCGCGACCTTCGCGAGGAAGCGATTGGGCGCGACGCCGACCGTGCAGGCGAGACTGCGGCCGACCTGTGTGCGGATGGCCGCCTTGACCTGCCGGGCCAACGTGACGGCGGCGGGGCGATCACGTTGTTCCAGCGACAGCCGGCCCCACATCTCGTCGACGCTCTCGACCCGCTCGACCGGCAGGCACGTCCAGACGGCCCGGACGATCTCATGGTGCACCGCGATGTACCGCTGCGGCCGGGCGAGGCGGATCTCGATGTGCGGGCAAAGCCGTCGTGCCTCGCCGACGAGGCAGCCGGTCCGCACGCCGAAGGACTTGGCCTCGTAGCTCGCGGCGACGCACGTGCCCGTCGGCACGTCCGTCGCCGTCACGGCCACCGGTCGTCCCCGCAGCGTTGGATCGTCCAGCTGCTCCACCGAGGCGAAGTAGCTGTTCATGTCCACGAACAACACCCGCGGCGACTGGTCACGCATGCCCCAAACATTACCCGCCCAACGTGCTGCTAGCAAGGACTAGCAGAAACGCAAAGAAGCGAAGAGGCAATGACGGAGCAAAGAATAGGTAATTGAATCAGATTCAGACGCAGACACGTGATCTGCCGTCTAAATGCCATCTCTATCACTTCCTCTTTGCTCTGTCTTTGCCCCTTTGCGTCTTTGCGTTTCACTCCGTTCTGCCGTTCACGCCCGACGCACCCGCACGTACGTTTGTCTCATGTCCGAACCAGATGCCCCCGGCGGAACCGAGGTGATGCTCCGCGTCAGCCACTACGCCTTGCTCGGCGGGCTGTGCCAGTTCATCCCGATCCCGTTCGCCGACGACCTGGCCGAGCGGCACGTGCGGAAGCGGATGGTCGACCTGCTCCTCGACCGCCGCGGCCGACCGTTCGACGCGGGCGTCGTCAAGCCGCTTTACGCCGGGCCCGGCGGATCCATCCTCGGCAAGGCCGGCGGGATCGCCAAGTCGCTGGTGATGAAGCCGGTGAAGAAGCTGCTCAAGACGGTTTTCTTCGTCGCCACGATCCGCCGGGCGATCCTGGAGTCGGCCGAGATTCTTCTGCTCGGCCACACGATCGACCGCCTCCTGGCGGATGGCCGCCTGCCGGCCGAGGCGAGCGAGGACGCGTTGCGAGATGAGGCCGAGCGAATTGAAGCCGCGGTGACGGCCGTCATGGCTTCGCCCGAACGCCGCGGCCTGACGACGCTCGTCCGCCACGCCGCCAACCTCCTGCGGGAACGCGAGCAGATCGACGTCACGCTGCCGCCCGTCACCGACGGCAACGCAGAAGCCGCCTTGGACGAGGAACAGCGTCGCCAGCTTGATGCGGCTTCCAAGAAACTCGCCGCCGAACTGGAAGACGAGCGCGGCCGTTCCACACTCGCGAAGCTCGACGCGATGATTGATGAACATCTGAAGTAGGGTGGGCCCCGGCCCACCGTGCGATAGATCCCGACTGCTGCCGAATGCCCGCTGCACCTTCGCCCATCGGCCCGGCCTTTCGCGGCTGACCCAGGATGACAATCAGCATGCGTGAGTTGTCCCGCCCTCTACCTTTGATCGACATGGCTTACGAACTTCCTTCGTGCCACGGCGTGCCGGGCAGCGGCTCACTGTCGGCAGTCGCATCCGGCCTCGCACGCCGGCCGATGAACCAGCCGAGGAAGGCGAAGAACAGGCCGCCGGCGGGGAAGATCAGGACGAACCACTGGAAGCCGAGCTCGAGCTCGCGGCTCGGCATGGCCTTGCCTGGGTTATTGGGGTTGTAGTAGACATCGACCTTCTTGCCGACTGGGTGCTCGCTAACGATGGCCCGCGCACCGATCCGGTCGCTCGTGCTGATGCTGCCGCGCGGGTCGTACTGATCTGCCTCGAAAAGGTGGCCATCGACTTCATACTCGTAAAGAATGCTCGGCCGGTACGTTGTGCCGCCTTCGCTGCTGCGGCTGGATTCGACCTCGCTGGCAAGCACCGTGCCGCGCGTCGTCGGCCAATCCGCCGCCGCCCGCGCCGCCAGGATCGGGCGGAGCAGAAAGAAGTACACGAAGATCATGCCGAAGGCAACGAAAACGAGGCCAAACACCATGAAGATGCGGGACGTCTTTTTGAGGTTGTCGACCTGCGAGCTCTGCATGCACTGGCAGTATGCCGCGTCGGCCGGCTGCTGCAAGAGCCGCTAGATTGGCGGCATGAGCAGTCTTGCTTATGCCGGCCTCGTTGCGTTGCTGGCGTTGCCGAGCGTTGCCATGTTCTTCGTCCTTCGGGCGAAGCTGCAGGGCGTTCCGCCGGAGTTGCAGCCGGAGCTGCATGACCCGCCGAATTGGTGTGAAACCGGGTACATGTGGCGGCTCTACGGCGACGACAACGCCGCGGCGGCCGACGTGCTGCAGGCGTGGGAGGAGACGATGCTGGGCAAGCTGAAGCTCACGCCCAACGGCTTCGAAATTCGCAATGGCCAGTTCCCATTCACCGGGCCGACCGTCTGGATGCTCTTCATCGGCGGGCTGATGTCCGGCGTTTTATGGTGGTTCGATGCACAGACCCCGATGCGGATCATGTTGCCGATGGTTTGGCTGCTCGTGCTGCCGATCATGCTGGTCTTTTTCTACTTCTTCGCCCAACACACGCGAAGCGACGGGCCGGCGGCACGGCTCGAGGGCGGCGGGAACGTGATCGACCTGAACGAGCACGGCATCCGCCTGCCGACCGATCGCGTCGAGGCAGTGCTATCGCAGCGGCGGCACGTGCCGACCGGCAACCAGGAGACGATTGTCCGCCACGTCTCCCTCCTCGCCCGCGGCGACGACGGGCGGTACGTATTCCCGATCCTGGTCGCGAGCATCATTAGCGTCGGCACGCCGACCGCGCAGAAACTCGCGAACCTTCTTCGTGTTCCACACCACGTCTTGCCAAGGTCCTGAAGGTTTGTATCGTGGCGGGCGTTGATTAGTTCTCGCAACGCTTCGCGTACCACTTCATCAATGGCGTCACGGTCGTGCCGTGCAATAGAATGCTCAGTGTGATCGTTGCCAGGCAGATGTCGGCGACGAGCCGGGCTTCCTCGGGCCGATGGTCAAGGACGCCCAGGCCCAGCGCGTGGGTGAGGTAGTAGAGCGTGCCGATGCCGCGGATGCCGAACCAGGCGGTCATCGCGCGTTGCGTCGGCTTGATGTCGCACCGCCACGCCGTCGCGTAGACGACGGCCGGTCGGACCAGGAACAGCATCGCCGCCGCGACGAACCACGGCGTCAGATCCCACGATAGCCGCGGCAGGATCATCGCGCCGACCAGCACGACCAGCGTCACCTCCACGAGCTTTTCCAACGCGTCGGCGACCTCGACCTGATCGCGAAGCAGGATGGCTTTGGCGTGCTCGGGAGCTTCGTGTTCCTCCCGCGCGACGTCGGCCTCGCGATGGGCGTCAGCGACGGCTTCCTGCTCGGTTTTTCCGTCGTTCTCCGCCAATTCCAACCGTCGAAAGGCGACGGCCGCGGCGAAGACGGCGAGGAACGCGTACGTCTGCAACAGCAACGCCACGCCGTAGACGAGGGCAATCAGGCCGAGCGACAGCATCTCATCCGCCCCCGGCCCGGCCTTGCCGTTGCGACGGCACCAGACCGCAAAGCGTGCCAGCCAGCACCCGCCGAACCAGCCGATCAACACGCCGCCCGTGACTCGCCAGAGGACGTCCATCGCGACCCATTTCCACCCGAAGGCGCCCAGCGGATGCAACGGCTCGCTCACCGCGAGGCCGACGAGGCCGACCGCGAGCAGGACGAACGGGAACGCCGTTCCGTCGTTCAGACCCGCCTCGCCGGTGAGCATCAGTCGTAGCCGGTCCTTGTCGTCCGGGTCGTCGACCTGCACCTCCGCCGCCAGCACCGGATCCGTCGGCGCCAGCACGGCTCCGAGCAGCACCGCCATCCCGATCGGCAGCCCGAGAGCGAGCCAGCCAAGG
>CAYQCT010000044.1:12957-20012 GCA_964416015.1 uncultured Tepidisphaerales bacterium
GCAACCGTCAGCGTCATCGTCCCCGTCGCCAGCAGCACCGGCGCGACCCACCGCTTATCCCGCAGCGGCATCCGCATCTTCAAGCCCGCCGCGAACAGCGAGACGACGACGGCGATCTCCGTCAGATGCTCAAGAAATTTCCAGTTCTCGAGGAGGTCGAGCGTGAGCATGCCCAGCACGGCCGGCCCGAGCACGACGCCGATGCCGAGATAGATCATGCTGGTCGAAAGCCAGACTTTCCGCAGGAACGGCCCAGCCGCGCCGATGCTGACCAGCAGGACGCCGGTGAACAGGAACCACAGGATGACGGTCATGCTCACGCGGGCATTGAACCCGCTGCGGCTGGTTCCCGCATCGCACGAAGCGGACGGCACACAACGCGACGCCGCCCAGACCGTACAGGTCCGGGCGGCGTCCTTGTCGGAGGAACGTCACGTGCTACCGACGCCGCCGCGTCAACAGGCCCAGCAGGCCCGCCGCGACCACACCCGCCGTCGCCGGCTCCGGGATCGGGTTGACGAGGTTCTCGCCGGTCGTGTCGATGTAGATGTCGTCGAAGAGGGCGACGTCCGTCGAACCATCGGCGATGATCAGGAACGACGTCAACGCGTCGTTGGTGCCGTTGCGGAAGTCAACGGGATCGGTCGTCGACGAGACCAGCGTCTGCGTCGCGAAGTTCGAATCGGCATCACTTTGCAGGTAGAACTCGGTCGTGTCCGTGTCGTTGTCGATGACGAACCAGATGTTGTACCACGTGCCTTGATCGATGGAGGCGGCATCGTCGTAGGCGCCGCCGTCCCGAACGTCGAAATCATCGCTGCCGTCGCCGAAGCGGGCGGCGGATTCGAAGTCGCCGAAGCCGCCCGTGGGCGTGCTGTCGTCGCTCAGACCGAAGATGGTGTTCGGCGGCGTGTTGACGAACTGAGCGCGGAGGAAGAGCGTGCCTGTGGTGCCGTCGGCGATGTTGATCGCCGAGCTCGCGTTGTAGAGCGAGTCGGCGCCGCCGCCCGGATCGCTGTGACGCAGCGCCTGATTCGTCACATCGTCCGGATCAATGATCGCGTCGCCAACGACGTCGCTCTCGCCGACCCAGCCGTTCTGGCCGATGACGCTCGTGTCGGGGGTGTACGACTCGAAGTCGTCGATCAGGACGAAAGCGGCATGCGCCGACGCGGCGAGGAAGCTGCTGGCGGCAGCGGCGACAACTAGACGGCATGGGTTCTTCATGGTTTCTCGACTCCAAAGGTGGTGGAAGTTGCCCGCCCAGTCCCCGGACGCGGCACTCCGATTATGCCGCACCAACGCCCTCTAGGTAGTGCCGCGGTACGCAAAACATGTTGACAATCGCGCGAGAGTTTGGCAGGTTCGTCGTGTGTCGGAGCAACCGCGTCGCGTCTGGTCCCGCCTCGACATTGCCAACGCGTACCAACGATCGGTCGCTCGCGGCCTGCTCGACGCGGCAGCGGAATGTCGGTCGTGGCGGCTGGAACTGGTCCATCCGAATCGTCCCGTCGACCCGCTCCACCCGCCCGACGGCTTCGTCCTCTTCGGCCAGGACGAACCACCCACCTACGGCAGACGCCGCGTGCCGGCAGTGACGGTCTCGGCCGGACCGTTGCCGACGCATGCAACGCGCGTCGTGCCGGACAACGTGCACGTCGGCTCACTCGCGGCACGCCATCTTCTCGCGGCCCGTGTGCAGAGCCTGGCGTTTTTCGGCCGACTCGCTAGTACTCACGCGCAGGTGCGACTCGACGGCTTTCAGGAAGAGGTGCGTCTTGCAAATCGCACCGTCGATCTTGTTGTAGACGCAACGCGAAACACGGTCGCCGTCGCAAGTCGTTGGGCGGAGCAACTCGCAAGTTTACCCCGGCGGCTGGGCGTTCTCGTGAGCGACGACAACCACGCGGTCACTCTCGTGCAGGCGCTGCTCGCCGCCGGCTTGCGGATCCCCGACGACGTGGCGGCTGTCGGCGTGAACGACGACGACCTGCTCTGGCGCTCGACCTTGAGCGGGTCGGCAGAACGGCCGCCGACGTGCTCGATCGGCTGATGCGGGGCGAGAGGTGCGACGACGTGCGTGTTCCACCCGTCGGTGTCGTGCCACGCGGCTCGACGCAACCGGCCGCCGTCGATGATCCCGATGTTGCCGCGGCGGTCGCGTTCATCCGCGACCACACGCACCTCGATCTTGACGTCGGCCGCGTCGTGCGCCACGTCGGCGTTTCGCGTCGCACGCTCGAGACCGCCTTCCGCAAACACCTCGACCGCACACCAGGCCAGGAGATCCGGCGCGTCCGACTCGACAACGCCCGACGTTTGCTGCGCACGACGCAGCAGCCGA
Source organism: uncultured Tepidisphaerales bacterium (assembly GCA_964416015.1). Taxonomy (GTDB): domain Bacteria; phylum Planctomycetota; class Phycisphaerae; order Tepidisphaerales; family Tepidisphaeraceae; genus JBCDKH01. Next base: position 15,302 of record CAYQCT010000044.1, read on the forward strand.
TCGGCCGCATCGCCTTGACCTGCGGCTTCAGCGACGTGCGGACGTTCAGCACGGTGTTCCGACAGCACGAGGGCAGAACGCCGACCGACTATCGCAACCGCCGCGACGGCTAGAACTTCTCGGCCGATTCATAAAACGTCGCCTGGTACGTCGCGACCTGTTCTAGCGTCGCGGCCGGCATCGTGATCAGAATGCTGCCGAGCTGCGTCTCCTCGCCAGCTTCGAGGCCTTCGTCGCCGAAGCTGCCCTGGCTCGAGGCGCCGAGCAATCGACCTTCGGCATCGAAGACGGCAACGTGATACGAGAAGAACATTGGCACGTCGGCGGTGTTCTTGATCGTGGCGTTCATGTTCACGACGTCGCGATCGAAGAAGTCGTCGGCATAGATCGACCCGGTGAGCTGGACAGCCGTGCCGAGCTTGATCTCGGGGGCTCCGTCGGGTGCTCCGAAGTCGCCACGCTGCAGGCCGTTGTCGAGCTTGCCGGAGGTGTTGGCCGCCTGGAACGGCGCCATCGCGACGGCGGCAACGGCGGTGGAGGCGGTCAGGACGAGCAGAACGATGAGGAAAGTCTTTCGCATGATTGCAACGTAGCAGACTTCGGCTTGCACTACATCACGGAAGCGACAATCTCCTCGACAACGTCCGCCGGCACGTCGTCCCGCACCGTCGCCTGGCCCAAGCCGACGGGCAGGACGAAGCGGACCTTCCCGCCGCGGACTTTCTTGTCGCTCGCCATCTGCGGCACGACCGCCGCCGGATCCAAACCGACGCCGCCGGTCGGCAGGCCGCAAGCGACCAGCAGGGCGGCGACGCGATCCGCCTCAGCCGCCGACATCAGGCCGAGTTCCACCGAAACCCGGCATGCGCAGACGATGCCGACCGCCACTGCTTCGCCGTGGCTCATCGCATAACTCGTCGCCTTCTCAAACGCGTGGCCGAAGGTATGGCCGAGGTTCAGGTGGGCCCGATCTCCTCGCTCGAACGGATCGGCCGCGACGACGGCCGCCTTGATCTTCACGTTGTGCGTGACGAGCTCCGCCAGTTTCTCCACATCGCCCGCAACGTAGGCTGCGGCATCTTTTTCCATCGTCGCCAAGTGGTCCGCGTCGCGAATCACGTCATGTTTCACACATTCCGCCAGCCCGCCGCAAAGCTCCCGCTTCGGCAACGTCGTCAGTGTCTCCGGATCGATCAGCACAGCCGACGCCGGATGAAAAGCACCAATGAGGTTCTTGCCCGCATCATGATTCACGCCCGTCTTGCCGCCGACGCTTGCGTCGACCATCGCGAGCAAACTTGTCGGCACCGCGATGTACGGCAGCCCGCGCAACATCGTCGCCGCGGCGAAGCCCGCCAGATCCGTGATGACGCCGCCGCCGAGGCCAACGACCGGCGTGCCACGCTCGATCCGTCGCGGCAGGACGGCGTCGTACACGCTCGCCAGCGACGCCATCGTCTTGTGCCGCTCGCCATCCGGCAGGGCGACCACGATCGGCTCGACGCCCGCCGCCGCGAGTGTCGCCTCGACACGTTCCATATACAGAGGTCCGACCGCATCGTTCGTCACGACGACCACCCGCCGCCCGGTCGCCACCGCAACCACCGTCTTGCCCAGACGGTCGAGCTCGCCACGCCCGACGGCCACGTCGTATCCCTCGCCGATGCCGGTCACACGGATCGTCTCGCTCACGCGGCCACGGTAGCGGCCGCTCCGACCGCGCCTGCTTGCTCCTCCGCCGACGGGATCTTTTTTCCGTGCAAGGATCCGCCGCCGCGTGCGACGCTCGCTACAACGCCGCAGCCTTGCGGCGCGTTCCCCGACTTCTACCAGAACCCCACGAGATGATGCGAACCCTCCTTGCCACTTCCGCCGCCGCGGCTCTGCTTGCCGTCCCGACCGCCGCCGACGCGCAGGTCGGCCTTGCCCCGGGCAACCTGGCGATCACGCTCGACACGCCGGACACCTTCGTCTTTTCCGTCGAGATCATCGCCAGCGGTGTCGACGACACGCTCGCGGACCTGTCAGCCTACTCGCTCGGCTTCACGTTCTCGCCCGCCGGGCCGGACCTGCAGCTGAGCGGCATTGACAACGACTCGTTCTTCGCCTTCGCCCCCGACGCGACGTTCACCCCCTTCGTCAGCCCCACCGGCGACGCCGCCTCGGCGACGTTCGACCTCGTCACGCCCGACGCTCCGGTCAACGGCGAAGTGCTCGGCACGCTCGACTTCAGCGGCAGCATCGACAACACGATCGGCGCGTTCCTCCTGGAGATCGACGAGAGCAACACCAGCTTCACCTTCGCCGACGGCGGCACGGCCACACTGCAAGGCCCGACCTCCTTCTTCATCCCTGAACCCGCCACCGCCGGCCTGCTCGGCGTCACTGCGCTTGCGATGCTGCGTCGGCGTCGCTAATCCTTCGCCCGAAGCCGGAGTTAGCGCGAAGAGCGAGCGAAGCAGAAGATGACGAACTTCTGGAGAGAATTTGCAGGGTGAGCCTTACAACGATGCGTACGAAGCGTTCATCCGTGGCGAGCCCCGACCGTGAGCGAGGGAGTCCGTCCTGACAACCGCGTCGTAGACGACGGACCACCTCCCTCACGGTCAGGGCTCGCAACGGATCGCCGACTACGTCCGTGTTCTGTACGGCAACTTTGTACCGGGTGCACGCTTGCGAGATCGTCTCTCATGCTTCATGCGCATCTTCGTTCAGGTCACCCTCCATCACACTGTCTTTCTGTCTTTGCTCCGTCTTCGCGTCTTCGCGCTATTCCGAATCTGTCGATCGAGCTGCTTCAATTTAACCCTTGGCACGCCCGCCGCGGTGCAGTACGCTGCCGCGGCGGGCGGTCTTTGTTTGGGCTGCCCGCGTTGTTCCCCTGTTCGTTGTCTGAGATTATGCACCACCTGCTTGCTACCACCGCCATCGCCGCCACCTTCGTCGCCGCGCCTGCCTTCGCCCAGTCCACCGTCGTCGCTCCCGACGGCTTCGCTACGACCGACGGCAGCGCCATCTCTGACGGCCCGATCGACGACGCCGGCGACCGCTTCCAGCAGGTCTACGCCGGCAGCTTCTTCGACGAAGCCGTCACCATCACCGAGATCCAGTTCCGCGCCGCCAACTCGGAGAACTCCTTCCGGCCGAACAGCATCACGGCCAGCGACGTGACGATCACGCTCTCGACCACCGGCAGCCTCGCCAGCGCGGCCGGCATCGCCGGGGCCTACGACACCAACGTCGGCAGCGACGTCACCACCGTCTTCGACGGCCCGATCACCCTCGACCGCGGCGGCTCGAACCCGTCGGGCAGCCCGCAGCCGTTCGAGTACGGCTTCGTCCTCGAGACGCCCTTCGACTTCGACCCGTCGATGGGCAACCTCCTGCTCGACGTCAGCGTCCCCGGCAGCGCCACCATCACCCTCGGCAGCGGCTTCGGAGCCCTCGAAAGCTTCGACGCCGTCGTCGACCAGCCCGACCTCGACGGCATCGCCAGCAAGACCGGCGAGTTCGGCGCCAACAGCACCGGCCTCGTCACGCAGTTCACGACCCGCCCCATCCCCGAACCCGCCACCGCCGGCCTCCTCGGCGTCGTCGCACTTGCAATGCTGCGTCGGCGGCGGTAGTGGCTAGTCCGGAGTCGGAGATCGCGAAGGCGCGAAGAAGGCGAAGAGCGAGCGAAGCAGAAGAGAAAGATTCGGTTCCCGAGACAATCCGTAGGGTGGGCTTCAGCCCACCATTGTCTTCCTGCAACCCTGTAGATGGTGGGCTGAAGCCAACTCTACTTCTTTCTCAATCTGCCTTTGCTCCGACTTCGCCCCTTGGCGTCTTCGCGCTTCTCTGGCCGCCGGTTCCTCACGCCGCAATCTTCATCGTTTCACCACTCGGCCGGCTCTCCTGCTGCTGCGGGATGGCACCGCTCGTGCCCGCGATGCGGAACGAAAGCGGCGCACTCGCCGGGCTGGCGTCGTTGCGACTCGAAATCCACCACGCCGTCACCCACACCGTTATCGGCGACTGCGTGTTGAACGTCATCTGCTTGTCCGTCCGCCCCAGGAGCGTCGGCTGACCCCATGCCCGCACGTCCGTCGGGGGCGTGTCGCCGGTGAACGTCGCCACCGCCACCTGCCGGACGCCGGCCGGCTTCGCACGTCGATCCGGATCCTTCGCGTTGCGGAAGGTCAGCTTGATGCCCGTCGCACTGTCGACCCGCCCCTGCACCAGCGGCGGCGTCGTCGGCGGCGTGACCGGCGTGTTCACCCGGTCCCGCCGCTTGAGCCCCACGAGCGCCAGCGTCGTCGCATCGAGCGACCGGTCGGCCAGAAACGTCTCGCACAGCTCCCGCGTGCTATTGACAAGGTGGGCCTTCATGACGTCCTTCTTCACACGGTAAGGCGTGGAGTGTGTCGCATCAGTATGGTATGTCCGGTAGGCATCCATGAAGTTCGTGTGCGTCGTCGTATAGGCGGCCGCACGTTCCGGCTGAACATGAAAGCGCGACGGATCCCCGCCGACGGCCGATTCCATATTGCCGGTAAAATTGATGAGTTTGCCTTCGGTCTTGAGTTCGTTGTTGTAGCTCATGACGATTCCGTTCGTTGCAAGTCACGACGGCAGCGGGATGCTCAGCACCTCGACCACCCGGCAGGACCACCCCGCCCGGCGTCGCCCCGTCGGCGATGCAGATGGGGCAGTACGTGGCGGGGATCAT
>CAYQCT010000045.1:0-5165 GCA_964416015.1 uncultured Tepidisphaerales bacterium
GAGCGCCGCGTCGCGGCGCAAACGCGCCGCCTCGACGTGCGCGGCCAATTGCTTGCGGAAGCCGGCGTGACGCGACCACTCCGCCAGCTGCGTATCACGTACCTTCGCCGTCCGCTGGGCGCGGCCGAGGGAGTCGCCGGCGTCGAGCCGCTTGAGAAGCCGCGTCATGGGCGGCGTCAGGGAGTTGAGGTTCATGCAAACCGGCGCGGTGTCGCGCCGCCGCCGTGGCCGCCGCGCGTCGCCGGGGCGGTTTGGATCCGTTCGTCAAACCTTCACCCGCTGCCTCCGTAGACTGCCGCCCCGATGGCCGACTCGACCACCACTACTGCCCCGCGCCGTGACGACCTGCGCAACGTCGCCATCATCGCCCACGTCGACCACGGCAAGACGACGCTCGTCGACGCCCTGCTCCGCCAGTCCGGCAACTTCCGCGACACGCAGCTCTCCGACGACCTCATCATGGACAGCAACCCGCTCGAGAAAGAGCGCGGCATCACCATTTTGAGCAAGAACGTTGCCATCACCTACCGGGCCGAGGACGGAACCGAGACGAAGATCAACCTCATCGACACGCCCGGCCACGCCGACTTCGGCGGCGAAGTGGAGCGTGTTTTGAGCATGGCCGACGGCTGCTTCCTGCTCGTCGATGCGGCCGAGGGGCCGATGCCGCAGACGCGGTTTGTGCTGAGCAAGGCGTTGGCACTCGGGCTGAAGCCGATCGTCGTCATCAACAAGATCGACCGCCCGGACAAGCGGCCGGACGAGGTCTTGAACGAGATCTTCGACCTCTTCGTCGAGCTCGACGCGCACGACGATCAACTCGACTTTCCGGTGCTCTACGCCTCCGGCCGCGACGGTTGGGCGAGTGACGAAGTCGACAAGAAGGGCGAGGACATCCGGCCGATCTTCGAGGCGATTCTGCAGCAGGTGCCCGGGCCGGAGGCGGATATCGAGGGTGCGTTGAAGATGCGGATTCAGACGCTGGCTTACAGCGAGTACGTCGGCCGGATCGCCGTCGGGCGGGTCTGGGGCGGACGTGTTAAGACGAACATGCAGATCAAGACGGTCGGTCGCGAGGGCGAGAAGGCCGGTCGGATCCAGCAGGTGCAGGTCTTCGAAGGCTTCGGACGCAAGGACGTCGCCGAGGCCTCCGCGGGCGACATCGTCGCGCTCGTCGGCCTGCCGGACGTGGAGATCGGCAACAGCGTCGTCGACCCGCAGAACCCGTCGCCGATGCCCGCGCTCGAGATCGAGCCGCCGACGCTGACGATGACGTTCCGCGTCAACGACTCGCCCTTCGTCGGCAAAGACGGCGACCACGTCACGAGCCGCAAGATCCGCGATCGGCTGCACAAGGAGCTCGAGAGCAACGTCGCCTTGAAGGTCGAGGACACCGACGACAACGATGCGATGCGAGTCAGTGGTCGCGGCCTGATGCACCTGGGCATTCTGATCGAGACGATGCGTCGCGAGGGTTACGAGCTGAGCGTCGGCAAGCCGGAGGTCGTGCTGAAGCGGGGCGAAGACGGCACACTGCTGGAGCCGGTCGAGCATCTGGTGGTCGACGTGCCGGAGTCAAACATGGGGCCGGTGATGGAGATGGTCGGCAACCGGCGTGGCACGCTGGAGAAGATGGACCAGCGAGGCGGCATCACGCACCTGGAATTTTCGATTCCCGCGCGCGGCCTGATCGGCTTGCGGACGCGCCTGCTGACAGCGACGGCGGGCGAGGCCATCGTCCACCACAACTTCGCCGGCTACCAGCCCGCGGCTAAAAATGATCCCGGCGGCCGCAGCGCCGGCGTCATGATCGCCAACCTGCCCGGCAAGGCGACGGCGTACAAGATCAACGAACTGCAGCAGCGCGGCATCCTCTTCGTCGGCCCGACCGATGAGGTGTACGAAGGCATGGTCGTCGGCGAACACGCCCGAGAGAACGACATCGTCGTCAACATCACCGAGGCCAAGCAGCTCACGAACTTCCGCACGACGAGCAAGGACCAGGCCGAGTACCTGAAGCCGGCCTGGAAGCCGACGGTCGAGCAGGCCCTGGAGTACGTCGGCGATGACGAGTACGTCGAAGTCACGCCGACGGGCGTCCGGCTTCGCAAACAGATGCTGAAGGAAAACGACCGCAAGCGACACGAGCGTGGCAAGGCCAAGCGTGAGAAGGAAGCAGCGATGGCGGTGGCGTGAGCGTTGTAGAATGGGCGTCATGCCGATTCACGACTGGACGCGGGTGAGTGCGAGCACGTGGCACAGCTTCCACGTGTCCTGGATTGCGGAGCTGAAACGCGTTCTGAATACGGGCCTGCTCCCGGACGGCTTCTACGCGGAGAACGAGATGCCAGAATCCGGATATGTTCCGGACGTGCCGGCGTACCTTCGGGCGTCGCATGACATCATGGTCGATCTGGATTCTGATGACCTGCCGGGCGCGGTCGCTGCAGTGGCCGCGCCGCCGCGGACGCAGGTGAGTGTGGCTGCCGACGAGACTGCCTTTCTAGCGACGCGGCGGCATCCGATCGCGATCCGGCGAGAGTCTGGCGACCAACTTATCGCACTGATCGAGCTCGTGTCACCCGGCAACAAAGACCGACGAGAGGCTGTCGCCAAGTTCACCAGAAAGGTGTCCGACGCGGTCGGGTCGGGCGTGCACGTCGGGGTGGTAGACGTCTTCCCTCCACGTCGAGCTGATGGCAGCGGTGGCCTGGTCGGTGCGTCGGCCGATGCGTGTGACTTTCCAATGATGGAGCTCCCCGTGGGCAAACCACTTTGCATCGGCTCCATTGTCGCCAACCCGCGTCACCTGTACGCGGATCCTTTCGCCGTCGGCGATCCGCTGCCGTCAATGCCACTCTTCTTGTCTGCCGGCTGGTACGTGACGTTGGATCTCGAAAATACCTACGAGGCGGCGATGCAGGCGTCGCCCGCGCACCTACGTGAACGGCTTGCGGTATAGCGGCAACCACAGGTCTAGACGCTCATCAACAGTGGCCCGAACCGGCGTAGCCACCGCTCGTGTTCCCGCGTCGCCGGGCAGGCCGCCAGGACGCGCTGCCAGAACGCCGACGAGTGGTTCGGAACGTCGAGGTGCACGAGCTCGTGGATCACCAGATACTCCAGCACCGCCGGCGGCGTCATGACGAGGCGGAAGCTGAAGGAAAGCGTGCCGTTCGACGAGCAGCTGCCCCAGCGGCTGCGTTGGTCGCGGATGGTCAGCCGCGTCGGCTGATTCGTGACGAGGTGGCGGTGACGTTCGATACATGCGGCCAGGTCCTGCCGGGCGAGCCGGCGGAGCGTCGCCTCGGCGAGCGGCGCGTGTGGCTGGCCGCGGAGCAGAATCTGACCGGGCGACAGACCCAGCTCGGCTGCGACGTCGGCGAGACTCTTTTGCCGCCGCGCGACCTGCTTCACCAGCCACGGAACCTGCTCGCGGACGAAGGCCTCGGCGTGCCGCACCGCGAGCCTGCGCGGCAGCGTCACACGAACACCGTCATCGGCTAGACGCAGATTGATCTGCCGCGCGGTCGGGTGCCGCCGAATGTTGACCGGCAGCCGCTGGCCCCCAATGTGGATCGACTTCACGCCGACCAAGATAGTCGCAGCGGCGTCCGGTAACTTTGGTTGACAATCACCGGCAAATCGCGACGCTGGCTCCGTCCGCTCGCCGACCACGCTGGTTCGGCCCGCATCTTCTTGGAGAGAAAACATGAATCGCTCACTTACTTCCGCTGCCGTACTTGCCCTCGCTGCCGCTCCCGTGGCTGCGCAGACCTTCGCCGTTCCGACCGCCGTCATCGTCGAGGGCGGCACCGTGCCGGGCGACGCGTCCGTCACCATCGACGCCATCACCGGCATCGCCGCCAACGACATCGGCGGCTTCGGCTACCTCGTCAACGACGCCGACAGTGACGCTCGCCTTTACACGCAGACCGGCATCGGCGCGTTGCCGACGCTCGTCCTCGAAGAAGACATCGTCCTGCCCGACGGCACGGTGAACGGTGTCGAATCGAGCTTCGGCGTCGACAACAGTCTCAACACGCTCGCCAGCCCGACGATCGACGGCGACGACACGATCTACCGCAACACGCAGATCATCGCCGCCGAGGGCAAGGACAGCGTCGTGCCCGGCAACTTGTGGACCTTCGGCAGCGGCCCGGACCTGGCAGCGAGTGGCCTGGGCCACTTCGTCGGCGGCTTCGGCCCGGCGACCAGCAGCGAAGGCCGCGGCGTCTTCCAGGTCGACGCAGCCGGCAACGTCAAGTCGCTCATCGTCACGGGCGACCTCGTCGGCAACACCGGCGGCCTCGTCGCTGGCAGCAGCATCCCCGGCTTCGGCGGCGGGCTCAGCCGCGACGGCACCTTCTACGCCTACGAAATCCAGCTCGACGCCTCGTCCACCGCCGACGGTACCGTCATCGTCAACGATGACGCCTTCCTCGCCGGCAGCACGATCATGCGCGAGGGCACCCCCGTCGACGCGGCCGTCGGCGGCTTGACCGGCGAGGTCTGGGACAACTTCGACGCCGTCAAGATCAACGAGGCCGGCACGCTGCTCGTCACCGGCGACACCAATGGTGCCAGCGCCGACGCGGACGAGTTCCTCTTCCTCGGCGACTCGATCGTCCTCCGCGAAGGCGACACCGTCAGCGGCCAGACCGTCGACGGCAGCATCAGCTGGGCCGCCCTCAATGAGAGCGACGATTACGCCCTGACCTGGAGCATCGACAACCCGGCCGGCGGCAGCGACCTCGAAGTCCTCATCGTCAACGGCGAGATCATCCTGACCGAAGGCGACGTCGTCGACTTCAACGGCGACGGCATCCTCGATGCCACCGACGGCACGCTCGTCGACTTCACCGGCCTCCGCACGCTCGAGATCGGCGAGCGCACCGACGGCTTCGTCGACGTCTACTTCACCGCCGACATCGACTTCGACGGGACCACGACGAGCAGTGACGACCTTGAAGGCTTCTTCATCGCCAGCGTCGCCATCCCCGAGCCGGCGACGGCGGGCGTGCTTGGCCTGGCCGGTCTCGCCATGCTGCGGCGGCGTCGCGCGTGAACCATCCGATTCATCTTCGCGCCAATTGATTCTCCCGGTGCTCGGCGGATGATGGGCCTCGTGCCCACGCCCGCCGAGCACCTTTTCGTCTATGGCT
>CAYQCT010000045.1:5175-7143 GCA_964416015.1 uncultured Tepidisphaerales bacterium
CGACGCGCCCGACGTCGTCCGGCCGATCGTGCGTCACGCGATCGACCTCGGCCCCGCCACGACCCGCGGCCTCATCTACGACCTGGGCGAGTATCCCGCGGCCGTGCCGGGCGAGGGCGTGCTGCACGGCCGCGTGCTGCGGTGGAACGGGAGCGTTGACTGGACGATGCTCGACCACTGGGAGGGATGCGATCGGAAGCCGCCGCTGTACCGGCGGGATCGCGTGACGGCCGACGTTGCCAAGGAACAAGTCGAGGTTTGGATCTACTGGTACGAGCCGTCGCTCGACGACCGGACGCCGCTGCCGAACGGTCATTGGAAGGGCGGCGGCACGTGAGGCCGAGCATCGGGATCACGCTCGACCACGACCGCGGCCGGGAGAAGTACGAGCTTTCATACGCCGCCGCCGAGGCCGTCGCAAACGCCGGCGGCGAGCCGGTCTTGCTGCCGTTCCTCGGCGAAGCCCGGTTGCCGGCGTTCCTCGACGGCGTCGTCTTCTCCGGCGGCAATGACCCGGATCCGGCGGCCTGGGGCGAGAGATGGCATCCGTCGTGCAACCCGGTCGATCCCGCCCGCGAGCGACACGAACGACAACTGGTGCAACTCGCCGAACGACGCGGCTTGCCGGCGTTGGGCATCTGCTTCGGCATGCAGGTGATGAATCTCGTCCGCGGCGGCTCGTTGATTCAGCACCTACCCGACCTCGTCGGTCGGCTCGAGCATCGCCGCGGCGACGAGGGCTGGCGAAAGCGACACGACGTGGCGGTCCGGCCCGGCAGCGTCCTGCACCACGCCTCCGGCACGCTCGGCCTGCGCGTCAACACGAGTCACCATCAAGCCGTCGGCAACGTCGGCCGCGGTCTCGTCGCCAGTGCCCAGGCGGAGGACGGCACGATCGAGGCGATCGAAGACCCGCGGCGGCAATTCTGGGTCGGCGTGCAGTGGCACCCGGAGCGACTCGCCGCCGACGAATCGCGGCACGCGCGTCTTTACGAGGCTCTGGTCGAGGCGGCCGGGTGAAGCGCGTCCTGCTCTTCGTCACGGACCTCGAAGTCGGCGGCACGCCCACGGTCGTCCGCGAGCTCGCCCGCCGGCTTCCCGCGGCGCACATCGCCTGCCTCGGCCGCCGGGGGCCGGTGGCAGAGCAGATCGAGCAGGACAGCATCGGCGTAACCGCGTTCGGCGTCGGCCTGCTGCAACTGCCGGCCGCCGTCCGGCGACTGCGACGGCTCGTGCGGGAGGAGCGAATTGAGATCGTGCTGAGCTTTCTCGTCCACGCGAATGCCGTGGCCGCGCTTGCTCGATGGGGTGGCGACAGCATCACGTGGTGGCAGTCGATCCAGACGACGCAGCCGACGCCGCGGTGGCATTGGCCGGTGCAGCGCTTCGCGGCGAGGCGGGCCGCCGGCGTCATCGTGCCGAGCGAGGGCGTCGCCGATGTTGCGACGCGGTGGGCGGGCGTCCCGCGAGCGAAGGTGCACGTCCTGCCGAACGGCGTTGACGCGACGACGCTTGCCGACCGAGTCCGGCCGCCGCGCGACGGGAACAAGCCGCTGCGGCTCGTCTTTCTCGGCCGGCTCGACCCGATCAAGCGCGTGCCGTGGCTCGTCCGGGTGGTACGCGAGATCGACAACGTCCGCCTCGACATCTTCGGCGACGGCCCCGATCGGCCCAGCGCCGAACTAGCCGCGGCGGGTTCTTCGGCCGTGCAATTCCACGGCACGATGCAGCGGGAGCAGGCGTTGGCGGTGGCCGACGCGTTGATCCTGCCCAGCCGGGCAGAGGGTTTTGGTCTCGTTTTAATCGAGGCGATGGCCGCTGGCGTGCCGGTCGGCGCGGCGGACGTGCCGGGTATTCGCGACGTCGTGCAGCATGACCGCACCGGCTTGCTGTTCGGCGGACAAGACGATGATCTCGCCGCAGCGGTGCAGTCGCTACGCGACGGCCCACGAGCCGCCGCCGGGCGGG
>CAYQCT010000045.1:7217-15957 GCA_964416015.1 uncultured Tepidisphaerales bacterium
CCTCTGGCAGGCGATCGTGCCGCAATACCGTCGGTTGCTGAATCGTCCGCCCGACGACGCAGATTGAAGTCCGCGACTGGCCGGAGCTTTGCAAGCCGGGCGGCATGTCCGAGTCCTTCACGCTCCGCGACCCGTTGCACACCCGACCGTCACAGACGCGGGACCTGCGCGTGCTCGTCACCGGCGCGGCCGGCAACATCGGCTCGTTCTTCGCCCGCAACGCCCAGCCGCACCACAAGCTGCGGCTGCTCTGCCTCGATTCGGACGACGTCGCGCCGCTCCAGGAGCTCGGCGAGGTCGTACGCGGCGACATCACCAATGCGGCAGACTGCCGGCGGATTTGCGACGGGTGCGACGTCGTGCTGCACCTTGCCGCCGATCCGTCGCCGTCGGCGGATTGGTCGTCGCTGCTGCCGAACAACATCGTCGGGACGTACAACATCTTCGCCGCCGCCAAGGCGACGGGCGTGCGGCGTGTCGTCTTCGCCAGCAGCATCCACGCCGTCGGCGGCTACGTCTCGGATCGGCAGGTCGCCCCGAACGATCCGGTGAATCCGGGCGACCTTTACGGCGTCACGAAGTGCTTCGGCGAGGCACTGGCCCGCTACGCCGCCGAGCAGGAAGGCGTGCAGTGCATCGCCGTCCGCATCGGTGCGTTCCAGCCGATCCGCAAGGCGGACGATGCAAGCGCGGCCGTGTCGCTGCTCGACTCGTTCGTGAGTCGGCGCGACCTGAATCAGCTCCTGCAGAAGGCCGTCGATGCCGAGCACCTGCAGTTCGCGATCGTGCACGGCCTGAGCGACGCGCGCTTCAAGAAGCTCGACATCAGCACCGCGCGCGAGTTGCTCGGCTATGAGCCGGAGGACGATCTGACGGAGATGAACGACGAGCTCGCAAAGCTGCATCTACACAGCGATGTCATCGACCATACTTCGACCGGCGGGCTCGACGACGCGTAGCGCTGCCCGGCTCAGCTTGGCGGCAACGCTTCGGCCGGGCCGCTGTCGAGGCTGCGGACTCGCTTGGAGGAAGTATCTTCGCCGGCGGTGCGGCCGAAGCGTTCCATCATTCGTTTGCTCTGCATGCCGCGGCCGATCGCAATGACGCCGGTGCGGGCCAGCTCCTGCACGCCGAACGCACCGACGAGTTCGACGAAGGCCTCGACCTTCTCCTCGCGGCCGCTGATTTCGATGGTCATGCTCTCCGGTCCGACGTCGACGACGTTGCCGCGGAACATGGTCGCCAGTTCCGTGATCTCGTGCCGACGCTCGGGCGCGGCGTCGACTTTCACCAACGCCAGGTCACGCTCGACGTACGGCGTTGCGGTGAGGTCGCGCACCTTGGCGACGGGCACGAGCTTGGCGAGCTGCTCACGTATCTGCCGGATCGTGTTGGCATCGCCCTCGACGACAACGGTCATGCGTGACAACTCGTCGTCTTCGGTCCGGCCGACGACGAGCGAATCGATGTTGTAGCCACGGGCCGCGAACATGCCGGCGACGTTCGCCAGAACGCCCGGTTCGTTGGTGACAAGAGCAGTTATGACGTGTCGCATCGGGCCGGCACCGTAGCAGGATCAAAACGCCGCGGCGGGACTAGAAACGATACTCGAGCCACGCCCCGACGGTGCCGGCAAGCTCGCTGTAGTCGAGCTGGTCGACGGTGCTCGTCTGCAGGGTGAAGCCGACGTTCGTGCGAGCGACGAGTTGCTCGAAGAGGGCGTACTGCGCCCCGACGCCCAGACGCAGGCCGAGGTCGAAGCGGTCGTCGATGCCGGGCACGTCATCGAAGAACGACGGGTAGTACCGCGCGTACAGGGCGGCCGAGGCGAGGAGCGTCGACTTGTTCCGCAGCGGCTCGGGGATGTTTTCGCCGGAGAGGAGCAGGCCGGCGTTGGCACCACCGAGAATCTCGAGCTTGTTGTAGTCCGAGACGTCGCCGATCGTCACGGCGGCGAGCACGCGTGGCGTCAGCGAGAGCGACTGACCGGCAAGTTCGAGCTGCCGCGGCGAGGCGGCGTAGCCGGCGAGTGTGAGCTGGTCGTTGATCGCTTCGTTGAAGAACTCGTCGCGGATCAGCTCGATGCTCGCATCGCCGCCGACGATGAGATCGCCGCCCAGGATCTGCCGATCGAGCCGTTGACCGGCACCGACGCGGAGGAACGCGACGCTGCTATTGAGCCGATCCTCGTCGACGTAGGCCCGCACGTTGAAGCCGGTCTCGGCATAGACGCTGAGCTTCTCGGCGGCCCCGAGCGTCGTCCGCACGCCGCCGCTGAACTCCTGCAGGAAGTAGATGTCGCCGTCGCCGCCGTCGGAGAGTGTGGCGTTGCTGGTGGCGGTGAGGCTCGAGTTGGTGCGGAGGAAGAAAAGCTTGCGCTCCTCGAGCAGGATCAGGTCACCGTCGCCGGTGGCGAAGTCGTCGGGCGTCGCTGCGACGTCGATCGGGCGGCGGTCGACGTCAGTCTGCTCGACGATGATCCGGCCCGCGTCGGGCACGAACGTCTGCGCCCCGGCGGCGGATGTCGCGACGAGCGAGAGAGAGACGGAGAGCGAAAAGACGCGGCGGTGCATGGAGAAGCTTCGCGGAGACATCGGTAAAAACAGGTCGATCGGCGGCAACAAGGAGCGGCGGCTACGGCACGACGGTCAGCGTTGCGGCCGTCGCTTCGGGGACACGCTGGCTGAAACTGAGCCGCGTGTTGGTGCCGCCACTCGCGTCGGCAACGAAGCCGGTCTGCAGCTCCACGGCCCCGGTGCTCGGGTTCGGCCCACCGACCGCTTCGACGATAAGTTGTGCTTCACCGAGGCCGAGGTTGACGCGGAAGACGTCCCCCGCGTTGGTCATCGAGAAGGGATCGCTCTGCAACAGGACGTTGCTGCCTTGCTGGACCTGGACACGGACGATGTCGCCATCTTCGGCGGCGCTGTCGAAGACGCGGAACGACAGGGCCGGGTTGACCGTTGCGCTGCCGAAGGCGTTGGGAATGGTACTGGGCGGGATGAAGCCGCCGCTGCCGGTGAGGCCTTGTGTGCCGCTGCTGGTCGCGACGGCTTGGACGACCTGTGCGTTGAGCAAGTCCGGGCTCGTCGTGTAAACGCTGGTCGTTAGAGGCGAGCTGGTGGCGTAGACCGGGGCAAGGCCAGCTGACGGGTCGACGGCGGCGCGGGCCTGTTGCCGCTGTGCGATCGCGCGGCGGGCGCTGCGTGCGGACGCGGTGAGGCGGTCGGCTTCGACGCGGGTGACGTCGATGCCGGTCGAGCGACCCAGGCCGCTCTGGGCGAAGGCGTCGACGCTCGTGCCGACCCAGCTTTGGCCGAAGACGCTGGGCGACAACGACTCGACCGACAGGAAGACCGGCCCGTCGGCCCGTCCGGCGGACGCGATGGAGACGAAGGCGGCCTGATCGAAGTCGACGTCGGCGGCGAGCACCGCGGCCGGGCCGGTAATCGCCGAACCGGCGACGGCGGCGTCGACGACCGTCTGGTCACGCAGCGGACGCGACCCGCCGTCGGACGTGTCGTAGACGAGGGCAACTTCCTGATCCGCGTACGCGTCGAGGCCCGGCGAGAGCCCGACCTGCTCGGCCTCGGCGGCGAATGCGTCGTGCAGCGTCGTGCCGAAGCCGACCATCGGATCGATCACCGCCGGCAAACCCGCCAACGCGATCATCGGCAGCGGGTTGGCCTGCGACTCGGCGGCCGTGCTGCCCAGGACGTCGAGCGCCGTCGCAATCGCGCGAACCTCGCCTAGCCAACGCGGCAGCGAGCTGTTGCGGACCAGCTCCGCCGCTTCCGCGACCGTCGGTGCCGCGGCCAGCTCAGAAGCATCGAGCGTCAGGTCGCCCTCCGCGGCCGCGGCGGCATCAGCGGGGTTGCCGTAGTCGCGGATCAACGACGCAATCGCCGCCACCCGCGTCGCGTCGAACAGCACCTCCGGCTCGTCCGGATTCGGGGCCATGCCGAACTTGCGACGGCCTTCAAAGGGAACCAACGCACCGGTCGCCGCCTCGACAACCTGCCCCGCGTACCGCGTGCCGCCGGCGATCAGGAGCTCGCGTTGCTCGTCGAGCAGGGCAAAGCCTTCGTGACGCACGACGACCACGTCGCCGCGGGCGGTCGTGACGGTGGTCGGGGCGACCTTCCACTCCGTGAACCAAAGTCGGCCCAGCGTCGTCTCGACCCGCTGGACGCGAACACGGCAGGTCGCGCTCGTCGCCTGCAGATCCGGCAGTACCACGCCCAGCGGCAGGTCGACCGAGAAGCGGTAACCGTCGGCATCTTCCGCCGCGGCGGGCGAGCCCTCGGCCGCGCGGACCTGTTCGATTACGTCCCGCATCGCCCCGGTCAACGGCGAGTCGCCTTCGAGCGGGGCGAGCGTTTCGTCGACGCGATCCCGCACGACGCGGATCTCGGCGTTGCCGGTGAAGTCGCCGGCGATGGTGCCGAGGTCGTCGAAGGCGACGGACGCCGCGGCGGGCGAGATGCGGTAGCGAAGCAGGTCGCCGTCGGTCTCGCGCTCGATCTGCATCGGCAGCGACGCGTTGAGCCAGAAGCGATCCTCGGCCACGCCGCTGGCGAACTGGTCCTGTAGATAGACGTGATAGACCGGCGGCTCGGTGATCGGCTGGGCTGACGCGGCGGACGCGGCAGCCAGGGCGGTGAGACCGGACAGGAGGCGGTATCGCATGTAAGTCTCGAAAAAGAGTGAGTCGAGCAGGATCAGGCGGGGTCAGACGCAACACGCTCCCGCGTGAAGCCGTCGACGAAGAACAGGCCGTCGCCCGGCGTCAACGCGAGCAGGTAGACCTCGCCGCCGGTCGTCGTGACTCGGAAGGCATCGGGAACCGACGGATGCCGGCGAATCTCAGCACCGTCCAAATCGTCGCGACCGTCGCGGACCAACGCCGAGGCGACGGCCTCGCGAACGGCGGCTTCGGAGGGCGTGCCGGCGTCGAGGTCGAGGTAGACCGGGTCGAGGAACGTCGCCGCGGCCTCGGCATCGCCGCGGACGAGGGCGTCGAGGAACGAATCAGCCACGGCTCGGGCCAAGGCAGCCGGCTCGTCGTGGGCGAAACGCAGACGGATGACCGAGGCGTCGTTCAGGTACTGCCGCCGCCGCTCGAACGTCGCGACATCGGTCGGCGAGACCGCGTTGAAGTTCGTCGACCGCAGCCGCCCGAACTTGCGGAGGCGGCTCTGGCTTTGCTTGATGCTCGACAGAGACTGCTGCAGCCGCGGGACGTCGGTGCTGGTCGTGCTCGCATACCGCTCGGCGTCGAAGTGGGCGACACGCGGCGTCACGCGGTCGGGCGTCCAGAGCAAGAGCCGACCCGCCGGTGCCGTCGCGTCGTCGGCCGTCGCTTCGCCGGCGAGGACGGCGACGTAGAGCGTGTCGGTGCCGGCGCCGAAGGTCGCGAGGCTTCCGCCTTCGAGGCGAACGTTCCTGCCGAAGAAGGCGACGTCGGCCGGTTGCGATTGGTCGACGCTGACGAAGACCGGCGAGGACGCGGCTTCGTCTTCGAGCTCGTCCAGCGTCAGCCGACTGCCGTCGCCGCGACGGTAGAGGTTGACGCCTTGGGACTCGGCCGGCACGTCCGCGACGGACGACTGCGAGGCTCCCCGGCCGGGCAGCAGCGAGCACCCGGTCAGGCCGAGGGCGGCGAAAGACAACAGCAGCAGGACCACACGCCGAGGCATGCGGCGGAGGCTAGCGGCCGCTCACGTCGCTCGCAACAATTCGCTCCACGCCCGTACGTTCAAAAAGCCACGCCCGGTCGACTGCCGGCCTTGGTGATGTCGCGGTTCGCGCTCCAAACCTCGACCCGCTGGCGATCCGTCAGGGCAAGGCTGAACGTGTACGTCCGCTCGCGATCACGGCCGACCTGGGCGCCGACCGACGTGATGACGCCCGACAGGAAATAGTCCGGCAGCGGCCCGGCTTCGAGGCCCGCGGCAGCGTCCTGCTGCATCGCCTCCTCCTGCAGCCGACTCTCGCCGCGCGGCGTCAGAACGCGGGCCTGGCCGCTGTTGGTGATTGCGGTGCGGATGCGACGCGTGATCTGCTCCGTCACCAGCGTCGGGGCGCCCGTGTCGTTGAAGACGCGGTCGAACTCGACATACAGCGGCTCGCCGTCGGCGGCCGGCTGGAGCTGGCCGCTGCGGAGCATGCTCGCGACCATCTCGTCGGCGGCCTCCAGATAGTCGGCGATGTTCACGCCGTCGACCGTCACGAGCGAGTCCCGGCCGCCGGTCTCGATGCGACGGTTCGGCTCCTGCGCACAGCCGACGAGGCCGACGAGCAGGCAGACGAGGCTGAGGCGAATCATGGTGCGCGGCATGTGGTGAGCGTACGGGCGAAGGACGGGCATGACCTACATCTCCCGGCGGTTCAGGTTCAGGCGGTAGCCGTCGACGCGCGGGTTGGGCGCCGTGCCGGTAAGCGTGATCAGGCCCTGCGGCTCGATGTTCTCGCGGGTCACGACGCCGCCCGCGTCCGGCAGGCGGTAGCTGCCTTCGTACCACTCGAAGTTGTACGTGAACGGCTGGTTCTGCTTGGTCGTGTTCTCGAAGCTCGCCTGCACGACCAGCACGCCGCCGCGCTCGAACTCGTTGACGTCGACCGTTCGCAGGTAGCTCCGCAGTCGGCCGTCGGTCACGACCGATTCGGCATCGTCGCCGCCGGTACGCGTGATCGTGTTCGTCCCCTGGCCGCCGGCACAGCCGACAAGGGCCGCGGCGAGAACGGTCAGCAGCATGGCGGGAAGCGGTCGCATGATGGTCAATCTACTCGCCCGCAGCGGATTCGGGTACGGGCGACTCGTCAGCCCGCGCGTCGATCGGAATCGGCACGTACCGCACCGTCGGCGGCACGCCACGCCGCGGCTGCTTGACGAAGATGATGTACGCCGCGAACCCATCCGGAAGCTCCACCACCGCCTCGAACTGCCCGATCATCAACGGCACCTTGCCGCTCGCGGGACGATCGACGACGGCAAGCTGCGCCTCCTTCGGCAGCGTCCGCCACGTCCGCAGGTCGGCCTCGTTCGTGGACAGTTGGTAGACCGGCCCGGCCAACGCGCCACCGATCTGGATGAGCGCTCCGCCGACGCCGCCGACTTCGCGGCCGACCTCTTCACCCACCTTGCTCGCCGCCGCCGCCGCGACGGCCTTGAGGATGAGCGAGGTCATCGCCCGCGAGACGATGCCCGGCAAAACGACCTCGAACTCATCCGCGACAAGCCGATCAAAGCTCGCCAGCCGCTCGGTGCGTCCGCCGCCGACGAGCACGGCATCGACGCCGCCCGGCTGCAAGCGCAACCGCGGCAGGGCAAGGGCCGGCGTGCCGAGCCGGCCGACGCTGCCGCCGAGGAGGAACAGCGGAATCTCCGTCTTCTCGACCTCGCGCGAAGGCGCCAGGCCACGCTCGTAGAAGACGTAGACGCGCGGCGGGGACGCGACGCCTGCCGTAACGATGCGGTTCGGTCGGGTTGTTTCGACAAGCTCGCGGAGCGCGTTGTTGTTCGGTGCTTGCCGCAACGCTGCCCGCAGCGCGACGCGTGCCGTTTCCCGTTGCGAAGCACGAACGCTCGTCTCGAGCAACGTCACCGCCGCGACGACGTCGGCGTAGGCGTTGCGAAAATCGTCGAAGCGCCCCGCTTCCAGCTCCGCCGCCGACAGGCCGGCTCGCTCGATGAGTCGGCCGTAGTTATCGCCCGCTCGCGCCGCGGCCCGCTCGGCATCGCGACGAGCCTCCTCGACGGCCCGGTCGAATCGCTGCCGCGCCAGTTGCTGTTCTTCCAGCGTCAGACGCGCGTAGTTGCGGGCCGTTTCCCAGGCTCCGGCCTCGAGGTGGTTGAGCGTCTGGTACGTCGCGAGCATGACGCGATCGACCTGCGTGCCGCGGTAGAGCGTGCTCGTCGGATTCGCCAGCGTCGCGACGGCTTCTTCGGAAATACGCACGACCGGCGAGGCGTCGATTTCGCGGAGCAGAATCAACGCGCGGTCGAAGGCGGCGATGCTGCCGTCGATGTCGCCCGCGGCCCGCCAGGCGGCACCTTCTTCGAGGCGGTAAATCAATCCGTCCCGCGGCGGCGGCCCTCGCAGGCCACGCCGCGGATCGTCCACCCGCGCCGCAAGCTCCGACGCCGCCTCCGCCGCCGCGAGATAGCGTCCGTCGGCAAAGGCGGCCACGACGCGATCGGTCCGTGCCGCGTACGACTGCGTCGCACACCCGCCGGCCGCCATCGCGAGCAGAAGGAACAGGCAGGAGATCGCACGCATAACTGCCGCCGGCAAGGGCGGAAGGGGCATCGTACGGCAACACGCGGCAGACGCCGACGGCGAATCAGGCGGCCCGGCGGTGCCCGCGTCCGCCACGTCGGCCTCGCTTGACGCGATAGACGTCCGCGTCCGCCGCCCGCAGCAGATCCGCCGCCTCGGCCGACGGCGGCAGCTCGTCCGTCGTCGCGACGCCGATGCTCAGGCCCGGCGGCGGGTCCAGGTCCGTCGCCTTGCCCAGCTCGTCGCCGAGCCGCATCAGACGTGTCGCGACGCCCCGCGCGCCGGCGCCGTCCGTGCCGCCGAGGGTCAGCACGAACTCGTCGCCGCCGTAGCGGTACGCCGCGTCCAGGCCGCGAGCGGCGGAGCTGAGCAGCCGCGCCGCGTCCTTAAGGAAGGCATCGCCCGCGGCATGGCCTCTGGCGTCGTTGAGGCTCTTGAAGCGGTCGAGGTCGATCATG
>CAYQCT010000045.1:15967-16980 GCA_964416015.1 uncultured Tepidisphaerales bacterium
CCACCACGACGTGCTGCCGTCAGCAATGCCGGCAGCTCTTCGTCGAGCGAAGCCCGGTTCCGCAGGCCCGTCAGCCCGTCGCGGCCGGCCTTGTTCCGCAGCACACCCATCTGTCGCTCGAGCGCGTCCGTCCGCATCGCCACCCGCCGATCGCCCTCGGCTCGAACCTCGCGCGCCCGGCTCTCGGCCGCGTGCAACTGCCGGCAGATCGTCCCGACGCGACCGGCAAAGCGGGCCAGCTCCGGGTTGTCCCGCACGATCCGCGACAACGGCACGTCGCTCTTGTGGGCCTCGTTCAACGCCCGATCCAGCCGCCGTAGATTGCGCCGCCAGCGGAACTCGTGACGAACGGCGACGAGCAAGACCAGCGACAGCAGGGCCGACGGCGTGAGCAGTTGCCGCAGGAAGGCGGCCGCCGGCAGGTTGTCGCGGACGAACGGCCCGACGAGCACTGCAAAACCCAGCGCAGCCGCGCAGGCCGCCGCGACACGCACCCACAGCGGCGTGGCTGCGGTGCCGGCTTGCGAGGATGGTGCGAATGCCCCCATTCACGCCAGGCATCGGCCAAACGCCCGCGACAGGTAAGCTCGGAACCGTCCGCCATATCCTGCGGCGATGATCGATGCGAAGGCGTTGCGTGACGACCCCGAGCGGTTCCGCGAAGGGGCGCGGCTGAAAAACGCCGACGCGTCGGCCGTCGATCGTGCGCTCGAGGCCGACCGGCGACGCGTGG
The DNA here is from genome assembly GCA_964416015.1 of uncultured Tepidisphaerales bacterium. Taxonomy (GTDB): domain Bacteria; phylum Planctomycetota; class Phycisphaerae; order Tepidisphaerales; family Tepidisphaeraceae; genus JBCDKH01. The sequence continues at coordinate 16,701 of CAYQCT010000045.1, forward strand.
AAGCGCAACGCGAGCACGACGAGATTAAGAGCCAGCAGAACGCCGCCGGCAAGACGATCGGCAAGCTGCCGCCGGACGAGAAGGTCGCGGCCGTGGCGAAGCTGGGCGAGCTGAAGGCGGGCGTTAAGGCCGCCGACGAACGCATGAAGGCGGCGGCGCAGGAGATGGCCGACGCCTTGCTGCTCGTCCCTCTGCCGCCCGACGACGACGTGCCGCGAGGCAAGGACGACAGCGAGAACGTCGTCGTCCGCACGCACGGCACGCCGCGGCAGTTCGACTT
>CAYQCT010000045.1:17002-19955 GCA_964416015.1 uncultured Tepidisphaerales bacterium
CCAAGGACCACGCCACGCTCTGCCGCGAACTCGGCCTGGCGGATTTCGAGGCCGGCGTTCGGCTGGCGGGCTCGCGGAGCTACGTCCTGACCGGCGACGGTGCGATGCTGCACAACGCGGTGCTGCGGCTTGCCTACGACCTCATGCTCGGCCACGGCTTCACGCCCGCGACGGTTCCAGTGCTCGTCCGCGAAAGCGCCCTCGTCGGCACCGGCTTCTTCCCCGCCGGCCGCGACGCGGTGTACGCCGTGCCCGAGGACGGCAGCTACCTCGTCGGCACCGGCGAGGTCGGCCTCACCGGCCTGCACATGGGCCAGACGCTGCGGGAACAAGACTTGCCGCTGAAGTATGTCACCGTCAGCACCTGCTTCCGCCGCGAGGCCGGCACCTATGGCAAGGACGCAGCCGGATTGTACCGTGTTCATCAATTCGATAAGTGCGAGCAAGTCGTCATCTGTCGCAATGATGAATCCGAAAGCCGGACGTGGCATCAACGCATGCTCGGCTACAGCGAGGAACTGTTGCAGACGCTCGAACTGCCGTACCGCGTCATCGACGTCTGCACCGGCGACCTCGGCGTCAAGAACGCGGCGATGTACGACGTCGAGACTTTCATGCCCAGCCGCGTCCGCGATAACGACGAGGCCACCGGCTACGGCGAAACGCACTCCGCCAGCCGCCTCTACGACTACCAGGCCCGCCGGCTGAACCTGCGCTACAAGACGGCCGAGGGCGAGACAAAGTTTTGCCACACGCTGAACAACACCGTGGCAGCCAGCCCACGGATCCTGATTCCGATCCTCGAGAATTACCAACGCGTCGACGGCAACATCGAGATCCCGGAAGCGTTGCGGCCCTACTGCAACGGAAAGCAGCAAATCCGTCGCTGACACATTGACGTTCGCAGCGAGGCACGACCGTAAGGGAGAGCGATCGGCGAAGCCGATGTCTGGTCTGCCTACGCCCAGACATCGCGTCCCGCGATTGCTCTCCCTTCCGGTCGTGCCTCGCGGGTGGACCCTTTACAGGCTCCGGGCCGGCACCCCGACCACCGTCGCCGCCGCCGGAGCGTCTTCGCGCACGACCGCCCCGGCGCCGACGACCGCCCACGCCCCGATCGACAGGCACGGCAACACGCTCGCGCCGATCCCGACGAATCCGCCTTCGGCCACGCTCACCCTGCCCGCCAACGCCGCCGCGGGGCAGACGTGCGTTGCTTCGCCGAGGACGCATTCGTGATCGACGACCGCATTGGTATTGACGATCGACGCCGCCCCGACCCGTGCCTCGACGCAGACCGCCGCCCCGGCACAGATGACGACGCCGGGCCCGAGCACCGCCGAGGCCGCGACGGTCGCCCGCGGGTGCACGACCGTTGCCAGGTCCAGATTCGCCCGCCGGACCTCGCGGGCCAGCTCCAGCCGTGCCCGGTTGTCGCCGACGCCCAACGCGACGGCCGCGACGCCGTGCTCACGGGCCAGGTGTTCCAGCCGGTTCACCACGCCCAGCACCGGCAGGCCCAGCACTTCATCGCCCGTCAGATCCGGGTCGGCATCGACGAAGCCGGCCACGCGTCCGCCGGCGGCGAGGCAGGCGTCGGCCACGACCTTGCCGTGGCCGCCGGCACCGAGGATGAGCAGCGGACTTGTCATGCGATCCAGCCGGCCAAGATGACGCCGGTTCCACCCTTGCTATCGGACGCACAGCCGTTACATTTGCAGCCATACCCGTCGGCACGGACGCCGATGTTCCTTCTCCACCGCCTGCCAAGGAGTGGCACCATGGCTGACCGTACCGATTCTGGCGAATTCACGACCGTCCTCGGCCCCGACGTCTCGATCAAGGGCGAGCTCTCCTTCGAGAAAGCCGTCCGCCTGCAGGGCAAGTTCGAGGGCGAAGTCAAGACGTCCGGCCTGCTGCACGTTGATCGTGAGGCGTCGCTCACCGGCGAGGTCAAAGCGGGCAACGTCCGCGTCGACGGCAGCGTCCGCGGCAACCTGACCGCCGCCGGCCGCGTCGAGCTGCGCCAGACGGCCGACCACGAGGGCGACCTGACCGCCGGCAAGCTCGTCGTCGAGGAAGGCGCCGTCTTCAAAGGCCACGTCAGCGTCGGCCCCAACGCCAGCAAGGCTGCCGGCGTCGCCAATCAACCGCAGCTCGCCGAGGAAGGCGTCAACCTGCGTAACGGCCTCCACGTCAACAACTAAGGCGACGCCCCCGTGCCAGGCTTGCTCAGCAAGTTCACCGCCCCGACGGGCACGATGGCGATCAGCTGCTACCACTGTGGTCAGCTGCAGGACGTCGCACGCCGTGCCCAGACGGTCACCTGCCGCCACTGCAGCAAGCCGCTGCAGGTGGGCGACGTGCAGGTCAAGCGCTACGACGCCCGCCGCGAGGTCAAGACGGTCGGCTCGCTCGTCGTCGAAAAGAAGGGCCGCGTTGTTACCCAATCCGTCACCTGCGGCGGCCTGATCGCCCGCGGCGAAGTTACCGCCAAGACCGGCACCACCGTCCGCGGCCTCGCCCTCATCGGCCCGAAGGCGACGCTCGGCGGCACGTTCGAGGCGATCTCGATGGCGGTCAGCGAGGGGGCGACGCTCGAAGGCAACTACTGCGTCGGCAAAGACCACATGAAGCCGCCGGAACCGCCGCCGGTGGAGGAAATCAAAGCGAGCGAGGCGATGCCCGACCCGACCGCCGTCGATCAGCCGGCCGAGCCGGTTGCCTCCGAGAAGCCGGCCCTGACTGCCGCGGCGTGATCCGGCGTCGGCGTGTCCCGCAGCAGCCGCCTCAGCCCACGCCGCGATCGCCGCACGATCGGCCGCCGGTGCAACGCGTCGCCGTCGACCATCACCACGCCCGTCGGCCCGACCAAAAAGTTCCACGGCTTCGCATCCGCGTGCTCGAACCCGGCCCGCTCGACGATCCGCGCCGTGCCCTCACGAGCGTCAAG
>CAYQCT010000046.1:0-1902 GCA_964416015.1 uncultured Tepidisphaerales bacterium
AGCCGTCGGATCGAGCGCCGTCGTTCGCGTCGTGCTGAAGCACGACCTACAGGACTTGCTGATGGACATCGCGACCCACTGCGAGCCCCGACCGTAAGGGAATGGTTCTGCCGATGAGTGCGAGAGGCAGAAACCGGAACCCCTCCCTCGCGGTCGGGGCTCGCACCGCGCCTTCGTAGCGCGTTTGACGTGCAGGTCCAGCGCCTTAAGGTTCTCGATTCGATACGTTCCTATGCTGCCGTTGCATGTCTGCCGTCGCTACGCCGCCCACGACTGCCTTGCCGGAGATGCCGCTCGGCACGCCGACGCTGCAGCAGCTCGACGACCTCATGGCCGGAAAGTTCTGGCGTGACGTCAAGCAGTACAGCGACGACTTTCTTACGAAGCACGACGCCGCCCTTCGCGGCTACGGCCGGCATTGGGGCGAGGACCCGATGCACCTCTGGTCGCGTCGCTGGGAATACCCGTTTGCCGCGCAGGCCGTCCTTCGGCATGCGGAGCGGACGGGGCGGACCGACTTGACCTGCTGCGACGCGGGCAGCGGCGTGACGTTCCTGCCGTTCCTGCTCTGTGAGCAGCTGCCGGAGACGCGGTTCGCCTGCGTCGACACGAATGCGACATATGACAAGATGTTCAACGCGGTCAACCTCGAGACGCCGCACGATCATGTTTGGTTCCGCCAGGCGGCCCTGCAGGACCTGCCGTTCGATGAGGAGGAGCTTGACGCCCTGCTCTGTGTGAGCGTGCTGGAGCACACGGGGCAATACGCGACGATTCTCAAAGAGATCGCCCGTGTTCTTCGGCCGGGCGGGCGGCTGATCCTGACATTCGACCTGAGCCTCGACGGCAAGTTCGAGCTGACGCCGGAGCACGCTGATGAGGTCTTCGCCGGCGTGGCGGAGTTCTTCGAGGCCGACGCGGCGGAGCTGAAGCAGAAGGCTTCAGCGACGTACGCGTCCGCCGGCAAGGACCTGCTGAGCACGCCGGAAGTGCGCGAGCGCGAGCCGCAGCATCTGCCCTGGAAGTACCCGCGGCTGCAGGCGATCTACGACCTGGTCCGCGGCCACGGCTGGACCGGCGGGTTCCGCGGCGTTGCCCCGTTCTGCCTCGACGTTGCCCGCCGGTGAGCCGATCGCAGCACGTCGTCGTGCCGGTGCTGGCGGGCATGGGCAACGCCCTGATGGCCCAGCCGATGATCCGGCGGCTGGCGGAGGTCGGACGGGTCACGGTGCTGGCCAGGAACCGGAGCATTGCCGGCGTCTTCCTGCGACTGCCGGAGGTCGCGGCCGTCGAGATCTTCGGCAACGAGCCGCGGCAGTTCGGGCGACTCCTCAGACGGCTGCGTCGGCTGCGAGCGGACCTCCTCGTCGTGCCCTATCCGAGCAACCGGTGGCAGTACAGCCTGCTCGCCGCGGCGTCGGGCGTGCGACGCATCGTCATGCACCGCTACGCCGTCGGCCGATGGAGGGCGTTGCACCCGCTCGTCCGGCACCGCGTCCCGACGTACGCCGGGCGGCACGACGTGCTGGCGAATTGGGATCTTCTCGCAGAAGTCCTGCCGGAAGTAGGCGTTTCCCCGCCGCCGACGTTTCCGGTGCGGGCGGACGAACTGGCCAAGGCGCGGGAGGTTCTGGGTGTCGAAGGCCGCTTCTGCGCCCTGCACGCCGGCAGCGGGCGGACGGTTTTCGCCGCGAGCAAGCGGTGGCCGCCGGCGAAGTTTGCGGAGCTGGTGCCGCGGCTTCGCACGCTCGGACTGATGCCGGTCTTTCTCGTCGGCCCGGAAGACGAAGGCGTCGCCGGTACTCTTCGCGACACTGGCATTGATGCTCCCATCTACGAACTGCTAGGCGGCCTCGAGGACGTCGCCGCCGTGCTGGCCGCCAGCGAGCTTTACGTCGGCAG
>CAYQCT010000046.1:1912-19066 GCA_964416015.1 uncultured Tepidisphaerales bacterium
CAGCGACAGCGGCCTGGCGCACCTCGCCGCCGCCGTCGGCACGCCGCCGGTCACGCTGTTCGGGCCTGCTCGCCCGGACGAAGTTTCGCCCTGGCAGTACCGCCACCTCGTCGTCCAGACGCCCGCGACGTGTTCGCCCTGCTTCCGCTATCCGCAGGACGCGACCAGCCCGCAGGTCGCCTGTCGCCCGCCCTACTGCATCGATCGGATCGAGATCGAAGCGGTCGTAGCGACTGTCGAAGCCGCACTCGCTCAGCTGTCGAACAGGCTCACCAACGCCGCATCCTCCGGCACGTCCGTCGCCCCCGGCCTCGCGTAATAGCGACAGCGGGCCAGATACAGGAGGTCCTCGTGGATCCGGCGGTGTCGACTGACCATGTCGGCCAGCAACGCCAGCACCACCGTCGCCAGACCCACGAGCGTCAGCACGACGCCGATGCTCAGAAAGCTGCTGTACGGCTGCGTCGTCCCGGCCGCGAGGGACCAGATAGCGGTAAACAGCAGCACCAGCAGGCCCGGCACGATCGCGACCGCCGCCAGCAGGCCGAAGAAGGTCAGCGGCCGCCCGTCGCGGACCGCCCGCAGCAGAATGTGTGCGAGGTGGCTGGCGAACAGAAGAACGTTGCTCGCGACCCGACTCTTGCCGTGCGGCCGCTCGCCGAGAACGTCGAACGGCATCTCCTTGATCCGCAAACCGCGGTTGACGAGGTAGACGATGCACTCCTCGGTATACGTCCACCGCCCGAACTGCACGAGGCGATACGCCGCCTCGCGGTTGTACGCCCGGAATCCGCAGGAAACGTCGGTGAAGTTGGTGCCGCAAATGCGGTTGGTCACCCACGTCACCAGTCGGTTGCCCAACTTTTTCACCAGCGGCATCGGCCCGACCGGCCCGCCGCGGGCAAAGCGGGTGCAGTGCACGAAATCACACTCGTCGGCCAGCAGCGGCGCGACGATCGCCGGGACGTCTTCGCTGTTGAACTGGCCGTCGCCGTCGAGGTTGACGACGAGATCGGCCCCGTCGCGGATCGCCCGCTCCATGCCCAGCCGCCAGACCGGGCCCAGGCCGGGACGGCCGACCATGGGAACGACCTTCGCCCCCGCCGCCCGCGCGATGTCGGCCGTCCGGTCCGTGCTGCCGTCGTCGACGACAAGAACCTCAATGATGCCGATGCCGGGGATGTCACGCGGGATGTCGCCGACGACCCGGCCGATGGTGGCTTCCTCGTTCTGAGCCGGAATTGTGATCGTGAGTTTCGGCCCCTCGTCCGCAGAGAATGCCGCGTCGTCGCCGGCTGCCATGGGCGCAGTCTAGCGACATCTGGCATCGCAGAAGGAGTACCGCCTGCGTGCGACACCGCGTGATCGGCAACTGCCCACTTGATGAGCGGCTACGTAAGCAGATGATGAGCAGCTAGGCAGCGGGCGATTAATTCGGCATCGACAATGTGACGCAGACAGCTACTATCACCCGTTCCGGCGGCCCGAAATGGGCGAAGTTTCAGTGGGAAGGAAACTTCAGCGGCCGGAGCGACGGCTGGCCCGGCGTGTGCATTATCGAACCGTGAAGCCGCTGTGGTGGCGGCCTGAGTGGCCCGCGTGGGTTGCTCATGTTTGGAGCGCGGTTGGTTCCTCAAGGCAGTTCCGCGACCGGCGGTCGGTCGCGGAGCTGCCTTGAGTCTTTTGTTGCGCCGACCTGCTACGCCGCAAGCGGTTGCGTGCTCAGGTACAGGCCGAGCATGCCGCGATCGACGGGCGTCATGTCGAGCAGCTGCCCGCCGAGCGAGTACGAGCCGTTGCCCGCTTCTCCGCGTCGAGCGACGTGCAACGTGCCTTGCCACTCGCAGGCCGGCTGGTACTCGCCGTCGTCCGCCCGGGCGAACGGGCTGAGGCCGGCGTGTTCGGGGAGCGTGATCGAGACCTTCACGCGGTCGCCCGGGCGAATCGATGCGTCCTGCGTCCGCAGCTGGCAGCCGCCGGCAGAGAGGTCGACGATGGTACCGACCGAGTCTGCCGCTTCACCGAATCCGACGGGCAGGCCGGCCGACGCGGGGGAATGCCGCCGGTGCGCCCGCCGCTCGGCACCGCGGGAACGGGCGACGCGGGGGGACGAGCTGGAGGAAATCTGGTTCACACGACTTGTATCGGCCGAGGCGGGGGCGGCTTGAGGCAGTGCGGGTCGACCCGTGGGTCCGAGAACGCATCTTTCGGTTGCCTGACGGGTCGACGCATTGACAGCAGCGGACGCGGCATTAGCATGGAGGACCCGCGTGGGACATCGGCCGCCTGGTCCGTGTCTCGCCGGTCCCGCCCCCGCGGGCTGACGGTGCCGAACGGATCGGCATTGGGCCCGCACCCGGCGCGTCGGATCTTCCGGCCGCGCCTGTCCGCAGAGGAACAGACAGGAGCCCACCCTTGAGCGCGCTCACGAAGGTATTCGTCGTGTTGTTGGTCGTCTTGTCGCTGCTGCTTGCGGCGGCGTCGGTGACGTTCCTGCAATCGGTCCCCACGCTGCAAGCTGACGTCGACGCACTCGACGCAGAGCTGGCCGTCGCCCGCTCCAGTGCCGACCTCGCCCGAGCGCAGGCCGCCACCGCCCAAGCGAACGTCACCTCCCAGCTCGCCGCCGCCCAGGCGCAGCTGCAGGCGGCGCAGACGGAGATCATCGGCCTGCAGGGCCAGATCGACTCCGTTCGCGGCGACGCTGCCCGCGCTCAGAACCAGCTCGCCGCCGAGCAACTCACGGTCGCCAGCACCGGCACCGCGTTGACCGCCGCGCAGAACGTCATCGGTAGCATCCAGCAGCAGAACACGACGCTCCGCGACGAGAACGTCCGCCTGACCGAGCGTTACGGCCAGACCCAGGCCCGGCTGGCGCAGGTCGAGAACGAGCTGCAGTTTGCCGAGCGTGCTTTGAACGCCCGCGAGGAACAGATTGCCGAGCTGTCGGCGAGCCTCGAAGTGGCCGACGACCTGCTCGCGGAACTCGGCACCAACCGGCAGGACGCATTCGCGGCCGGTGGCGGTGCTCCGGACGTCAACGGCGTCATCGTCGACACCGCGACCCTCGCCAACGGCCCGCACGCCCAGATCAGCATCGGCCTCGAAGACGACGTCCGCAGCGGCATGAAGTTCGTCGTCTACGACCAGACCTCCGGCGACTTTCTCGCCGAGCTGACCATCGTCGACGTCAACGACTCCGTCGCCTTCGGCCGTCTCGAAGGCCCGGGCCTTGCCCGCGTCAACACCGGCGACCGCGTGCAGACGTCGCGCAGCTGATCGTTCGTAGCTCCTGGTCCTTCCGCTCCGCACGCCCTTAGCCCGCCCGTCATGAGTCGACTCCGAACTGACACGCCGATGAACGTTCCCGCGCGGAACAACATCTACACCAGCCTCGCCGGCGTTGGGGTGCTGGTCGCCCTGCTCGCCCTCGTCTTCAGCTACCTGCGGTGGCAGACCATCACAGGCGGCACGCCGCTTTTCTTCGGAATCTTCTAGATCTAGGCGTCGCGGGTAGGTGCGGCGAATCAGGTGCCGTTTGAGAACTCGGGCTGTAGCAGCGGCGGCTCGCCGCTGCCGTTCAGTTTCGCAAAAGATCCCGGATCCAGAGGCAGCGGCGAGCCGCCGCTGCTACGGTCTCAAACGGCTCCCACATGGGACATTGGATCCCGCTTCTCCTGATCCAGTGAACGCCCACGGGCTCCGCCCGTGGGCTTGCGACGTCCTCGGATCTACCCCCAACCCGCGCTACGCTCCCCCGTGCTCTTCCGGCGGCGAGCTCCGCAATTCACCTTCCACGACCCGCCCGAACCCCTCGTCGGCCCCGGCCTCACGCTCGTCGAGCCGATCCCGGCGTACCTGCCGCAGTTCGTCGCAAGCCTCGGCCACCCGCTCTGCCGTAACGAGCCGGGTTGCGACGTGCGGCCCGAGTCGATCCTGATGCTGCTGCAGGCCGCACCACGCGGCCGCGAGCGGTGCGATCCGCGGTCCGGCTGCGAAGCTGCCTATCGGTTCTGGATGAAACTCGACGGCACGGGCCGCGACCATGCCGGTGTCGACTTCGGCGGCACGATCACGCTCCGCATCGGCCGCGGCGACGACCTGCTCCGCTACGTCGGCCACATCGGCTACCTCGTCCTGCCGCCCGCCCGCGGCCGACGGCTGGCGGCGCGGGCGTCGCGGTTGCTCTTTCCCCTGGCGCGACTGCACGGCCTGAGCGAGCTCAGCATCACCTGCGACCCGACGAACCTGCCAAGCCGGCGAACGATCGAGGCGATCGGCGGGCAGCTTGTCGAGACCCACGACGTGCCCCGCCGCCACCCGCTCTACGCCCGCGGCGAGCGACGCAAGTGCCGGTATGTCGTCGCTTTGTGAAGCCCGCCGCCCCGACGGCTCTACCGTCGGGCGATGAAGTTTGACACCGTCGACAGCTGCCTGGAAGACCTGCGGGCCGGCAAGATGATTCTGCTGGTCGATGACGAGGACCGCGAGAACGAAGGCGACATCATTGCCGCCGCCGAGCATGTGACGCCGAGCCTGGTCAACTTTATGCTGCGGGAAGGTCGCGGAATGTTGTTCGTCGCGCTCGACGGCGAGACGGCCGACCGCCTCAAGCTCAGCCCGCAGGCCGGCATCAACACGGCCCAACGCGGCACGGCCTACACCGTCAGCGTTGACGCCGCCGCCCGTTTCGGCATCACGACCGGCGTCAGCACAACCGAACGCGCAACCACGATCCGGCGGCTGGCTGAACCCGAAGCGTTGCCCGAAGACTTCGACCGGCCCGGCCACGTCCAGCCGATCCGCGCCCGCGACGGCGGCACGCTCGTCCGCGCCGGCCACACCGAAGGTATCCCCGACATGTGCCGCCTCGCCGGCCTGCGGCCCGTCGGCTTCGGCATCGAAGTCATGCGCGACGACGGCGAAATGGCCCGGCGGCCCGACCTCGAGAAGTTCGCCGCCAAGCACGGCATGAAGGCCTGCACCGTCGCCGACGTCATCCGGTATCGAACGCAGCGTGAAACGCTCATCCAACGCGTCGAACAGGTCCGCCTGCCGACGCGATGGGGCGACTTCGAGCTTTTCGCCTACGACTCGAAGATCGACCAGAGCCCGCACCTCGCCCTGGTCAAAGGCGACGATATCGGCCGCCGACACCCCGACGGATCAGCCGTCGCGACGGACATCGCGACGATCGTCCGCGTGCACAGCGAATGCCTCACCGGCGACGTCTTCGGATCCGCCCGTTGCGACTGCGGCGACCAACTCGACGTCGCCATGCAACGCATCGCTCAGGAAGGTCGTGGCGTCCTGCTCTACCTCCGCCAGGAAGGCCGCGGCATCGGCCTGACGAACAAGCTCCGGGCCTACCGCTTGCAGGACGGCGGCCTCGACACCGTCGAAGCCAACCTCAAGCTTGGCCTGCCCGTCGACCGCCGCGAGTACGGCATCGGCGTGCAGATCCTCAAAGACCTCGGCCTCCGCCGGCTCCGCGTGCTGACGAACAACCCGAAAAAGATCTATGGCATCGAGGGCCACGGCCTTGAAGTCGTCGAACAGATGCCGGTCGTCGTCGAGGCGACGCCGGACAATGCCCGCTACCTCGCGACGAAGCGGGAGAAGATGGGACACACCCTGTAGGAGACGATTTCTGCAGAGGATTTCGTCTCAAGACGGGTCCGCATCATCGACTGACCTTTTGAGCCGCCGCATGGCCGCGTCGCCGAAGCGGGGGGCGAGGGCGTTGAGGGCCAGGACCTGCCGGTAGCCGCGGGCGGGCCAGACTTCGGGCGTGGGGCGGACGATGCCGCGGACCATCGCCTTGGCGACCTGCGCGGCCGTCTGGTTGCCGCCGCGTCCGCCGAAGTTGGTGATGGCGACGCCGCCCTCTCGCTCGGCGACGTCGCCGAACTCCGTCGCCGTGCCGGCCGGGTGCACGCTCGTCACCGCGATTTGATCCTCCGCCAGTTCGACCCGCAACGCCTCGGCCATCGACAGCTGCGCCGCCTTCGTCGCCGCGTACGGTCCGAGGAACGGGATTCCCCGTCGCGCGGCAGCACTCGAGACGAACACGAGCTGCCCGCGCCAGCCGTCACGCGGCGGCTGCGAGAGCATCAGCGGGACGGCGTGGTAGACCACGTCGTGCGTTCCGTGGACGTTCGTCGCGAACATCCGCCGCACGTCCTCCGGCGTCTGCTTCCAGCTCAACTGCGTCGCGCCGTAACCCGCGTTGCAGACGACCGCATCGAGCCGGCCCAACGCAGCATGTGCATCAGCGACCAGCGTCCGGCACGCCTCGGCGTCGGCGACATCGGCGATGAGCACCTGATGCTTGCCGCCGAGCCGTGCGTTCAGTTCCTTCAATCGTTCCAGCCGCCGGGCGGCGAGGGCGAGTCGAGCCCCGCCGGCCGCCAGCTGCTCGGCGAGGGCTGCACCGATGCCACTGCTGGCACCGGTGACGAGTACGCACAGGCCGTCGAGGGAGCGTTTCACGAGAACAAGTCACCGCGGCCGGCGGACGTCGGTCGCCTACTGGGCGGCGAGGTCGTAGTAGCCGAGGCTCGTTAGGAGCTCGTTCTGGTTGATGATCGGCTTGTTGAGCCGATTCGCCTCGGCCTGCACGGCTTCGTAGGCACGCAGCTCCTGCTCGGCCTGGAAGTACTGCTGCCGGACGATCGACGAGGCGGCGTCGAGCTCGGCCTGGCTGAGCTCCGGCACCTCCGGGCGACGGCCGAGAACGACGATGTCCGTCTCGATCGTCACGCCGTCGGCCAGCCGGCCGCCGAACTCGCGCACGAGGCTTTTGATCTCCTCGGCCTCGTCGGCAGTCGCGTTGCCGTCGCCGTTGAAGTCGAAGCTGCCGAAGACGTGAAACGCCCGGCGGACGTTCGGGTCATACGCGAGGTTCGCGATCAGGTCGCCCTCGCGGATCGTCGTGCCCGGCTGCTGCGAAACGATGCGGGCTTCGCTGCTGGTCTTGCCGACGTTGATGACCTGGATCGACGCCTTGCCGCGGGCGAGCGTGGCGGACGTCGGATCGTTCGGATCCGTCTCGATCGGCGGAACGCCCAGACCCTCGTCGTAGACGTTGAAGGTGAGCCCGTTGAACACACCGTGCTCCCGACCGAGCCCGATCACGAGGCGGGTGCCGCTGGGGCTCTGCAGGATTTCACCGTCGGGCGCGTCAGAGTTGTCGACCTTCTGTTGGATGATCTTCGTGGCACCCACGAGTTCATCGCGTCCCTTCTCCAGCTCGTCCTGCAACGCGGCGACTGCATTAAAGAGTTCCGACCGCTCTTCGCCCATGACGGCGACGACTTCTTCCACCTGCGACTCGAGCATGCCTAGCAACTCCTCCGCCTGCGACAGCTCCGTCACCCGCGCGGCCTCGGCGGCCTGCATCTGGTTGGTGGCTTCCTCGACCTGCGTCTGCAGCGCCACGATTTGATCGCGAAGGCCGGACGCTTCGGTCTCGGCCTGCGCCTGCTCGGCGGCGGTGCGACTCTCGGCGGCGGCGAGACGCGTCCGCAGGGCCTGCAACTCCGTTGCGGCGGCTTGCGCGGCGGCGGTCAGGTTCTCCTGCGACGAAATCGCCGGATCGCCCTCGTTGCCGGCCAGCGCTGCGGCGACCTGCGACATGGCAGCATCGGCCGCGGCCTCCGCGGCGGCGGCGTCCGTCACGCCGGCCATCTTGTTCGCCAGGCTCTGCGACTGCGTAATCGCAAACGTCAGGTCCTTCTGCTGGCTGTTGGCCGCCTGCTTGGCACCACGCAGCTGCGTCACGAGCGGACCGCTCAGGTCCGTGTCGCTGGCGACATTGTTGTACCGCTGCGTCAGCGTCCGAAGCCGTTCGTCGGCGTCGGTTTGGTTCGAGTAGAAGACGATCGCCAGCACGAGCCCGGTCATGCCGAACACGGTCGAGACGACGGTCCAGGTGATGAGCGCGCCTTTGGAGCCTTGATTCGCGGGAGCCATGCGAGACCTCTTTCAGCCGAGGGAAATTCGAACAGGTGCCGACGCCTCCTCGGCATCGACGCGGGCGGCCACGCGGGAAACGCGGCCAAGGTGGGTCCGGCATTGTACCGGCCTCGTCCGCGGGCACAACCGCCGTCTCGCCCGCGCGACGTCCGACAATCCGCCGCCCGCCGCTACGCTTCGGACCGCCGATGGCCCGCAAGACCTTCTACCTTCTCGACGGCCACGCCCAAATCTATCGGGCCTACTACGCGCCCTTCCGCGACCTCACCAGCCCCGCCGGCGAGCCCACGAAGGCGACCTACGTCTTCACTCAAATGCTCCTCCAGCTCGCCGACCGCAGGCCCGATTACCTGCTGATGGTCACCGACACCGGTGATGAGGACGTCTTTCGCAAGGAACTCGACCCGCAGTACAAGGCCACCCGCACCGCGCCCGGCGACGACTTCAAGCCGCAGGAAGAACGCATCCTCCAACTTGTCCGCGACGCCGGCATCCCGATCCTGTCGGCCGAGGGCTTCGAAGCCGACGATCTGATCGCGACCATCGTCCGTCGCTACGAGGGCCTCTACGACTTCGTCCTCGTCAGCAAGGACAAGGACCTTCGCCAACTGCTCGGCGACGGCGTAGTCATGTACGACGTTCAAGCCGACAACACCTTCGATGCCGACGCTTTGTATGCCAAGGTCGGCTATCGGCCGGACCAGGCCGTTGATGTACAGACGCTGATGGGTGACAACGTCGACAATGTTCCCGGCGTGCCCGGCATCGGCGAGAAGACGGCGGCGAAACTGGTCAACAAGTATGGAAGCGCCGAGGCAGTGCTTGAACACGCCGACGAGCTGACCCCCAAGCAGTCGGAGAATGTCAAGAACCACGGGGCTGACAAGCTGGCTCTGGCGCGGAAGCTGGTAACGTTGCGTGACGACGTCGACTTGGGCGATTTCGACCCGACGTCGTGCGCGTTCACCGGCCTCGACACGCCGGCGTTGCGCGACCACCTCGACGAGCTCGGCTTCCGCAGCCTGCTCGCGAGAATCGGCGGAAGCAACCAACTCAAGAGCGATGTTGACGTTCCCGACAAGCCGCCGGCGAAGTACGACCCGCTCGCCGGCACCCTCTTTGCCGCAGACAAAGACGAGACGACGGCGGAGGCTTACGAGGTCGTGGACACGCCAGAAAAGCTAGCTAGATTTGCGAAGGTTCTAGCGAAGCAGAAGAGCTACGCCTTCGACACTGAAACGGACGGCCTCGCCGCGGTTGCCTCGAACCTCGTCGGCGTCAGCTTCAGTTGGGAACCACATTCCGGCTACTACCTCCCCTGCCGCGGCCCGGAGGGCGAGGCAACACTCGACGAAGCCGACTTGCTCGCGGCCACCAAGCCGTCGCTTGAAGACCCGAAGATCGCGGTCGTCGGCCATCATCTGAAGTATGATAAGCTCGTCATGCGTGGCTGCGGCGTGACGGTGCGCGGGCAAAGCGCGGACACGATGCTGATGGCATTTCTGTTGGATGCCGGCCGCAACACATACAAGCTCGACGATCTCGCCAGGGACCTGCTCGGGCACACCTGCATCCCGATCAAGCAGCTCATTGGCACTGGCAAGAAGCAGACGACGCTCGACAAGGTATCCGTCGCCGACGTTGCGACATACGCCGCCGAGGACGCCGACGTGACGTGGCGGTTGTACGAGTTCCTTCGGGAGAAGCTTCCGAAATTCGCCGATCTGCAGAAGCTCCACGACGAAATGGAGCTGCCGCTGGTCGACGTGCTGGTCGAAATGGAGTGGAACGGCATCAAAGTCGACCCGGCCGTCCTGGCCGAGCAGTCGGCGGTGCTGCTGACGCGGATCGAGAAGCTCCGCGAGACGATCCATGCCGAGGCGGGCGGCGAGATCAACCCCGATTCGCCGAAGCAATTGCAGGAAGTGCTGTTCGAGCGACTGAAGCTTAAGCCACTCCGCAAGACGAAGACGGGTTATTCCACAGATGCCGCCACACTCGAACAACTCGCCGGCGAGCATCCGCTTCCGGGACTGATTCTCGAGTACCGCGGCCTCGTCAAGCTGCGTGAGACGTATCTGGAGAATCTGGCGAAGGAGATCAAGCCGTCGACCGGCCGGATTCACACGAGCTTCAACCAGACCGGCGCCAGCACGGGCCGGCTGTCGAGCAGCGATCCGAACCTGCAGAACATTCCTGTTCGCACCGACGAAGGCCGCCGCATCCGCCTCGCGTTCGTCGCCGACGACGGTAACCGTCTCGTGACGGCCGACTACAGCCAAATCGAGCTGCGGTTCCTGGCCCACTTCTGCCAGGAACCGGGCCTTCTCGACGCCTTCCGCAACGGTGAGGACATTCACCGCAAGGTCGCCAGCGACGTCTACAAGACGCCGCTCGACGATGTCACGGATGAGCAGCGTCGCTATGCCAAGACGATCAACTTCGCCATCATCTACGGCGTCAGCGCCTTCGGCCTCGCCCGCCGCGTCGACGGCCTCACGCAGCGGTCGGCCAAGGAACTCATCGACAACTACAAAATGACCTACCCGCGCGTCTTCGATTTTTTCGATCAATGCATCATCGACGCCAAGAGCCGCGGCTTCGTCGAAACCATTCAGGGCCGCCGCCGCCCAATCCCGGAGATCGAGTCCCGCATCGCCAGCATGCGTCAGTACGCCGAGCGGACCGCGATCAACAGCGTCATCCAGGGCAGTGCGGCCGACTTGATTAAACTCGCCATGATCGAGGTCTCTCGGCAGCTCGCCCAGACGCAGTCGCCGGCGCGACTCTTGTTGCAGGTCCACGACGAACTCGTTTTCGAATGCCCTGCCGACGCCGTCGACGCAACTTCCACACTCGCCCGCGAGGCGATGGAATCGGCGATGAAGCTAGCAGTTCCGCTGCGTGTCGATACGGGTTTTGCAATGAACCTCGGCGAGGCCAAGTAGATCGGTGGCGTACTATTGTTGAGAGCGTGTTCGGCACTTCAACACTTGTTTCGGTGAAATCCGCCGTTCGTCATGGTTGTAGCAGAGCACGAACTAGAATTCGTGCCACGGGAGATCAAGTGCTCACACGCTCTCGGTGGCTGGCCCGCCGATGGAGCATCTTGCACGTCGCTTCTGAACACGTATGCTGCCGAAACCTTCCGCCGCTGTGGCTGTGGGGGAAGACTTCATCCAGCCACTTCAGGGGACTTCTGTGACCGATCGACGCCACCGCCTCGCCGCGTTCCTCGCGGCCGTTGTTTTGCTCTTCTCCGCCCTCTGGCCGGCCGCCGCCGTCGCGTCGACGCTCGGCTGGGACGACGACGACTTCCTCATCGCCGGGTTTCTCAGCAACACGATCGGCGTGTACGACGGCGACTTGACGTTCAAGCACAACCTTGTCACGAGCTTCGACGAGGTCATCCGGCTGGACTTCGACGCGGCGGGCAACCTTGTCGCGATAGGACGCAATCGCGTAAAGATTCGCGTCTTCAGCCCCGCCGAGACGCAGCTGTAGAGCTTCAATAACCGCGACGTTGATTGGCCGATTGACCTGAAGGCCGGCCGGCACCCGGATGAGGAGTCGGACGTGGATCAGCTCGCCGTGACGCGAACAGAGACGACCTGACCGTTCTTGAAGAGGAACGACAGGAATGCGCGATCAATGCCGAACCATCCGGTCCGGAAGTGCATGTCCGTGTCGAAGTCGACGTCGGCTGGATGACCACGCTCCGGCCGGAAACGCCCAACCCAAGATTCGTCGCCAAAGTGTGCCCTGATCACCTCGGCAGAGGCACCCATGAACCCTTTGCCTGCTGCGATCTGCTCTGCGATCTCCTGCTGCTTGAATTCGTCCGTCTCCGCCCGCCACTCGGCAGCAAGGGCTTTCGCCTCCTCCATCGTCAGCCTCGCGGGCGGCCCGCTATTGTCGCAACCGGCAAGGCCGGCTGTTGCTGCAACGAGAACGATGAGCGACACGAAGCGAAGCATCCGAGAGGTTCGAATCAGGGGGTGCCGGGTGCCACCAAACGAAGTGTAGTGCTGGGCGTCTAATAGTCATTTCACTACACGCTGTGTAGTGGCACCCGGCTCACGGGGTTCTTCCAAAGGCACGAGCGCGAGCCTCATACCTTCTGGCGGCACCGGCAGACCGGCCGGAAGTGCTTCGTTCGGGTTCTCAGCGACATGCGTGCATACCCAATCCGTCGCGCTGAAGCCGAACGCGTCAAGAAGCCTCTTGGACGCATCTGTGAAGCGTTCATTGTCGGGAGACAGTCGCTCAAGCAGCGGAATCAAGTGCAGAGCGTCTATGGCAAGACAAGTAGCTAAAGCGGCAACGCCGGTGCTGACGGCCTCGCCGATCGGAGCTGGGCGGACCCAGTCTGGCACTACGTTCTCCGGGTCATCATCGCAACTTGGGACAAGAGCACCGAAAACAGCAGCGATCGGATCGACGTGCACGCTTCGAGACAACAGGGAGTAAGTTCGCTTCACGCGTCTCCTTCATACTCATGACAAGTTCGTTGTCGAAGCCACGCGCATTTAGAACAGTCGCAAGACGCGTCGCCAGCACTCTTGGCTTGAAGAGCTGGTGATGGTACTTGATCCGACGCGCCTCATCATTCGTATCAACGGAAAGATATTCACGTGCATATTCGACGTCGGCAGCTAAGCACGCGAAAAAAGCCATGTGCTCGACCGCCGAGCGAGCCAGAATCCGCGTGGGATTTGCGAGCCCGCTTGTTGCAGCCATGAGGCAAGACTGAATCAAGGTGCCAACAGTCGTTGAAATGTAAGCCATATTTAACGAAAGGCGGTCGTTTTCCTCGCCAGGCAAGCCATCGTGGATTTTGGACGACCCGTTCGACATCGCGAGCGACATGATGAGCAGTGCTGCATGTGTCTCCGCGAGAGCGTTGTACGAGTGACCAAAGGCGGACGAAGCCTTGTCAAGCTGTGGCGTAGATCCGCTCAAACACGCGGTGAGCACATCTTCTGACGACAAAGAGGCCATGCCTTCAAGGATCCTGTTCCGATGATCGTTAGCAACATGGTTGTCTTCATAGGTCATTGTTTCTCCGCCGTATGCTTGGTGCCACCACACGAAGTGCAGTGCTGGACGCATCGAAGTGACCCCGCTCCACGCAGTGTAGTGGCATCCGGCCTCGACGGCCCCGTCAACATCCTCTGGGCCGGCAACAGCCCGACGGTCATCCCCGAGCCCGGCGTGGCGATGTGCTGGCTCTCCCTGCTGAGCCTCCTCGGCCTGCGGCGACGCGCGTCGTGAGCCGGGCGCCACTACACGAAGTGTGCTGACATCCAGAGGCTGACGAGCCACCGCGAGACGGCGTCAGGACGTGACGTGCCCCAGCACCGTCGCCAGGTCGCCGCGGAGCAGGGCGGCGGGGTCGAGGATCAGGCCGGGGAAGAGGTTGCTCTCGACAAGGCCTTCGGCGTCGGGCGTCATGGCGAGGTAGCGGTCGTCCGTGTGTTCGTACCAGTCGATGCGTTCTTCTTCCGTCCGCCAGAGCAGGTACTCGCCGACGCCGGCGGCGTGGTAGGCCTCGGCCTTGGCGTTGGCGTCGAGGCTGGCGGTGCTGGCGGCGACTTCGATGATCAGCTCCGGCGGGCCGTGGACGTAGCCGTCGACGCCGATGCGAGCGGAACCACCCGCGGATTCAGGACGCATCAGGAGCACGTCCGGCTCGAAGACGTTGAGATCGCTCAGCAGCGTCGTGCTCCCTGATCCGGCGATTAAATGCGGGTGACGTGCGGCTTTGTCGGACACGAGGGTTCCAGCAGACAGCCCTGATCCGGCGATCAAATGCGGGTGACGTGCGGCGTAGCTGCCGAGCCAACCGGTGATGCTGGCATGTGCCTCGCCATGCGTGAACGGAACGTCGCCGCGGATGACGACCGTGCCGTTGATGAGCTGCGCCCGCGTGTCGGGCATCTGCTCGTAACGACGCATGAACGCGTCGGCGGTCCATCGATCACCGTCTCGCAACAGCATGGCGAGGACTGTACAGACCTACGGAATCACCTTGTTCAGCGGATAGCTGAAGATCTCCGTCGCGCCGCTGCGTTTGAGCTGGGGGATCAGGTCGCGTTCGAGGTGCTCGTCGATGATGACCTCGACGGCGTAGTCGCCGTCGTGGGTGGCGTTGACGGTCGGGCTCTTGAGGGCCGGGAGCATGGCGACGATCGCTTCGAGGTGCTCCTTCTTGGCGTTGAGCTTGAGGCCGACCTTGCCGCGGGCGGCGATGGCGCCGGTGAGGAGCATCGCGATGTTCTCCATCTTCTCCCGCTTCCAGTCGATCTCCCAGGCCTTCCTGTTGGCGATGAAGCGGATCGTGCTCGTGAGCAGCGTGTCGAGAATCCGCAGGTTGTTGGCGCGGATGCTGCTACCGGTTTCGGTCAGGTCGACGATGGCGTCGCAGATGCGGGCCTTGATCTCCGTCGTGCCCCAGGAGAACTCGGTGCGGGCTTTGATGCCTTTGGCTTCGAAGTAGGCGCGGGTCGTGTTGACGATCTCAGTCGCGATGAGCTTGCCGTCCAGGTCCTCGGGCTTCTCGATCGGCGACTCGTTCGGGACGGCCAATACCCACCGGGCCGGCTGTCGCGTCGCCCTGCTGTACGTAAGTTCGCAGACTTCGACGACGTCGTCGGCATTGCCGTTTTCGACGATCCAGTCGTGCCCCGTTAGGCCGCAGTCGACGAGGTCGTCGACGACGTAGCGGCTCATCTCCTGCGCACGGAACAGCACGCAGGAGATCGTCTTATCATCGATCGCGGGGAAGACGCTGCGGTCGCGGGCGCGGATGTGGTAGCCGGCCCGGTCGAAGAGCTCGTACGTGCTCGACTGCATCGAGCCCGACGGCAGGCCGAGACGAAGGGTGTCGCGGGGCAGAACGCTCATGCGACGAACGTAGGGCGGTTGCCAACGAGGCCGCTAATGTTGAACCCGCATGGCCGCTCCCGTTCGCAACAACGTCATCGTCGCGCTGACCGTCATCGGGGCGTTGGTCGCGCTCGGCTGGATGATCGTCAAGTTCGGCGGCACGCTCGGCGGCCTGGCGAGTGGCGGCGGGTATGAGGTGCGGATGAGCGTGCCGCGTGTCGACGGGTTGGCCGAGGGCGCTCGCGTGACGTACCGCGGCACGGGCGTCGGTCGGGTGACGGACATCGGCTTGGACGAGGAGCGGACGGGCTTCGACGTGATGCTGCTCGTGCGGGCGGACGACGATCGGCCGCTGCCGGCGAACGTGCGCGGGGCGATCATCGCGACGAACTTGATCAGTGGTGGCGCGGGCGTCGAATTGGAACTCCTCGGCGAGGCCGCGGAGGGCGAGCTGCGGCAGTTGGCGAGCGAAGAGCCGGCGGTGATCGAGGGGCGGTTCGCGGGCACCGACTTGGTGCCGCCGGAGTTGCTGGCGTTGGCGGAAGAGGCACAGCAATTAACGCTTGCGTTTCGCGAGGCAGACGTCGCGAATGTCATCGCGATGCAGGCGGTCCGGCTCGGCGACCTGGCGGAGACGATCGACGAAGTCGCCGGCGACGGGGAGCTGCGGGACGACCTGAAGCTGGCAGTTAGAAGCCTGCGTGGTGCCGCCGAGGAAGGCGAAGCGGCCGCCGCGGCGTATCGGCGGCTGGGCGAGCGGGCGAACGAAGATTTCGACCAGATCCTGACCGACGGCAAGGAAACGCTCGCCAGCGCGCGACGCACGGTGACGGAGGTCGAAGCCGCTGCGACCGAAGGCCGAAGCATCATCGCCGAAGGCAAAGCCGCCGTCGGCGACTTCCGCGGCCGTCTCGCCCAAGCGGACCGCGTGCTGGGCCGGGTCGAGTCAATCTTGACGAAGGCCGACGAGGGCGAGGGAACGCTAGCGCTCATGCTGAACGACCCGCGGGCGTATGAGGCGTTGGACGCCGACCTGCGACTGTTGAACCTGATTCTGAAGGACGCCCGCCGGCTGGTTCAGCAGATCGAGGAAGAAGGCTTCAAGGTCAGTATTTTCTGAAGCGTTCTGCTTCTGATGTAGGGTGGGCTTCAGCCCACCATCTGCTTGTTCGGTCGCCGAGGTGGGCTGAAGCCCACCCTACCTCGGTGCAACAACCGCATCGGCGGGCGGTTCCCACTGCCCGCTGAAGACCGTCGCCGCCGGGCCGGTCATTCGCATCTGGTTCGTCGTCTCGTCCCACGCGATGTCCAGCACGCCGCCGGGGACTTCGACGGCGACTTCGCGGTCGAGCCGTCCCGTGACGACGCCGGCGACGCAGACGGCACAGGCTCCGGTGCCGCAGGCCAGCGTCGGGCCGCTGCCACGCTCCCAATGGACGACGCGGCAGCGGTCGCGGGCCAGGACCTGGACGAAGTGGGCGTTGATGCCGCCGGGGAAGGCCGGGTGCGTCGCGACGAGCGGGCCGAGCCGCGGGACGTCGATCTTGTCGAGGTCGTTGACGAAGAGCACAGCGTGCGGATTGCCGGTGGAGACGAGCGTCGCTCGGACCGGCAGGCCGTCGAGTTGCTTGGCATGATCGCCGAGGTCCGGCTCGCCCATCGCGACGCTGCCGCCGACGACTTCGCCGTCTTCCCGGACAAGTCGCACATCGCGGCGGCCCGACGCGGTGGCGACGCGGACGATCTCGCCCGTCACGTGGCCATGATCGGCGGCGAGTTTGGCGACGCAGCGGACGCCGTTGCCGCACATTTGGCCTTCGCTGCCATCGATGTTGAACATCCGCATCCGGCAGTCGGCCTGCTCGTCGGGCAACACCAGAATCAGCCCGTCACCGCCGACCCCGGTGTGGCGATCCGAGACGGCAACGGCCCATCGCCGCAGCGTCGCGTCGTCGCTCGGCACCGGCGTGCGGAAGCCGTCGACGTAGACGTAGTCGTTGCCCGCGCCGTGCATCTTGACGAAGTCGATCGCGTCGCGGGCCACGCGGCGAATGTAGCGGCGTCGAGTCGACCGGCGGATTCGCCCGATATTCGTTGCATGGCGAGCTGTGCAGAACAGGCGGCGGACAACCTGCGCGCGAACCTCGCCGCGTTGCGACGCGACCTGCCGGCGGTGGCCGACGCGATGGAAGCGGCGGCGCGGCCGGTCGGCGAGTGGTTGCTCGCCCGCGACGGCACGCTGACGGCCTGCCGCGACGGTGCCTGGCTCGGCCGGTGCAGCGTCCCGAC
>CAYQCT010000046.1:19139-19867 GCA_964416015.1 uncultured Tepidisphaerales bacterium
GTCGCGATCGACCGGCCGACGATGGCGTTGCTGGCACCGAACCACGCGGCCCACTGCGTCGACCTGTTGAGCAGACTTGACGCCTCGGCGGCCTTGTGGGCGATCTTCCTCAATGCCGCGGCGGCGGCGGATGCGTTGCAGTGCGCGGACTTCTCAAATGATATCGCCGCCGGTCGATTCGTGTCGGTGCCGGGCGTCGCGTGCTTTGCGGACGTGCTGGCGGATCGGCCGGGCATGATGCTGCCGACGTCGCTGAATCTGCCAGGCGACAGCGAGGCGGTGCAGGGCTCGGCGGCGCGGGATCTGCTCGACGAGGCCGCGGCGGCGTTGCAGGTCGCGGCGAATCGACATCAGACGCGACGCGAGCAGGCGGTGCAGATGCCGCCGACGACGGACGCGACGGTGCTGGTGGCGGGCACGCGGGACGAGCCGTTTCTCGATGCCGGGCGGGTGCTGGCCAAGGCCGTCGGCGAGGAGGTTCGTCGCGTCGATCCCGACAGTCCGCGGCAGGCGTCGCCGCTGGCGATCACCGTCGCGGCCGAGGGCGCTTCGACGATCGTCGCGGCGAATCTGACGCGGGCGGACGTGCCGGATGCGACGCACGCGGCGACGCGTTGGATCAGCTGGATCGCCAGCCCAAGGCCGGCCGCGGCGTGCGGGTCGCGGGCGGATCGGGTGTTGCTCGCCGATGCTGCGTGGCAGCCGGCGTGGCGGGCGGCGGGTTGGGC
>CAYQCT010000047.1:0-9969 GCA_964416015.1 uncultured Tepidisphaerales bacterium
GACACAATCGCGATCGTGCCATGCGTTGCGGAAGACATCCATGAACCGGCCGATGGCCGCGGCGGCGGGGTAGTGCTGCGCGGGCATCTCGAGGATCTGGCCGTCGACGAGTTCGGTGTGGTCGGGCAGGAAGCCTTGTTCCGCAAGGAAGTAGTACTCCGTCGGTGAGAATCGGTGGGGCGTCGGCGCGACCTGCTCACGCGGTGGCGACGGCTGCTTCGCGACGGCGACAGATGCGGCAGGTGGGGCAAGCGTCATGGCGGCTTTGGCATGGTACACGACCACCTCGATCTCAAGCCTCGACGACCTTCCGCCACCGCTTCGGCGTCGCTTCCCAGGCGGCGGCATAGGTGGCGGCCAGCGGGATGTTCACGAAGCGATCCTCGCGGTAGAAGATCGGCAGATCCGGCAACGCGTCGCCGACGGCGAGGGGCTCGGCCCAGAGCTCGACGGGCGTGATGCCGGGTGTTCCCGCGTGGGATTCGAAGGCACCGATCATGAGCGGCTTGTCCGGCGGGGCGATAAGCTCGCCGAGGTCGGCGGCTTCGGCACAGCGGGCGATCAGGCCGGGGGCGTCGTGGCGGGTCGGCGGGAGGATGTCGATGATCGAGACGTGGACGCCGGAGGCGAGGGCGTCGGTCGTCTTCTTGACAAACTGCTCGACATGGCTGCGACGGTTCTTGTTGGCCTGGCTCGTGATTTCGATGAGGGCCACGACGCGGTCGCCCGACTTGTGCCGAATGGCAACGCGGAGCTGCTTGCTGGCGTACGAGACGTCGCCGACGAAGTGAAGGCTGAGAGTTGGAGCGGCGGTGACTTTCGGAGCGACTGCGACGGCGGTGCCGCCGGACGTGTCATCAACGTCATCCATGATCTCGTCGGATGCTTCTTGCAAGGCGAGGACGTCCGGCTCGTACGGCGGGGCGTGTCGTTCTGAGTCGGCGTAGTAGCCATCGGGCAGGACGCCGTTGTTGAGGAACCGCTTGATTTCGCCGGTCAGGCTGTGGTGGAAGCTGTGCCACGTGCCGTCGTCGACGCGGGTCCAGTCGTGAATCAAGACGTCGGACGAGCGGGGTGCGTCAGCCATGCCACTCCATCATACGAGGCCCTTCAACGAACCCGTACGACACTTGCAACTTCTTTGTGAAAGGAGAGGCCAATGCCGCGGAACCTACTCGTGCCGCAGGGCCTTGATCGGATCGAGGTTGGCGGCGCGGACAGCGGGGTAGAGGCCGAAGATGATGCCGACGCCGACGCTGATGCCGAGGCTCAGGCCGACCATCCAAGGTTCGACCTTCGTCGGCATGCCGGCGAACCGTTCGATCAGCTCGGGCAGTGCCAGCCCCAGCCCGACGCCGATCGCGCCGCCGACGGTGCTGAGGACGACGGTCTCGATCAGGAACTGCTGCACGATCTGCGACCGGCGTGCCCCGATCGCCCGGCGGACGCCGATCTCGCGGGTGCGTTCGGTCACACTGGCGAGCATGATGTTCATGATGCCGATGCCGCCGACGAGCAGGCTGATGCCGGCGATGCTGCCGAGGACGACGTTGAACGTCCGCTCCGTCGCCTCGGCCTGCCGCAGGAGCTCCAACGGGACCGTCAGCTGCCAGTCGCCGTCCGGATGAAACCGCTCGAACATCCGACGGAGCGAGGCGGCGACGGCGGGCACGTCCTGCGGGCGTTCGGCCTCGACGATGAGCTGGTGCAGCTCGACGCGTTCCCGCTTGTAGCCGCCGTCGGCGAACTCGAAGATCATGTCGCCGAGCCGCTCGCGGGCGACCGGCAGCGGGATGTAGGCGTCGACGTTCTCGTCCGGCGTCGGCAGACCCTCGTCTCCACCACCGGCCGTGCCGGGACCGCCGGGGGAGCCGACGATGCCGGCGACGACGTAGCTCGAACCCGCCAGTCGTACGCGTTGGCCGACGGTGCCTTCGCCGGCCAGGAGGTTGCGGGCGCCTTGCTCCGTCAGGACGACGACGGGGCTGAATCCTGTTTCGTCATAGCTCTTGAGATGGCGCCCCGCGATCATCGGCCGACTCACGAGATCCGCCCAGGCGTGGGTCGTTCCGACGAGCCGCATGTCGACCGATACGTCACCGAGGCGGCCCTTCTTCTCCAAGGCCTTCGCAGGCACGACGCGGGCGACACCGGGTAGGGTTCTACGAATACGTTCGACGTCTTCGTACTGAATTCCATAGTCGACCAGACGCCGCCTTCTGCCGTCGTCTTCGGCACGCGGTTTCATGCTGGTGACGAGAATGTTGCGTACGCCGAGGCGGTCGATCTGCTCGCGTGCCTGGGCGGCGGCGCCGGCACCGACGCTGAGCATGGCGACGACGCTGCCGACGCCGAAGATGACGCCGAGTGCCGTCAGCATCGACCGCAGCTTGTGCAGCCAGAGCGTCTTGAGGCCGAGCCGGACATTGCGGGCGAGCAACACGAGCGTCCGCGGCGGGAACGTGGCCTGCTTCACGCGGCCTCCGTCGTCTGCTCGTCACGCTCGACGCGGCCATCGCGCATGTGAATCTGTCGGCCGGCAAACGCGGCGACTTCGGGCTCGTGCGTGACCATGACGATCGTCTTGCCCGCGCTGCTCAGGCGGACGAGCAGGTCCATGATCTGGTTCGTCGTGGCCGTGTCGAGGTTGCCCGTCGGCTCGTCGGCGAGCAGGAGCGGCGGGTCGTTGGCGAGGCTGCGGGCGATCGCGACGCGTTGCTGTTGGCCGCCGGAGAGCTCGGTCGGGCGGTGGTCGAGCCGGGCGTCGAGCCCGACAAGGCCGGCGAGTTCGGTCGCACGCGTCGCGGCTTCGCCCGGGTCTGTGCCGAGGTAGTACATCGGCAATTCGATGTTCTCGCGGACAGTGAGCTGCGGAATGAGGTTGAAACTCTGGAAAATGAAGCCGAGCGTGCGCAGGCGGAAGTCGGAGAGGTCGTCGTCGGGCATGCGGGCGACGTCGCGTCCGCCGAGCAGGTACGAGCCGGCGGTGGGGCGATCGAGCGTGCCGAGCAGGTTCAGCAGCGTGCTCTTGCCCGAGCCGGACGGGCCCATGAGGGCGACGAACGCGCCGCGATCGATCGTGAGGCTGACGCCTGCCAACGCCGCCACGCGGGCCCGGCCGGTCGCGTACACCTTCTCGACGTCGCTCAGTTCCGCCACGGCCTCAACCACCGGCAGGCCTCGTCGCGGGCGTGGCTTCTGTCACGGGCATGGCTTCTGTCGCGGGCGTGGCTTCTGTCGCGGGTTGCGTCGTCGGCCTCGTCGTCGGCACCTCAATCACCGTCGCCTCGGCGGCCGGCTCCTCTTCGATCCGGTCGTCGATCTCCGTTTCCTCCAGCGGCGGCGTAAGCGACACACGCTCGCCCTCGCGAAGGCCCTCGAGAATCACGACGTGCATGTTGTCGTCGGGCCCGACCTCGACGACACGCCGCTCGAGCACGCCGCCGTCGGTTTGGACGTGTACGACGGTTTCGCCTTCGACCCGCGTGACGGTCTGCACCGGCACGTACACGGCACTGTCGAATCGCTCGACGACGATCTCGACGCGACAGCTCATGCCGCTACGCAGCTGGTCGTTCTCGCCTTCGATGCGGATGCGGGCCGGGTAGACCTTGCTGTCGGGGCTCATGAAAGACCGCCGACTGTCGGGCAGCGGGGCGATGCGTTCGAGCGTGCCCCAGAACGTCCGACCAGGCAAAGCGTCGACAGTGACGCGGGCCCGCATGCCGATTTCGAGCTTGTCGAGGTCGGACTCGCGGATCGAAACCTCGGCCACGCGGTCACGATCCGTCGGTAGCTTGAGCAGTTCCTGCCGTTGGCGGACCTGCGTACCGACCTCGAGCGGGCCACTGCTACGCCAGTCGTCCTGACCGGCGTGAACGACCATGGCATCGACGGGCGAGTAGATCGTGCCGAGGGCGATCTGACTTCCGAGGTGCGCCAGGCGAAGCTGCTCGCGACGAAGCTCCGCCTGCCGCGCGGCGAGCTTCGCCTCGGCCTGCGCCATGTCCGCTTTGGCCTTCCGCTTGGCACGCTCGAGGGCCATCTCCTTCTGGACGATGTCGCTCTTGAACTCGTCGAGCTTCCGGCGGTGCGTCCAGCCCTCAAGCAATTCGAGCGAGCGGATCGCGACCTCGAGGTTGAGCTCGTTCTTCCGCTCACTCAGCTGATCGGCTTCGAACTCGCTTCGACTGATGAACTCCTCCTCGTGAAGCCGCTCACTTCCGCGACGCTTCTCCTGACTGCGACGAAGCTCTTCGCGGGCAATGAAGACTTTGTTCTCTGCCTCGGCCTTCTCTTTGGGAAAATCGCCCTCTTCGTACTTTTTCTTGTCTTCGACAGCAAAGCGGAAATCGAGCTCCGCCGCCGATACGTCAGCGCGGGCCTGGTTCTCCTTGACGGCCAGCTCTTCCTGGGCCTGGATCAGGTCCGACTCGTCGTTGCGGACCTTGATTTCCGTGGTGACGTAGCGGTCGCGGAGCTCGCTGACGTCGAGTTCGATGAGTAGGTCGCCCTTCTTGACGCGGGTGCCTTCCTCGACCAGACGCAGGATCGTGCGTTGACCTTCGACCTGGCTTTTGATGGTCGTTTGCTGAGCGGCTTCGATGGTGCCGGTCTCGCTGACGCTGATGGTGAGCGGGCCCTGCTTGACGGTGACGAGCGTCGCGTCGTCGATCTCGGCGTCGTTGCCGGCGGGCAGGAGCGCGTACGTCACGCCGCCGCCGACGAGCAGGACGCCGAGCACCGCAAGCACCGGCAGCAGGCCGCGTCGCTTCTTCGGATCTGCCGCGTCGGCTTGCACGCCGATCGAATCAGTCGCATCGAGAGTCGTCATAACAGTTCGTGAGGGTAGGTCGCGGCGGCCGAGTCGCTGCTGCGGCTCAGGGTTGCAGGCTCACCGGCAGCGGGACAGGCTCGTACGTGCCGTTTGGCCCCACCTGCAGCACGCCCAGGTCACGCTGAAGTTCCAGCCCGCTCAGGCGATAGTCGATGACCGCCTCCGTGAAGTTCTGCTCCGCGTCTGTCTGGTCGTCATTAGCGTCCGTCAGGTCACGTACCTCGCCGCGGCCGATTTCCAGCAGCAGCGTCTCAGCCCGCACACGCCGCCGCGCCGTCTCGACGGCTTCGGCCTGAATTTGCACGCGGGCGCTGCTGCTGAGGCGACGCAGCGCCGCCAGCACGTCGATCTTGACGCGATCCTCCGTCTCCTGGGCGGCGCGGACGGCGCGGTCCAGGGTGATCAGCGACTGCCGGTAGCTGTTGCGTTCGGCCGTTCGCTCTACCGGCAGGCGAAGCCGCAGCCCCGCGCGGTAGGTGCCGTCGTCGAAGCGAATTGTCGCGTCGTCGAGTGCGGCCCCGGAGCCCGAGCGACCGCCGCCGAAGCTCGCGCCGCCGGTGAGGTCGAAGATGCTCTCGAGCCCGTCGGCGGCGACGACCGTCGCCCGCTGCGCGTCGGCCACATTCGCATACGCCTCGGCCAGATCAAGCCGCCGCGACAGCGCCAGCCGGATCAACGTCTCCGCCGCCTCGCGTCCACCGGCCAGACCAGAGTATCGGTCGCCCGCCGGATCGACGTCAACCACCTGCGGCTGCTCCCGCGTCGTCGGCCCCGGCACATCCGGCAGGCTCGTCGGCGTCAGGTCGATCGGGTTCGCTTCCGACGGATCCAACGCATCGCCACCCGCCGGCAGCGTCGCGGGCAACACCTCGTCCGACAGATCCTCGATCCGCGCCAGCTCGTCCGCATCCAACAAGACCTCCGCGTCCGGCGGCAGGCCGAGGAAGACCTTGAAACTGTCGAGCCGGCCCTCGTACGACTGCCGCGCGCTGATCAGCCGGGCCTCGGCGCGGAGTTGCGTGCTGCGGATCTGGTCGACGCGAATCTCCGGCAGCCGACCCTCGCGGGCAAGGCTACGCGTCCGCGCAACGTTGAAGCTCAATCGGCGGAAAGCCAATGCCGCGTTCTCGGCATTCTCCCGTGCCGCGAGAACGTCGTAGTACCGCGTGATCAGGCTGACGATGAACTCGCGCCGAAACCGTTCGAAGCCCCAGACGGCGTACACCGCCCGCCGCTCGGCAAGGTGCAACGGCTCGGCCACGACCTCCGCCCCGGCCCCGGCGAGCAGCGGAATCTCGATCGATGCGTCCGCCAACAGCCCGAGCGATTCCTGCCGCTCGCCGGTCAGCAGCTTTGCCAAATCGAGCCCGAGCCGCGTCGTGATGCTGGCCCCGCTCTTGAACAGCTTCGAGGCGGAAAAGGAGGGCGACAGCGTCACACTCGAGACGTCGCTCTGGTCCGGGTCGACGTTCGTGACGAAGTCGGCATCGAGGCCGGAGAGAAACTGGAACTCGAACTGATCCCGCCGCAGATCGAGCGACAGGGCGGCGAGGTAGACACTCTCCTTGGCCGACTGGTAGCTGCGGCTGTTGGCAGCGCCGACCCGCAAAGCGTCGGCGAGCGTCAGCACGATCGGCTCGACCGGCGGCCGAAGCGGAGCGGGCTGAAATGCGGCCACGCTCAGCCGCGGCGCGTCGTCGGCGTTGTCGAAGAAGTCGACCAGGAACGCGTCGCCTGCCAGGACGAGCCCGTCCGTATCACCGACGAGCGTCGGCAGGTGCGACACGACGATCGCGTCGGCCGGCAGGTCCGTGATCTTGCTGATGCCGCCCGGCTGCTTCGGCACCGGCGTCAGGTACGGCACACCAAAGCCCGCCCGCCCGGCGACGGGCAAGTTCTGCGAAAGCAACAAGCGCTCCCGCAACAGCTCCGCCGGCCTCGCGAGGTCGAACGGCTCCGTGCGTCCCAGCGCTGCCCGCTGCTTCTCCTCGATGATCTCGTACGCCGCCGCATCCGCATCCCGCACCGCCCGCTGCGGCGACAGACACCCCGCGGCACCGCAGGCAAGCACGAGCAGGAGCAGACAACGCAACACGGGCGAGTGAACGTAGTCACGCCACGCACCGACGAAGGTCGCACCCGCCTGCAGTTCTTGCCAGACCGCTCTGCCACGCCGGCCAAGTTGCATGTGCACGACAGCACCCGAAGTGCCCCGACGAGGACTCGAACCTCGAACCCGCTGAT
The DNA here is from genome assembly GCA_964416015.1 of uncultured Tepidisphaerales bacterium. Classification (GTDB taxonomy): domain Bacteria; phylum Planctomycetota; class Phycisphaerae; order Tepidisphaerales; family Tepidisphaeraceae; genus JBCDKH01. The sequence continues at coordinate 7,082 of CAYQCT010000047.1, forward strand.
TAAGAGTCAGCTGCTCTGCCAATTGAGCTATCGGGGCGGCTGGGCCGGTAGGTGGGGCGGACAGTGTAGGAACTGACGGGGCCAACATTCAAGCAGGAGCCAATCGGGATCAGTCGAGCTCCGGCGGGCCTTTGAAGCCGGTGCGGGCGGCGACGGCGTCGGGGTTGAGGTATTCCGAGAGCAGGGCGACGTCGAGGTCGCGGCGGTCCAAGGCGTTGCGGGTGCCGGCAAGCAGGCGTTCGCGGCCGGCGGCGTCGAGGTAGGTCGGGCGGACATCGGTCACGCGAGCGGCAATGACGCGTCCGGCGCGGGGCAGCTCGATCACGTCCGCACGGATGGTGATGTTCTCCTCGGGCGGGATCATGGCGTACAGGCCGTCGACGAAGGGGGACTGAGCACCGAGCGGTAGCGGGCCGCCGAGGGCGGGTTCGTCGCGGGTCATCAGGTCCCGCGGCAGGGCGGGCCCGACGGTTTTGGCGTTCGGCAGGCCGGCCTCGGCGGCTGCCTCGGCGTCGGCGAGGGCCAGTTCGTACGCCGCCTGCCGGATGGCGTCGTCGCGGACGTCCTCGCGCACGGCCTCGAGCGTCGGTGCGGCCTCGGCGGGCGAGACCTCGGTCAAGCGGAAAACGAAGCGGTCACCGTTGACGAAGCTCGTCATCACCTTCGACGGCTCGAAGAGGTCGAGCGCCAGTCCGAGCCGGTCGGCGTTCTCACGGCCGCGCTCGTCGAGCAGGCCGGTCGCGGCGTTGGCGACGTACGGCGCCAGCTGCAGCGGCCGGGCTTGCTCGGCCGGGTCGACGTAGATTGCGTTCGCCAGCAGGCCGACGCGATCGAGCGTGTTGAGGTCCGCCACCGGGATCGCCTCGCGGTTCAGCAGCTGCACTTCCGGCCGAAGCCCGGTGCGCTCGGCGACCGTGTCAGCCAACGCACGTAAGTAGAGGTCCGACCGCAGCGGCGGGCCGGCGCGGGTGGCGGCATTGAGGTCGGCGTTGTTGAGAGTCGCCTGATAGTCGGCCGAGAGCAGCTCGCGAGCCGCCCGCAAGGCCTGCTCGACGCTCTCGTTCGTCCGCTCGGCAACGATGCGCTCGACGGCGTCGTCGTGCTGGCTGATGAACGCACGCCAGTCGGCCAGAGCTTCCTCGTCACCGGCGGCGGCGAGCGCGTCGGCCTGTTCTTCCAAGAAGGCGGCGACGGCGGGATCGTCCCTTGAGAGCGGGTCATCCGTCGCCGGGCGGGTCGCGGGTTGTGTGGCCGGCTGAGTCGCCGGCTGCGTCGTCGGCGGGCCGAAGGCTTCGCGGTTGTCACGCCAGGAGCGGAACAGGTCGCGTGTCCGGTCGCGAAGCGGCTGGCAGGCGATAGCCGAAGCCGAACGGGCTTTCTACCTCCGCGTCCGTCGGCGATGCGGATTCGTCCGGCAGGCGACGCGGCGTGTCGCGGTAGCGATCAAACAATGCCTGCAACGTCGCCTCGTCCGGCGGCGGAACTTGCGCGACATAGTCGTCGGCATCGAAGGCGTCGGCCTCGAGCGTCAGGAACTGCGCGTTCTCGGCGGCAATACGGGCGGCGATCGGCGTGCTGATGCGGGCGACGTCGGCGTAACCGGCGGCTTCGGAGGCGACGTCCAACACGGCCGCGGCGGCGGCAATGCTGCGGGCGCGGCGCTTCTCACCGAGCACGTCCGCAAATCGCACGAAGCGCGGGTCCTCGTTTGGGCCGCGGTCGATGATGGCGGCGGCTTCGAGCAGGGCTTCGACCTCGCCCAGCGGCGTCGCGGTGCCAGCCTCGCGGGCCTCGCGGAGCAGGAGGTAGAACGTCGAATCCCGCTGCAAGGCGGCCGTCGCGACTTGGGCCTGGGCGGCGGCGCGTTGGGCGAGTTGCTGTGCCTGGGCAGGCTGGCCGGCGTCGCTGGCCTGCTGGGCGGCGGCGAAGCTTTGGCGGGCGAAGGCAAAGCCGGGCAGCGGGATGTCGCCGATCGAGATGCGGCTCGCCTCGGCCAGGATGTTGCGGGCTTCGATGAGCTCCTCCTGCTCGATGGCTTCGCCGTCGATGGTGCCGAAGTTTTGCCCGCTGCCGAGCTGCGTCAGGCCGGCCGGGAGGACGAAGGTGATCATGAGGATCACTCCGAGTCCGACGAGCACGAATTTGCCGATCCTGCTTCGCATGAGTCCTGGTCCCGCCCGGCGGGGAGGCCAGTGTAGGACGAACGCCGCCGACGCTAGTGGGCGAGAGCGTCGTGTCGTGCGAGAAGACTCTGAAGACGCCGCAACGCCTCGCCGCGGTGGCTGACGGCGTGCTTTTCGTCAGGCGTCATCTCCGCGGTCGTCCGGCTGGAAGCGGCGTGCTCGAAGAGCGGGTCGTAGCCGAAGCCGTTGGTGCCGCGTGGCTCGCGGAGAATGCGACCTTCGACGCTGCCTTCGGCCGTGACGAGCACGCGGCCGTCCGCGTCGCAGAGGACGAGCACGCAGACGAACCGAGCCGTTCGTTGCTCGTCCGGCACGGCCCGCAGGCGACGCAGCAGGTAGCTGTTGTTGTCGGCGTCCCGCGTGGTCGGGTCGTTGCCGCCGACGCCGTTGCGACGGGCAAAGCGGGCCGAGTGCACGCCGGGCTGTCCGTCGAGCGCGTCGACGACGAGGCCGCTGTCGTCGGCGAGCGTGCGACGGCGGTGACGCGTCGCGTACGCCTGAGCCTTGAGGACGGCGTTGTCGCGGAAGGTCCGGCCGGTCTCGTCAGGTTCGAAGCCGTCGTCGTCCGGGAGGTCGCCGAGGCCGACAACCTTGCCGAGCATGGCGGCGAATTCGCGGGCCTTGCCGGGGTTGCGCGTCGCGACGAGCAGCGGTGTTGCTTCCACAACGCGAGGCTACGGAGACATCAAAGACCCGGTCGAACCA
>CAYQCT010000047.1:9994-10837 GCA_964416015.1 uncultured Tepidisphaerales bacterium
GCTCCTCCAGATCCGGCTGCCGCGGCGGGGCGGCGACTTCGCTGGTCTGCTCCTGTTCGAGCGTCGCCGGCACGTTCACCAGCAGCGGCGGCTTGGGCGGATTGTCTTCGTAGCCGTCGGTCGCGAAGGCGTAGGTGTTGACGACTTCCTTGAGCGTCGGGTCGACGGGCGTGATCTTCGATTCCATCTCGACGGCACGCCGGCCACGGTCGTCGTAGCGGAAGCGTTCGGGCACCTCGACGTCGCCGACACGGACGAGCAGCGGCGCCGGGTCGACCGGATTCACACCGGCCCGCTGCATCTGATCTTCCTGGGCGCCGCTCCACGCGACCGCCTCGCGGGGCCAGGTGCCGATGCAGACGTAGCTGCGGGGGCCGTCGTGGAGGTAGTACGCCTCGACGCCCGCCTCGCGTGCCGCGGCAACCGAGCGGACGGCGGCCTCTTTGGCCTTGGTCGGGTCGGTGTAGACGGCGATGGCGACCGTCCAGTACGCGTCCTTTGCATTCCGCAGGTCGTGTGCGGCAACCTCGGCCGGGCCGGCGGTCTCGACGGCCTTGAAGACGGCCAGCGGGAACGCCTTGAGCAGGCCTCGTGCCGTCTGCGTGCCCATGCGGTCGATCAACTCGCGATCCCGCGCGGCCCGGGCGGCCTCGCGGCGGTCGACGTCGGGGTCGATCGTCTCGTAGAAGCCGTGATACAAGATGCTCCGCGAATCTTTATGAACCACGTAGAAATTCGCCTCGTGCCCCTCGGCTTCCGCGGCGGCGGCGGCGAAGTCGCGGGCCTGCCGGGCATCGGCCGCGTGGGTCGGGCCCTCAAAGGCACGGCAGAAGAGCGTCACCT
>CAYQCT010000047.1:10847-11357 GCA_964416015.1 uncultured Tepidisphaerales bacterium
GATCTCGGAATAGTCCTTCGAGCCCTGGTCGGTGTTCTCGATGAGGAGCGAGATCGGCGTGCCCGTCGTCACCTGCGCCCCGTCCGGTAGCTCCGCCATCTCGCCCGTTTCCAGCACCGGCCCGACCCGCGTCGAGCTCGCCGGCTCCGAGGCAGCGCAGCCGACCAACAGCCCGACGACGGGCGCGACAGCGATCAACAGGCGGGGCATGAGTCGCATCGTAAGTCATCCGTCGCGACTTCAAGTAGGAAGCGTCTGCCGATAGTCTGCGTCGATGCAGGAGCCGCAAGAGATGCAGGAGCCGCAAGAGACGCTGCCGCCGTTGCAGCGGCACCTTGTGATCCAGGCCGACCAGTTCTGCCAGTGCGGCTACAACCTGCACGGCCAGACTGTCACCCGTGATGAGCGGCTCGGCTTCGAGGTCGTGCAATGCCCTGAGTGTGGTCGATTTCACCCGGCCGGCCACGGCTCGACGGCGGCCTCCTCCGGCGTGGTTCGGATGCATTACTC
>CAYQCT010000047.1:11367-19498 GCA_964416015.1 uncultured Tepidisphaerales bacterium
CGCGGCTGGCAGCGTTGTCGCTGCTGGCCTACGTCGGCTTCGTCATCGCCTGCTGCCTGGCGATGACCGGCTTCCTGCTCGGCATGACGGCGGGCGTGGTCGAATCGCAGTCGACCTTCGTCCAGCAGACGAAGGACGGCCGCTTCGTCGACCAGCGGCACGACGGCACGACCTGGATCTATTACGACAGCGTCACAGGCGAGGACCTCGGCAGCAACATCACCACAACCTACCGCAGCGTGCCGTACGCAGACTTGCCGGCTGGGCACGAGGATCTCGAATACATGCCGCCGTGGTGGGCATCGTGGACGTTCTTCGGATTTAGCCTCGCCGCCGGGTTGGCCGCGGGCCTCGTGACGAGCAGCCTGCTCTGGCACGCGGGGTGGTTGCGGCGGTTCCTCGTCGCGGCGTCGCCGGTGCTGCTGGTGGCGGTGCTTTGGACGGTCGGCGTGGTCGTCTTTGCCGAAGAACACGACAACGTCCGACGGCCCGCCGGGTTGCTCCTGCCGCTGTACACGCTCGGCGGCGCGTTGCTTGGCGTTCTCATCGGCCTGCCGCTGGGACCGCCGCTGGCGCGGGTGCTGGTGACGACGCTCGTCCCGCCCAAGCCGCGACAGGCGCTGGCGTTCCTCTGGCTCGGCGACGGCAAAGCTGTACCGACGTAGCTCACGCCGGTCGGCGGCGGCGGAGCAGCGTCGCCAGCAGCAGGCCGATCAACGCGAACTGGTACGGCTCCATCGGCATCGCGAACCGTGCCGCCGTCACCGTCAACGTGTACGTCAGCAACGCCAAGCCGCTCACGAGCCCGAGATACCCGAGCCGCCAACGCGCCCGCAACGCCAGCGGCAGGGCGGCGAGCGTGCCGAGCAGGAGCACCATCCGGCTGATCGGGTAAACGTAGAAGCCCTCGTGGCCGCGCGGGTGGTCCCAGTCCCACCAGAGCGTCTTGAGCAGCCGCTTGCCGCTGACCTTCGCGTAGCTGCCGGGGTTTTCGCTGATCCAGGTCTTGGCGAGGTGGCCGAAATATTCTTCCGTCTCGACGGGCGTCATGCCGGCCAGGGCGGCGCGGTCGGCGTCGGTCAGCAGCGAGTACTGCCGCAGGTCGTCGCGGCCGGTCTGCCGGTATTCTTTGAGCCGTTCGGCCGTCAGCGTCGGGCGGTCCGTGCCGCTGTTGCCGGGATCGGTGCCGTTGTTGCCCTTCCAGACGTTGACCCAGAACGTGCTCTTGATCGGCATGAACGCGTCGTGCACGCGGTAGTTCCGCCACGTCCAGGGCCCGATGATCACGAACGCGCACGCCAACAGGATCGCCCCGTTCCGCAAGCGGATCGGCCACGGCAGCTGCCGGGTGAGCAGGACCCAGACGCCCGACAACGCCATCGGCGGCAACAGCACCGGCTCCGCCAACGCCGCGAGGCAGCCGATCAGGCCGTAGGCGATCCACGGTGCCAGCGCCTGCGTGTCGAGGCTGCGCTGCCAGAGATACGCGACGGCGACGAACGCCCAGGTGATCGCGATGATGACCTGCAACTGCGTGACCGCGATAATCTGCGTCGGCCAGATCGCAAACAGCCCGCACGCCAGCAGGCCGGCGAGGTGGAAGCGGCCCGGCTCATCCCGGCCGCCGAGGCGACGCACGAGCAGGTAGAGCAACGGCACCGTCGCCCCGGCGAAGAGCACGTTGACGAGCACGCCCGCCCAGTACGCCCCGGCCGAGCCGACGCCGAAGATCGCGTAGAGCGTCGCGAGGAAGAACGGGTACGGCGGCGACTGAACGCTGCTGGGCCCGAAGTAGCCGTAGTCGGCGTAGCCGGCGGTTTCGTTGAAGGAGAAGCCGGTGCCTTGTAGCAGGCTGCGGGCCAGGTTGTGGTGCTCCATCGCCCCCGGATTGGCCGCGTCGCCCAGCACCAGCAACGCCAGCAGCCGCGTCGCGACGGCCAGCAGCGTGATCCACCAGACGACCCGCGGCAGCGTCGGCACGCGGGGCGAAACAGGTTGGGACGGCAAAGGATCAGTCACTGGGCTTCTGCCATGCATCGGCCGGTCGGGCTCGCGACTCCACCCACCACGCCCTCAGGCGAACGCGCCGCGGGAGGAACGGGCTTGCTGGTCGGCCTCGAGCTGGACCGGCTCGGCGTCTCCGGTGCGTTCACGGATTTCGCGGAGCATGCTCGCCAGCAGGCCGAGGAGCATCCAAAAAAGCATCGCGTAGATGAACCCGAAGAACACCGTGTACATGCCGAGCATCGTCCCCACGATGCCGCTGATGGCCGCGGCGAGCGGCGTCCGCGAGGCACCGGTCGGCAGGCGCAGCAACGCCCGCGTGCTCAACACGGCGGCCGCAAAGCCGGTGCCGAGGAACAGGGCCAGATACAACCAGCCGCGTTCGAGGACGAAGACGAGGAAGCTGTTGTCGATGCTCTCCAAGCCGAAGTCGTGCCGCGTGTCGTAGCCCTCGCCGGCGTTGCCGTAACCGAACAGGCCGGCCTTGCTCGCACCCATCGTGCCGGCCTCGTTGAGCCAGGTGTTGTGCACGATCAGGTGCCGCGTGTAGTAGCTGCCGTCGGCACTGCTGCCGCCGTGGACGTAGGCGACCTTCACCGGCTCGTTCACGATGAACTCGCGGGTCAGGTCCGCGAAGAAGAGGAATCCCGCAATCGCTGCCGGCACCAGCAGGAACGCCCCCGGCCGCGCCAGTCGGCAGACGCCGAACAGGCCCAGGATCGCCGCCAACGCCGCGAAGCTCGTGAAGCTCATGCTCGTCAGCGACATCAACAGCGTCGACCCGGCCCCGAGCGCGACCCACCACGTCCGCAGACTCTTGCCGGCACTGGTGGCCAGAACGATGACGAAGATGAACAGCAAGGCCGCCCCGTTGCCGAGGTCGATCGGGTGGCAGAACGAGCCCTGGGCGCGGAAGAAGCCGAAGCGGCTGTGCACGTAGGCCCAGTCGACGCTGGTCAGGCCGAGCGGTGCCATGATGCTGCGGCTGTACGTCAGCGGCCAGAGGCGGAACTCGATCAGGCAGATCGGCACGAGGGACACGGCGATGATCGTGATCACCTTCGCCGCCTGCAGACGCCAGTGCCGGTCGATGAAGGCCGTCCGCGCCAGCAGGTACGGCACGCCGACCAGGAGCACCTCGGCTCCGGTGTAGCTGACGCCCGTCCAGAGCTGGCCGTTGACGGTGCCGGAGATGATCCGAACGGCCATCAGCGAAAGCACGCCGAAGTCGATGAGCCCTAGCTTGAACGGCGGCCGCCAGCCGATGGCGACGAGACCCAGCAGCGTGCCGTAGCCGACCGCGCCGGTCGTGGTCACGTCGGGCAGCTTGTAGATCGCGATCGGGCTGACCGTGAACGCCAGCAGCATCGCCGGCAGCATCACGTACGCGAACGTCGCCCCCGGCCCGCGGCGGGCCGTGACGACGAAGCTGAGCACGGCGATCAGGCCGATCAGGAGCGTCGAAATCATCCGGCGACGGCCTCCTGCGGCTCGTCGAGCGCCGCCACGCGGTGCCCGTTGGTCGCGGTGGCAACCGAAGCCTCGACCTCGGTCGTGCGGGCGACGAGGTACGTCGGCCTGCCTTTGACCTCGACGAAGATGCGGGCCAGGTACTCGCCGATGATGCCGAGCGAGACGAGCTGGACGGCGCTGAAGAAGGTGATGATCGCCGCCAGGCTCGGCCAACCGCGGCTGAATTCGGTGATGCCGAAGACGCCGTCGATGACGACCCAGACGAGGAACAGCATCGACAGCAACGCCGCCGCCACGCCGAGCCGCGTGACCATGCGCAACGGCACGCCGCTGAAGCTGACCAGCCCGTCGGCGGCGAGGCCGAGGAGCTTCTTAAACGTGTACTGCGGCTGACCGGCAGCGCGGGCGTCACGCTCGTACTCGAGCCCCGTCTGCTTCAGCCCGACCCACGTCCGCAGGCCACGCACGAATCGCTGACGCTCCGGCAGGTCGTTGAGCAGGTCGACCGCCGACCGGTGCATGACGCAGAAGTCGCCGCTGTCGAGCGGGATATCCATCTCCGCCACGAGCCCCATCAGCCGGTAAAACAGCCAATACGCGGCCCGCTTGGCGACGCCTTCCTTTCGCTTGCGGCGGACGGCATAGACGACCTGGAACCCCTCGTCGAGCTTGTCGACGAAGTCCGGCAGGATTTCGGGCGGATCCTGCAGGTCGCAATCCATGACCGCGACGACGTCGCCCCGCGCGTGCCGCAGGCCGCACGTGATCGCCGGTTGATGACCGAAGTTGCGGGTCAGGTGGATTGCCCGCACCCGCGAATCGGCTGATGCCGCCTCGTCGAGCAGCTCCGCGGTCCGGTCGCGGCTGCCGTCGTTGACGAAGATCAGCTCGAGCTCGAGGCCCATCTCCGCCAACTTCGGGCCCATGCCGAGGAAGCGGTCGAGCGTCATCGGCAGCACGTCCTGCTCGTTGTACGCCGGCATGACGACGCTCAACAGGCGTCGGTCCGGGTCGGCAGGAGCGGAAGAACGGTGCAAGAGATGAGACATACGCGGCTTCCCCGCATGTATCGGCCGACGCCAAGTGTATCTACGGCCCGGCGGCAGAAGAAGTGCACGCCCGTCGAGATTCGGCGCTTCATCCCGCCGACGCCGCGAGCCAGGCGTCGAGCTTGCGCACCTTGGGCAGACCGACGGCGCAGACGTACGGCTGCTGCGGGTTGGCCTGCATGTAGTCCTGGTGGTACGCCTCGGCCGGGTAGAAGCCGGTGTCGGCCAATGCTTCGAGCGTCGTCGCGATCGGGCCGGGAAAGACGCCGGCGGCGTCGAGCGTCGCGATGTACTCGGCGGCGGCGCGACGCTGTTCGTCGTTCGCGAAAAACACCGCACTCCGATACTGCGGCCCGACGTCGTTGCCCTGGCGGTCGACCTGCGTCGGGTCGTGCGCCACGGCAAAGAAGATGCGCAGGATCTCGCCGAGCGAAACCTGGTCGGCGTCGTAGGTGATGCGGATCGCCTCGGCGTGCCGGGTTCGTCCGCTGCAAACGAGGTCGTACTTGGCGAGTTCCGGCGAGTCGCCCGCGTAGCCGGACTCGACGTCGCGGACGCCGGGGATCCGCTCGAAGACGCCCTCGGTGCACCAGAAACACCCGCCGGCCAGGACGACCGCTTGCTCGCCGGCTTCCTCCGGCTGATACGGCGGCTGTGGGAACGTCGCGGGTTCGAGCTTCATGGGAGTCAAGTAGGGTGGGCTTCAGCCCACCGTCGCAGGAAGGCCCGAATCGACAGATGGTGGGCTAAAGCCCACCCTACGCCGGAGATTCATCAATTCGTGGCTTCACTCGATTGCTCGGCCGCGTAGCCGCCGGGGGCGTCGAGGGCGGGCTGATATTCATCGGAGTCGAGGATGACAACGCCGATGAAGATGGCCAGGAAGAGCAGGGTGCTGACGAGGATGAGCTGGTTGAGCTTCGTGTCCCACCAGAGGTGCATGAAGAAGAACGCAACCAGGACCGCCTTGACGAACGCCAGGCCGAGGGCGATCCAGATGTTGAGCGGGCCGGCCTCGACGAAGCGGGCGCCGACGGTGGCAATCGTCAGCAGGATCAGGACCGCAAAGACGCCGTACATGATCCAGAGCGGCGCCACGTGCGGCTCGTCGTGCGGCGGAGCGTTGACCGGCACGTCCATGTACTGCAAGCCCTGCGCCTGCGACCGCTTGGCGGCGACGAGCTCCTGATCGCCCTCCTGCAGGTCGGCGAGCCCGACGGCCCCGGTCGTGCGTACACCGCTGTCTTTCGTAATGGCCATGAGGAATAGGAGCTAGGAGGTAGGAGCTAGTAGCTAGGAGGCCGATTCCGGAACTAGCTCCTAGCGACTAGCTCCTTCCTACTTCTGTCCTAGTGGATCAGGTACAGCAGCGGGAACAGGAAGATCCAGATGAGGTCGACCAGGTGCCAGTAGAGGCCGACGAGGTCGACGGGCGTGAAGTAGGCGGGGCCGAACGTGCCGGCGAGGCTCTTGACGAGCACCCAGCCGATAAGGCCCATCCCGATGAGGACGTGGACGCCGTGCAGGCCGGTCATCATGTAGTAGATGCCGAAGAACGCCTTGATGTTCTGCTGATCCTGCCCCGACAGGTCCGTGTACGCCGGGCCGGAATGGCCGCTATGAGCGGCGGCGCGGACGACGGCGCCGTCGGTGTTGAAGGCGGGCCGGACAACGGCGGCGTCGCTGGTGCCGAAGTGCGGGTCGACGTACTCCGGGCCGAGCATCGCGAGCGACGGATCCTGCTTCCGGTCCACCGCCGGCGGCTGACGAGGCGAGGACACGTCCTCGGCGAATGACTCAGGCGACTGCTGGTCGGCCGGCGTCGCGGCGACCAGCGGCTGTTCGCCGTGGTGCGCGTCCGCGGCAATATCGCTCGGCTGGCTGTTGTCGAAGTCATCCGGTGCTTGCGACGCGTGCACCTCCGTCGGCAGGCCGACGCCGTCGACGTCGCCCGATCCATGCTCGACGCCGTACGGCTCCTGCCCGATGCCGTGCGGCTTGTCCGCGTGATCGTCACCGCGTTCCTTCTTCTCGAGGTACGCCATGTACTTCGCGAAGGCCGTCTGGTTGTTGGTCTTGTCGTAGACGCTGTACCGGCCGGGGAACATGCCTTTCTGGAACTTCTCGGCGTACTCGACGCTCTTGATGACCATGAACCCGACGCCGCCGAGCAGGGTCATGACGAGCATGAGCTTGAGGTACGTCTGCTGCCCCAGCTGCGCCGCCCGGACGGCCAAAGCCATCGTCAGGCTGCTGGCGAGGAGGACGACGGTGTTGGTCGCGCCGAGCCAGGTGTTGAGGTGGTGCTCGCTGTACTTGAAGACGTCCGGGTTGTTGTAGCGGTAGACCGCGTACGCACAGAACAGGCCGCCGAACATGAGGATCTCGGTGGCCAGGAACGCCCACATACCGACCTTCGACGTGTCGAACTGCTGTTCGGGCGTGTCGAAGTGGTGCGCCAGGTGCGGCGGATGGTCGTGGTGATCCGCCGGTGCGGGCTCAGGCGTCGTGGTGAAGGCAGACATTGCGGCGGCGGGAGCTTGGGGCTTGTTACTGGGTACTTGCGGTTGGGAGAGCTTGGCACCGAGGCAGCTTGGTCTGGTCTGGCCCAAGATACCAGTCCTGAGTCACCAGTTCACGTCACGCGAGCTCGTCGCGATCCTCGTCTGCGGCCGTCGTCCGGTGGCCCGTACCGGCGGCCTTCTGTCGGGCGCGGTACTCGGGCTTGAGTTCCCAGCCGTCGGCGACGGTCGGATCATTGCTCCGGGCGTACCTCCAGCGGTAGAGCGCGTACGGATCGCCGGCGGCGGGCGTGAGCTTGAAGTTGTCGTGCGGCGGCGGGCTGCTGGTCTGCCACTCGAGCGTGTTGGCACCCCAAGGGTTGGCCGGGGCACGCTTGCCCTTCCACCAGCCCCAGATCCAGTTGAACATCACGCCGAACAACCCAACCGCCAGCACCCACGAGCCGACCGTCGCCAGGATGTGGTAGACCGTGTACTGGTCCTCGTACCTCGCGTACCGACGCGGCATGCCCTGGCTGCCGGCGACGAACATCGGGAAAAACAGCAGGTTGAAGCCGACCAGCGTCACAATGGCCCAGAGCGAGCCCATTGTCTCGTTGTACATCTTGCCCGTCGCCTTCGGGAACCAGTAGTAGATCCCGGCCAGCAGGGCGAACAGCACCGTGCCCATCATGACGAAGTGGAAGTGGGCGACGACGAAGTACGTGTCGTGCAGGTGGATGTCGGTGTTGAGCGTGCCCAGGAACAGGCCCGTCAGGCCGCCGATGGTGAAGACCCAGATCGCGCCGACGACGTACCACATCGGCGTCTTCATGCGAATGCTGCCGCCGTACATCGTCGCCAGCCAGTTGAAGACCTTGACCGCCGACGGGATCGAAACGCTGAACGTCAGCAGGCTGAACAACGCACTCGCCAGCGGGCTTTGCCCACTGGTGAACATGTGGTGGCCCCAGACGATGAAGCTCAGGAGCGCGATCGCGAGGCTCGACAGAGCGATGAAGCTGTAGCCGAAGATGTGCTTGCGGCACATGACGCCGATGATCTCGCTGATCACGCCCAACGCCGGCAGGATCATGATGTAGA
>CAYQCT010000048.1:0-18095 GCA_964416015.1 uncultured Tepidisphaerales bacterium
TCGGCTACGAAGAGGGCGGCCAGCTCACCGAGCGGATCCGCCGCCGGCCGTACTCGGTCGTGCTCCTCGACGAAGTCGAGAAAGCACATCCGGACGTCTTCAACATGCTGTTGCAGATCATGGAAGAAGGGCGTCTGACCGACTCCTTCGGCAGACACGTCGATTTCCGAAACGTCGTCATGATCATGACGAGCAATATCGGAGCCGACCTGATCAAGGGCGGCGTCACGCCGTTCGGCCTGCAAGGCAAGAAAACGGGCACGGCCGAGGAGCAGTCCTACAACAAGATGAAGGACACGCTCATGAAGGAGATCGAGCGCTTCTTCCGTCCCGAGTTCATCGGCCGGCTCGACGACGTCATCGTCTTCCGCCCGCTGAGCAAGGAGCACCTGACCGAGATCATCGAGCTCGAGATGGCTAAGGTGACGAAGCGACTCGTCGATCACGGCATCGAGCTGGAGCTCGCGCAGGACGCGAAGGATTTCCTCATCGACAAGGGCACGAGCAACGATTTCGGCGCCCGACCGTTGCGTCGAGCCATCGAGCAGTTCGTCGAAGATCCCTTGAGCGAGGACATTCTCCGCGGCCACTACAAGGAGAAGGGCCGCGTCCTGATCACGCGCGCCAAGGACGACGAGGACAAGCCGTTGGATCACTTGTTCTTCGACGCCCAGATCCGCGAAGAGCCGGAGGCCGAGCCCGAAGAACAGGAAGCCGTCGCCGCCGCGGGTGACGCGACCTGAGTCGGACGTTCATTGTAATTCTTCCTGCCGCCACGTCCTGTCGACGTGGCGGCTTTACGTGATGAGCGTGTACAGTACGATCGAAGGAGACTTTCATGACGACGACGCTTGACGAACTCGTGAAGACGCTGCCGGAGCTGGACGATCGGCTGACCTTCGGCGAGTTCGTAGAACTCGGCGAGCACGTTCGCGGCTTCGAGCTGGTAGACGGACACCTAAGGAAGAAGGGAACGGGTTTACTTGCCGATTATGTCGCGGGTCAATTTTGGACAGAACTCAACCTCTACCTGCGACAGAACAAGATCGGCACTGCGTTCGGCCCGGAATCGCTCTACCGCCTCGGCGTACCCGATCCTGAAAGGTTCGGCCGAAAGCCGGACGTTTCGATGATCCTGAACGCGCACCTGCCCAACGGCATCATTCCCGAAGGTGCGACGGACGTACGGCCGACGCTGGTGTTCGAGTCGGTGTCGAAGCACGACCTGGCTCATGACGTCGTCGCGAAGATGACCGAGTACGTCGCTGCGGGGATTCCGCTGATCTACATCGTTTACCCGAAGCACCGTTCCTGCGTCGCAAGCACCGCGGACGGCTCGTTTCGTTTGTTGCGAGGCGATGCCCGCCTCACCGGCGGCGACGTGCTGCCCGGCTTCGACGTGCCGCTGCAGGCGATTCTTCCGCCGCCGGAGATGGTCGCGGAAGACGCGGCCGAGCGTGAGGATGTCGAGACCAATTAGTCGACGGCGAGCTACGTCCGCTTTTCGATGCGGCTTTGCTTGGATTTGTCGCGGGATTTGCTGCGTTGTGCCCGCTTGTCCGAGCCGGTGCGGGTCGGGCGGACGCCGCCGCCGGGGGTGTCGTCGCGGGCAGGGCGCTGATCTTTCTTGGCTTTGCCGGTCCCGCCTTTGCCGCGGGAAAGAACCTCCAGCACAGCCAGGTCGAGCTCGCGCTTCGGCACGTCGACGCGGACGATCCGCGTCTGCACGACATCGCCGATCCGGACGACGGTGCCGCTGCGTTGCCCGCGAATGACACCGGCCTTGCTGTCGACGTCCCACCAGTCGTCGAGCAGGTCCTCGTACCGCACGAGCCCTTCGGCCAGGTACGTTTCGATCTGGATGAACAGGCCGAAGTTGGTGATGCCGGTGACGACGCCGAAGTCTTCGCCGACGTGCTCGTCGGCAAGGAGTTGCAGCACTTTCACGGACTTCAGCTCACGCTCGGCCGATTCGCTGCGACGCTCCGTGTAACTGATGAAACTGCCCACGTCGACCAGCTCGTCCTTCGTCGGCACGTCGCCCATCTTGTCGGCAACGCTCAGCTTGTCCTTGCCCCGCGGCGGCGGGACCGGCCCTTGCTTGAAGTCGGCCTCCATCACTTCGAAGTAACGGTCGAGCAGCCGATGGATCATCAGGTCGGCGTACCGGCGGATCGGACTGGTGAAGTGACTGTAGTGCTCGCTCGCCAAGGCGAAGTGGCCGACGAGTTTCGGCGAGTACTCGGCGCGACTAATGCTACGAAGGATCGCCAGGTTCACCGCGAATTCCTCGCTCTTGCCGCGGACGCTCGAAAGCAATGCCTGGATCGCCTTGCGATCGAGCGTGTCCGGCACGTTGTGGCCGGCGCTCATGGCGAAGTGCTTGAGCCGTTCCTCGCCCTCGCCGTCCGGCCCCGGGTGAATCCGGCGAATGTGCGGCACGTCCATCCCCGCAAACAGCCGCGCGACGGCTTCGTTGGCCTCGACCATGAACATCTCGATCAGCGTGTGCGTGAACGCGTCGTCCTCCTCCTCGGCCCCAACGACCTTGCCGCCGTCGTCGAGCTTCAGTTCGACGCTCGGGATGTTCAGCACGATCTGCCCGTCCGCTTGCCGCCGTTTTTGAATGAGGCGGGCCAGCGTATTCATGTCCTCGAGCAGGCCGATCAGCTCCGGGTCGTAGTCGCTTCGCTGCTTGGGGCCGTCGGTGTGGTAGATCTCGTCCTTGCCGTCGATCAGGTCCTGGGCTTCTTTGTAGCGAAGCCGCTTGAACGAGTGGATGACGCTGTTGGCGAACGCCGTTTTGATCGGCCGACCGGTCTTGGGATCGATCCAGATGAAGGCGCTTTTCACTAGTCGCGGTGAGCCCTCAACCAGGCTGCAGACGCCGTTGCTCAAAACTTCCGGCAGCATCGGAATGACCCGGCCCGGGAAGTACGTGCTGTTGCCCCGCTTGTAGGCTTCTTCGTCGAGCGGCCCGTCGCGTTGGACGAAGTGGCTGACGTCGGCGATGTGCACGCCCAGCTTCCACAGGCCGTCGTCCCATTCGACGCCGATCGCGTCGTCATAGTCCTTGGCGTCGTCGGGGTCGATCGTGCAGATGTGGTCGCCGGTCAGGTCGAGCCGGCGTGACTTTTCCGACTCAGGATCGAACGCCTGCACGACGCGCGTGGCGTCGTCGTTCACGGCCTGCGGGAAGGGACCCGGCAGGCTGTACTGGACCATGACGCTCTGCAGATCGACGTCTTTCTCCGTCGGGTCGCCCAGCACTTCCGTGATGACGCCCTCGGGGCCGCGGCTGTCGAAGCGGGTGATTTCGACGACGACCTTCGTGCCCGGCGTGACGTAGCGGCCGGCGGCGTCGGGCGTGTGGATCGGGTCGCCGCCGCGTTTGCCGTCGGGGAAGACGAGCCATTGGCCCTCGATCTTGCTGACGGTGCCGACGACGCGGGTGCTGGCCCGCTCGATGATCTCGAGGACGACGCCCTGGAACATCTTCTTGCCGTCGCGATGGCCGGCCGGGATGATGCGGGCGCGGACGACGTCGTTGTTCATCGCGTCGCCCTGGTCGCCGGGCGGGATGAAGAGGTCTTCGTGGCTGTCTTCGCGCGGGCAGACGAAGCCGAAGCCTTTCGGGTTGGAGCGGTAGACGCCGACAAGTTCGTTGTCGCCGAGGCGGTTGGTGGGCACGAGGACGTTGCCGCCGGTTCCGAGGACGACGCGTCCCTCGTCCATGAGGTCGCGGAGCGTACCGCGGAAGGTCCCGTAATCCGCCTCGCCGTCCGCCGGCCGACCTTCGGCGATGGCCAAGGCGCGGGCGATTTGGCGGGGCCGGGCCGGGACGTAGCCCTCGGCGCGGACGTGGTCGAGAATGCGGCCGCGGATGGCCTCTGCGGCGTCACTCATGGCGGCACAGTAGAACCGGCGTCGCGGGCAGGTTCGCACGGTGACGAGTCGGGGATGTATCGGGTACAACGACGGCGATGTTTGATGGCGTCGAACCGACCCGGCCGCGGATCCTGCTTGCCGACGATGAGCAGAAAGTCCGCGACGCCACGGGGGCCATCCTGCATCAGGCCGGCTTCGACGTGGAGACCGCCGCGGACGGGAAGCAGGCGGTCGAGCGTTTGAAGAGCGTGAAGGTCGACGCGCTCGTGCTCGACCTGCAGATGCCGGAGCATGACGGGTTCGAGACGCTCGAGTACGTCCGCGAGCACCGCCGGGGCCTGCCGATCGTGCTGCTCAGTGGGTTGCCGCCGGACGAGATTCAGGGGCGCATGGTGCGACGCGGCACGGAGGAGCTGCCGCCGCTGTTTCAGAAGCCGTGCGACCCGGACATGCTGTTGAGCGTTCTCGAGATGTTGCTGGCCGGCGAACTGCCGCCGAGCGTGCAGGCGTAAGCTACAGGCGACCGCCCGCATAGCTCAGTTGGACAGAGCACGGCTTTCCTAAAGCTGAGGTCGCAGGTTCGAGCCCTGCTGCGGGTAATGGGGCAGAAACTGTGAAGTAGGAATGCTGGATGCGGAGGTTCCAGATCCGGAACTTCCGCATTCCGCGTTCCGCATTCCGCATTCCTACTTCACACTTACCTCCGCCCTAGGCCGCCGCCATGGCCGGTCGGCCGAGCATCGACTGGCGAAGGCGGGCCACGCTCTCGTGCTCGATTTGGCGGACGCGTTCGCGGGTGAGGCCGACTTCTTTGCCGATCTCCTTCAGCGTCATCGGCTCGTCGCCGCCGAGGCCGAAGCGGAGTTTGAGGATCGTCGCGGCCCGTTCGTCGATGGCCTCCAGCAGCTCGTGCATCCGCTCGAGGTCGTCGAAGTTCATCGCCAGATCGTCCGGCGTCGGGTTGTTCGAATCCCGCACGACGTCCGCCAACTGCACCTCGTCGCCATCCTTGCCGGAGGCGCCGACGAACTGCGTCGGACTATGGAATGCCTTGATCGCCTGCTTGATGATGCCCAGCTTCTTGCCGGTGACTTCGAGCTCGTGACAAAGCTGATCGTCATTGGGAGCCCGGCCGATCTCGTCCTGCAGCTTGCGGTTGGCGCGGCGGAACTTGGTCATGAGCTCGACCATGTACGCCGGGATGTGGATCGGCTGCACGCCGTTGATCAGGGCGCGTTTGATCGCCTGCTTGATCCACCAGGAGGCGTAGGTGCTGAAGCGGGCGCCGTTTTCTGGATCGAACCCCTCGACAGCCTTGAGCAGGCCGATATTGCCTTCTTCGATGAGGTCCATCAGCGGCAGGCCGCGATTCTGGTAGTGCTTGGCAATGCTGACGACGAGGCGGAGGTTCGAACGGACCATGCGCTCGCGGGCGGCCATGTCGTGCTGGTGGATGATGCGTCGGGCGAGCATCTTTTCTTCGTCCGCCGTCAGCAGCGGCGAATCGTTGATCTGCCGGAGGTAGAGCTGGATTGCGGTTTGAACGGTGCCGGTGCTTGCCATGACGGTCGGGGTCGAACGACCGCAGGAGCGGCCAGGGTCGGGCGGTCAAACGAACCGCCTCCGCCCGGTGCATCGGTGGGATTCGGGCCGCACTTTGCGCCAACACCTAGCAACGTCGGGTGCAGAGAGGGGGCGTCGATCGAGCGGGAATGCAAGATCAGGTAGCCGCCGCTCAGCGAGCGGGGGTCGGACTCCGGAACCCGACCCCGCTCGTTAAGCGGCGGCTACCGGGTACATCGAGGGCTTAATCGCTCTGCTTGATCAGACGACCGGCACAGTGCCCAGCACCAGGTTCACGGCCGCGTTGCTCGCCCGCTTACCCGACGGCAGGACTCGTCCCCGGGCGGCAAGCCTGGCCGCTTCGGCGAGACGTTGTCGGCCGAGACGGCGTTGCATGAGGCGGTAGCTCCGGCGAACGCTGCGACGTTCGTCGGCATCGCCGCAGGCCGCGATCAAGGCACGGACGGCGGCCAGTCGCCGCCGGGCGCGGGACGAACTCTGCCCGGCCGAACCCGCGTGTAGGCGGTAGCGCAGCAACGGCTCGTCGACGTACGCCAACCCGCCACGCCGGGCGACGCGGAACCAAAACTCCGTGTCCTCGCCGATCGGCAGCTGCGTGTTCCACGCCAGCTCCGCCACCGCCGACGCCCGCGCCAGGACGACGCCCGGCGTTACGACGCAAGGCCACGTCGCCAATGCCGCCCGTGTCGTTGGCTCGTCCGTCCGCAACTCGCGGAGCTGCCGGCCGGAGCGCACGCGACGCACGAGCCGCGCCCGCAACACGTCGTCGAGCGCGACATCCGCGTCGTCGCCGTCGATGAAGGAGACGGCCGCGTGTGCTGCCGGCGAATTGGGATGCTGTTGCAGCGTCGCAATGAGCTTCTCGGCCAGATCCTCCCGCGGCAGGTCGTCGGCGTCGAGCCACCAGACGTAGCCGAGCCGATCGCCCA
The DNA here is from genome assembly GCA_964416015.1 of uncultured Tepidisphaerales bacterium. Taxonomy (GTDB): domain Bacteria; phylum Planctomycetota; class Phycisphaerae; order Tepidisphaerales; family Tepidisphaeraceae; genus JBCDKH01. Next base: position 6,402 of record CAYQCT010000048.1, read on the forward strand.
GCCGCCGCTGCAACGCGGCGCGGCCTGCGTTGCGTGCCCGGCTGACGCCGGCTTCGGTTGCGTGCAACACCTGCCACCGCGCGTCCGCTGCCGCGTGCTCCTCGGCGATTTCAGCTGTGCGGTCGTTCGAGTCGTTCACCATCACGATGCCGACCCACTCGGCGTGGGTCTGTGCCTCGACGGCGGCGAGCGTTTGGGACAGGTACCGCTCGCCGTTGCGGACGGGCACGATGACGCCGACGGTCTGTTGCGAGGCGGGATCCACTGCTTGCCTCATCGGCCGCATCGTACCGCTACGCTCGCCGCCGCCATGACCGATCCTGTTGCCCGGCTCAAGTCGCTGATCCACGACGTGCCCGACTTTCCCGAGCCGGGCGTGACCTTCCGCGACATCACGCCGCTGCTGGCCGACCCGGCGGGCCTCGCGTTGTCGGTCGAGCTGATGGCCAACCCGTTCCGCGGCAAGGGGATCGACCTGGTCATCGGGGCCGAGAGCCGTGGCTTCATCTTCGGCACCGCGGTCGCCTGCTGCCTGTCGGCCGGCTTCGGGTTGGTCCGCAAGCCGGGCAAGCTGCCGCGGGCCCGAAAGAGCCGCGACTACGCGCTCGAGTACGGCACGAACACGCTCGAAATGCACGCCGACGGCATCGTGCCGGGCCAACGCGTGCTCATCTGCGACGACGTTCTGGCGACCGGCGGCACGATGCAGGCGTGCGTCGAACTCGTCCGCGAGCTCGGCGGCGAAGTCGTCTCGGCGGCGGTGCTGATCGAGCTGGACGCGCTCGAGGGCCGGGCCAAGCTGCCGGGCGTCGACGTGCATGCCGTCGTCAACTACTGAACCGGCGGCGGCGTCGCGGCAGTAGGCTGAGGCAGGTTGCGGATCCGCTTCGACAGCCCGACGCAGCCGGCCTGGACGCTGGCCAAGCAGGCGACGCAGGCGATCCTGATCAGCGACGCCGACGGGACGCGGTTCACCGACCGCGGGCCTTCGGTCGAGCATTTCGATGATGCCGTCGCGGGCCTGCGATGGCTCGACCGTCGCCGCCGCGGCGAGACGTGGGCCGGTTTCCTCGGCTACGAATTGGGCCGACTCTTCGAGCCGACGGCACGGGTGCGAGAGGAGGCCGTGGACGTCAAGACCCCGCTGTACGCGTTCGGGCGCGTCGACCCGCTCGTGATGCCGCCGTCCGGCCGCGGGGAAGTCGCTGCGGTGCCAGCTGCCGCGGTTTCTTCCAGCTTCACCCGCGCCGCCTTCGAGGCCGCCGTCGCGAGATGCATCCGCTACATCGAGGCCGGCGATGCGTTCCAGATCAACCTCAGCCAACGCCTTGCCGTCCCGTACGCCGGCAGCGGCGACCAACTCTACGAACGCCTGCTGCACACCACGCCCGCGACCTTCGGCGGCCTGATCGAGCTGCCAAGCGCGAGCATTGTCAGCAATTCGCCCGAACTCTTCCTCCGCGTCACGCCGGACCGCCGCATCGAGACGCGTCCGATCAAGGGTACTCGCCCCCGCGGCGTCGGCCTGGCGGACGAGCTGGCGGCGAGCGCGAAGGACGCGGCCGAGCTGAACATGATCGTCGACCTCATGCGCAACGACCTGGGCCGCGTCTCTGAGACGGGCAGCGTCACCGTCGCGTCACCGCGGACCGTCGAGTCGCACCCGACGGTCCACCACGCCGCCGCGACGGTCGAGGGGCAGCTTCGCGACGACGTCGGCCTGGTCGAACTGCTGGCCGCGACGTTCCCGCCGGGCAGCGTGACGGGCGCGCCGAAGGTCCGGGCGATGCAGATCATCGACGAGCTCGAGCCGGTCGGCCGCGGCGTCTACTGCGGGAGCCTGTGCCGACTCGATGCGGACGGGTCAATGTTGATGAACGTCGCCATCCGCACCGCGACGCTCGTCGACGGCGTCCTGCACGTGCCGGTCGGCGGCGGCATCGTCGCCGACAGCGAGCCGGCGGCGGAGTACCAGGAGACGCTCGACAAGGCCCGCGCCTTGCTCGACGGCGCCGGTGCAACCTTCGCCGGGTGAGGGCATACTCGACCACATGCCACGACTGCTTGCGACCCTGCTAGTCCTGATCGGCCTCGCCGGATGCGGCGGCGAGGAGCGTGAGTCGGTAACGCTCTATACGAGTGTCGACGCCGCCTACAGCGAGCCGATCGTCGCCGCCTTCGAGGCCGAGACGGGCATCGAGGTGCGTCTCGTCACGGACGCCGAGGCGACCAAAAGCGTCGGTCTCGCCGAGCGGCTGCGTGCCGAGAAGGACCGGCCGGTCGCCGACGTCTTCTGGGGCAACGAACCGTTCCACACGGTTCGCTTGGCCCGCGAAGGCCTGTTCGTCTCGCACGACTGGCCGATGGCGGGCAAGGTGTTGAAGCAGTACCGCGACACCGACGGTCTCTGGATCGGCAACGGCCTGCGGGCACGCGCGTTGGCGATCTACGACCCACGCACGAACTTCGGCCCCAATTCCTCACCGCTGCCGGAGTACGACCCGGCGTTGCAGTCGATCCGCACGCTCGCCTCACCCGAAGGCCCATACAAGTTCCAGCTTGCCATCGCACGCCCGACGGCCGGCACGACCGGCGGGCACGTGGCAGCGCTCTACACGCTCCTCGGCGAGGCCGAGGCCGACGCGTTGTTCCGCGAACTTGCCGGCATCGCGACCGTCGTCTCCGGCAACGGCCCCGCCGCCCGTGCCGCGGCCGATGCCCCGAGCAACACCAACATCGTCGCCCTGACCGACAACGATGACATCGCCGCGATCAACCGCCAGCGTCAGTACACGCTTCGCATGATTTTGCCTGATCAAGGCGACGGCCAGATCGGCACGCTGACGATCCCGACGACGGTCGCCCTCGTCGCAAAGGCCGAGCCGAGTGACGCGGCGAAGATGCTCGCCGACTTCCTCTCGTCGCCCGAGCTGGAGGAAACACTGGTCGATGCCGGCTTCGTCCTGGCCAGCACCCGCACGCCGGTCGAGCAGGGCGGCATCCGCGCGATGGCCGTCGACTACGACGCCGTCGCCGATGCGATGCCCGAAGCCGTCCGTCGGGCGACGGAGTTGCTGGAAGGCCGCGAGCCGTGATGTGCCGCGGCGGCGTGGACCGGGTAGGCTGCCGGGCATGTGTGGCATTGTCGCGTACGTCGGCCGGCGCATCGCGCAGCCGGTTCTGATCGAAGGCCTCAAACGCCTCGAGTACCGCGGCTACGACTCGGCCGGCGTGGCCGTCGTTGGGGGCGACGGGGCGATGCACGTCCGCCGCAGCGTCGGCCGCATCAGCGTGCTCGAACAGGAAATCAAACGCCACGAAGAACGCGGCGAACCCTTGCCACCCGCTGCCCGCGTCGGTATGGCGCACACGCGTTGGGCGACCCACGGCGCTGCGACGCAGGCCAACGCTCACCCGCACCGCAGCGACACCGGCAAGATCGCCCTGGTCCACAACGGGATCATCGAAAACTACAACGCCCTCAAGAAGTACCTCGCCGGAAAGGGCCACACCTTCGAGAGTGAGACCGACACGGAAGTTCTCGCGACCCTCGTCGGCCACGTCTACGACGAGCTGAAAGCGGAGACGGCCGAGGCCAACGGCACGACGGCAGGCGAAGACGCGTCGCTGCTCCGTCGGGCGGTGCAGGCGGCGTTGCACGAAGTCGACGGCACCTACGGCATCGCCGTTGTCAGCTCCGACGAGCCGGAGACGCTGGTCGTGGCCCGCAAAGGCTCGCCGCTGATCATCGGCGTCGGCGAGGGCGAGTACGTCGTCGCCAGCGACGCCGCGGCCATCGTCGAGCACACGAGCCGCGTCATCTACCTGAACGACAACGAGATGGCGTTGCTGCGGCCGGACGCGTTCCGCACGTTCACGATCGATGACGCGCCGGTGAGTCCGGTCATCGAACAGCTCGAAACGAGCCTCGAGGAATACGAGCTCGGCGGGTATCCGCACTACATGCTCAAGGAAATCTTCGAGCAGCCCGACAGCGTGCGGAACTGCCTTCGCGGCCGGTGCGACGAACGCGAAGGCCGCATCGTTCTCGGCGGCCTCGCGAGTCACGCCCGACAGATGGCACGGGCCAAACGGTTCATCCTCACCGGCCAAGGCACCGCCTGGCACGCCGGCCTGGTCGGCGACTACTTGATGGAAGATCTGGCGAAAGTCGTCACAGAATGCACCTACGCCAGTGAATTCCGCTATCGAAACCCGCTCGTCGAGGACGACACCGTCGTCGTCGCCATCAGCCAATCCGGCGAGACGGCCGACACGCTTTCTGCATTGCGGGAAGCACAGATCAAAGGTGCCCTCGCCATGGGAATCGTCAACGCCGTCGGCAGCACGATCGCCCGCGAAACTGACTGCGGCGTCTACCTCCACGCCGGTCCTGAAATTGGCGTCGCGAGCACGAAAGCGTTTACGACGCAGTGTGCAGTGCTCACCATGATGAGTATTTTCCTCGGCAGGCGGCGGTTCATGGGGCAATCGGAGTGCTCGCAGCTCATCGCCGCGTTGAATCGGATTCCGTCGCAGATGGAGACGATTCTGGAGCAGAGCGACTTCATCAAGACGGTGGCCGACGAATTCTGCAATCGAGAGAACTGGCTGTTCTTGGGCCGCGGCTACAACTACCCGATTGCGTTGGAAGGTGCATTGAAGCTGAAGGAGATCAGCTATATCCACGCCGAAGGCATGCCCGCCGCCGAGATGAAGCACGGGCCGATCGCGCTTATTTCGCAGGGCATGCCGGTTGTCTTCATCGCAACCAAGGGCAGTCAATACGAGAAGGTCATCAGCAATATCGAAGAAGTCCGCGCCCGTGGCGGTCGCATCATCGCAGTCGCGACGCAAGGCGACACGAACATCACCCGCTACAGCGACCACGTTATCGAAGTTCCCGACGTCCCCGAATCTCTGCAGCCGCTGCTGACGGTGGTGCCGTTGCAGCTCTTGGCGTACCACGCGGCGGTGCTGCGCGGCTGCAACGTCGACAAGCCGCGGAACCTGGCGAAGAGCGTGACGGTGGAGTAAGTTGCCGCAACGGTGCCGTCACACGTCCCGCCCGGCTTCGATCCGCAACACTGGGCGAAGTTGCCGCGTGGGCAGGGGTATCGTGATCCGGATCGGCTGGTTTGGAGGCTCGATCGTCTTCACAAGGATCACTGGGACGTCAGCGACGAAGGTGGTCGAAAGGTGAAGGAGATAGACCTCAACGGTCGGCAGATCTGGCCGGGCGGCCCAAAGAACAAAGGCAAGTCGTGAGCACTCAGCACCCGTACAAGCACCTTGAGAAGACGCCGCTATGGAAGGTGGTCCGACGCGCTGTTCGCGAGATGAACAAGAACGGTGATTTGGAGCTGCAAACGGCGGAGGAGTACGTCGTCGGCTACCTCGTGCAGGAGGTAGCGGCGGCCGGTTTCGAGCACGTTTCGGAGCTTCACGTCGGCGAGAAGATTCTTCGCGTAGTCGAGGTGAAAGACGTGCCGAAGAAGAAGATAGCGTAGGGCGTTGTGCGGGTTCCGTTCGCCGGCCGCTCGCCGTACCTTCGGCTTATGATTCAGCCGACGCGGGTTCGAAACTTGAGTGATCACGACGTCCGGCCGAACGGCAAGTACGTCTTGTACTGGATGCAGGCGGCGCAGCGAACGCGGGGCAACCACGCGTTGGAGCTGGCGATCGAGCGGGCCAACGAGGCCGGGCTGCCGGTGGTCTGTTGCTTCGGGCTGACCGACGGGTATCCGGAAGCGAACGAGCGGCACTACGCGTTTATGCTCGAGGGCCTGCGGGACGTCGCGAAGAACCTGAAGAAGCGAAGGATCGCCTTCGTCTTCGACCGTGGCGAGCCGGGCGATGTCGCGACGAAGTGGGCGAAAGACGCCGCCGAGGTGGTCGTCGACATGGGCTATGTCCGGCCGTGCCGACGGTGGCGGGACAAGGCGGCGGATGTGATCGAGTGTCGGCTGACGATGGTCGAGTCGGGCGTCGTCGTGCCTGTCGAAGAAGCGAGCGACAAACGTGAGTTTGCCGCGAGAACCTTACGGCCGAAGATTCACAAGTTGTGGGGCGAGTACCTGGTGCCTGTCGAGCCGACCAAGGTCAAGAAGTCGGGCCTTGATCTGGGTCTGAACGGAGAGCTCGATGCGGCCGATGTGGACACCGCGCTCGCGGCACTCGACATCGATCGCGCCGTTGCCCGCGTTGCTGACTTCATCGGCGGCGAAGACGTAGCGGCCGACCTGTTGCAGCGGTTTCTGGCAGACAAGCTTGACGGTTACGCCGATGAACGGAATGAGCCGTCGCAGGACAAGCACAGCTACATGAGCCCGTACCTGCACTTCGGGCAGATCTCGCCGCTCGAAGTTTCGCTCGCCGTCCGCGACGCGGCGGCGGGCGACGACACGAAGAGTTACCTGGAAGAAATCATTATCCGCCGCGAGCTCGCAAAGAACTTTGTCTGGTTCGAGCCGAACTATGACAAGTACGCGTGCCTACCGGACTGGGCGAAGAAGACGCTCGCCGAGCATAAGGCGGATAATCGCGAGACGCACTACACGCGTAAGCAGCTCGAAGATGCCGAGACGAAGGACGAGTACTGGAACGCTGCGATGGATCAGATGAAGCTGACGGGCTTCATGCACAATTACATGCGAATGTATTGGGGCAAGAAGATTCTCGAGTGGAGCAACACGCCGCAGTACGCCTACGAGACGACGCTGTACCTCAACAACAAGTACTTCCTCGACGGCCGCGACCCCAACAGCTACAGCAACGTGGCCTGGATCTTCGGCCTCCACGACCGCCCGTGGACAGAGCGTGCCATCTTCGGCAAAGTTCGCTACATGAACCAGAAGGGGCTCGACCGCAAGTTTAACATGCCGGCCTACGTCGCGCAGATCGACAAGCTGCGGCAGCGCGGCTGAACTACCGCCTCGCGTCCGCCAGCAGCAGGCCGCGGCGGCGTTCGGTGCCGTCCGCGGCAATCAGGACGGCGTAGACGCCGGGCTGCTGCGGGACGGCGAGCGACTTGGCGGCGACACGGGCCGGGTCCCGCAAGATCGTCGCATCGCACGCGGCTGCCGCGGCGACGGCGTCGACCGCGGGCAGGGCATCGCTCTGTGTTACGGCGACCACGTGGCCCAGGTCCGTCGACCAGCTGCTGTCGAGGGCCGACCAGTCCGTCTGTGTCCGCAAATCGGCACCGAAAAGAAGGAGAACATCCCCGTCCGCCCGCAGCTCCGTGAGCGAGACGCGGTCGCCCGCGACGTTGTGCAGAGAAAAATCGACGACCTGATGCTGCCGACTTCGCTCGGCCGCGACGGCGAAGGCGACGAATGAGGTGATGGCGACAAGAAACGCCGCAAGCACGCTTGCAGCCGCGACAACTCGATGGCGAAGGCCCGACATGTCTCCACGCTGATACATCTTCATCCCGCCCGCAGGCTACCTCCGAACTCGCCGACCGGCAAATGAATGTTGCATGTGCACCGACAACTGAGTGCGACAGCTGCGGCCGGACCTATGTTGAAACAGGGTTGACAGCATCCCGCCGGCCGTCGTATCTTCATCGGGTCGGCGACCCCGTCGACGCCGGTTCGTCCTGAACCGTTTCACTCGATCGTTCACCTCCCGTTATGCGTACGGCCGCGATACGGCTCGGATGGTTACCGTGGACGTCGCGAAGAGCGGCGACGTCCGCGTCATCCGTCCCGTCGCAGGCCCCGCAGAGCGCGACGCGAGCCGTGCCGCTGCTGCCGCGGGTCGCGGCAGGCGAGGCGGGTGCTGTCGAGGCCGTATTGGATCGGTACGGGTCGACCATTTGGTCGATGGCGCGGCGGATCTATATCGATGCCGGCGAGGCCGAGGATGCGGCGCAGGACGTGTTCGTCGAGCTTTGGCGGCACGCGAGTCGGTACGACGCGGACGCGGCCGGCGAGTGGACATTCGTGATGACGGTGGCCCGCCGGCGTCTGATCGATCGGCTGCGTCGTACGAAACGACGTCGTGAAGCAATGGACGACCTGGCTCATCAGCAACACACGCGGGATGACGCAACGGACGATCCGCTCGAGCTGACGCAGCTGCAAGATGATGCGACGCAGGCGGTTGAGGCGATGCAGTCCCTGTCGCGTGAGCAGCGTCGCGTGATCCGCATGAGCATCTTTGACGGCAAGAGCTATCCCGAGATTGCAGAAGCGCTCGGCATGCCGCTCGGCACGATCAAGACGCACGCCCGCCGCGGCCTCATCCGACTGCGCGAGCAGCTGGGTGATGCCGATGAGGCCTGACGCCCGTCGCGGCAAATGGTCGCGAAGTGCCACACGATTGGGCGAATCTGCCGCGGCTTGCCTGTCGAATGCACAGCTGAGTGCGACTCGGGTCGCCGCTTCGCGTGACTCAGCCATCCGTGCCTTTGCCTGCCGTCCAGCCCGTCCTGCCGCGAGCGGAGCGCCCGCGGCGTCCGGCTGCGCCGTCCGCTGTGGCGCACGCGGCGGAGGCCGTGGCGGAGGATCCGCTCGTTGTCGCCGCAGGGCTTCGGCTGCGGTTGCGGGAGCTGACGGCGGACGTGATGCTCGGCGGCATCGACGCGTTGGAGCCGGCAGAGCAGGACGAATGGCAACGGCTGCAGCGGGTTCTCCCTGCCGAGGCGGCGGCGGAGTGGCAGGCCTTTGCCACGGCCTCGTCGCTGCCGCTGCTGGCGTGGGAACGGGAGGCGTCGCCTCAGCCGTCCGTCGAGCCGAGACAGCGTGATCGTGTCCTGGCCGCCGTTTCGCCCGCTTCGTCGAGCGAGATGCCCGCGACCCTGCGACGGGCCGCTGCGGCAACGTCGACGCTCGCGTTTCACCGGCCCGCGGCGTTTTCCTGGCGGACGATGTCGATCATCGGGTTCGTCGCGGCCGCTGTCTCGCTCCTTCTCGCGGCCGGCATCGCGTACCAAAGTCGCGGCGATACCGTTGATATTGGTCCTCTATTGGCGCACGGCCCCGTGCGGTCGGTCGGTGGGACGGATTCGACCGCTTCTTACCGTCTCGCTCGCGATGCCGAGGCCGTCCGTGTCTGGCTGTCAAGCCCGGCGGCGGGCGATCAGGCGTCCTTCACGGAGTCGCCACCGGCCGAAGGCGACGAAGCCGGTGCAACGTTCGTCTGGAGCGGCCGGCACAACGCGGGCCTGCTGCAAATCGTTGGCCTGCCGGCGAACGATCCCGCGTCGACGCAGTACCAAGCGTGGATTCTTGACGCTGGCCGGCCGGACGACGCGGCCTGGGTCGACTGTGGATTGTTCAACATCGAGCCCGCGTCCTGTGGGTCGACCGGCAACGTGACGACGCTGCAGATCCGGGCAAAGTTGCCGGTCGAGCGTGGCGCGGCCGTCGTGGTCACGCGGGAGCCGGCCGGCGGATCGGCGGTTGGGGGCCGGAGCGAGGTGGTGCTGCGGGCGGATCTTCCCGACGCCTGAGCTGTTCATCTGCCTACGCTGCTCGCCCGCGACACCGGCTTGCGCCGGTCCTGTTCCGTCGGCGGCGTGCCCGAAGCCACGCCGATCTCCCGGCGTTTCCGCGTGTCAGTCGTCGTCCGCCCGTCGCGGGGCTGCCGCCGCCACGCCCGCTTCGGTGACTGGTTCGTAAGGAAACACTGCATGGCCCGCTACACCGGCCCCAAAGTCCGACTTTCCCGCCGCGTCGGCGTCCCGATCGCGGACATTCCGAAGCACACCGGCAAGGAGCTCCAGCTCCCCGGCGTCCACGGCTTCCGCGGCCGCCGCAACACCGAGTACGGCATCCGCCTCGTCGAGAAGCAGAAGCTCCGCTACCACTACGGCGTCCTCGAGAAGCAGTTCCGCCGCACCCTCGACGCCGCCCGCCGCAGCAAGGGCAACACCGCGACGGTCTTCATCCAGAAACTCGAGCAGAGGCTGGACAACGTCGTTCGGCGAATTGGTGCCGCCCGCACGATCTGGGCCTCGCGGCAGATGGTGAACCACGGCCACGTCCTCGTGAACGGCAAGAAGGTCGACATCCCCAGCTACGTCGCAGAGCCGGGCATGGAGATCACGTTCAAGGAGAAGGCCAAGCCGCTGGTTCGCGAAAACATGGAGTCGATGGCGGGCCTCGAGGTGCCGTCGTGGATCGACTTCAACCCGAACGGCCTTGTCGCAAAGGTGCAGGCGCTTCCGGCCCCGGCGGACGTGCCGTTCGAGGTCAACATGAACTTGATCATCGAGTTCTACCGATAGTCGCGGCAGCAAGCGTGCTCTAGCAAAGCGACGCCTCGGCACGATGTGCCGGGGCGTTCTTCATTCGATAGAAAGCGTGCGAAGCTACGCAGCTTTTGCTTTGGCAAGAGTTGCATTGACCTTCTCCATCAGGCTTTGCGGCGTGAAGGGCTTGATCACGTAGTTGTTTACGCCGGCCTTGATGGCTTCGACCACGCGGCTCTTTTCCGCCTCGGTTGTGCACATGACGAGCGGCGTCGTCTTGTCGGTCGCGCGGACCTTGTTGACTAGCTCGTGGCCATTCATGTTCGGCATGTTCCAATCGACCAGCACGAGGTCGAAGGTCGCTCCGGACTGGAGAATCTTCAAAGCTTCCACGCCATCGGCGGCTTCGGCGAAGGTGACATCGCCCATCTCGGCGAGCACCTTCTGTTGAATGTTCCGCATGGTCTTGGAGTCGTCGACGAGAAGAATGTTCATTGGGAGGATCTACGGGTACAGCGGGTTCAAGCGTTGTTCTTGAGACAGACTTCGACGGCGAAGCGGCCTGACGGGGCGGAGCACGGGACTTCGATGCACGGCACGTCCTTGAGTCGGGCGACCTGGTGGCCGTGGCCGAGGATGACGCTGGGGATGCCGAGGCTGGCGTTGCAGTTCAACGCGCCTTTGGCGGCGCCGGCGACCATGTTGCCGAGCTCGCCGACGGCGTCGGCGAAGTCTTCGTCTTCGAGCGGCATACCGGCGAAGGCTTCGACGAGCGCCCGGGCCGTCTGTTCTTCAAAGCTGAGGACGACAACGCCGACGAGGTCACCGCCAAGTTGCATGATCGCGCTGACGTCGTACGCGGCGGCGGGCGTGGCCTTGAGGCGTGGGCGGTCGATCTCGATCTCGACGCCGACCATCGTGCTGAAGACGCTGCGGACGCTCGTAATGAACGGCGCGATCAGCTTTGGATCGATCTTGCCCGCGGGCGTCGTCGGGGCAGTTGTCGGAGCGGGTGGGGCGGCGAGCATGGTCTGGGCGGACGCGGCGGCGGCGTGCCGCTCGGGTCCGACCGTGCATCGACCGACGTCGCTGCATGCTTAAGGCGAAGCCGATTTCGCCAGCTCCGGCAGGTGCTCCCGAAGCTTCGCCGGCTTCGCGTAGGCCCAGCGGACGACGTACGGGTGGTTCGGGTTCTTGGCGACGAAGTCCTGGTGGTACTCCTCGGCCCGGTGGAACTGCGTCAGCGACTCGAGCGTGGTGACGACCTTTGTCTCGCCGTAGGCCTGCTGGAGTTGGTCGAGGTAGGATCGCATCGCCTGCTTCTCGGCGTCGTCGGCGTAGAAGAGGGCGGTCCGATACTGCCGACCAACGTCGGGCGTCTGGCGGTTGAGCTGCGTCGGGTCGTGGATGACGAAGAAGGCCTGCAGAATCTCGCCGAGTGTGATCTGTGACGGGTCGTAGGTGACCTCGATCGCTTCGGCATGGTCGGTGCG
>CAYQCT010000048.1:18105-19496 GCA_964416015.1 uncultured Tepidisphaerales bacterium
GACCGTTGGCGACGGCTTCGTAGTTGGCGTCGTCGGGGGACCCGCCGGCGTAGCCGCTGACGACGGTGCTCACGCCGCGGACCGCTTCCATGCCCAGCTCCGTACACCAAAAACACCCGCCGGCGAGGACGACCTTCGCCTCAGGCTGGCCGGCGTGCGGAGCGAGCACCTCCGCCGGTGTCGGCGGCACGACCGTCTCCGCAGCCGCGCCGCCTCGCGCGACCAGCGTGGCGGCGGCGAGGGCGACGAGGAAGACCGCGAGCGTGAGGAGCGTCCGCATACGCGATGTTACTGCCGACGCTTGCCGTTGTTTCAGAACCGCGTCGCGAGGCGGTCGACGATCGTATCGCCGATCGCAAGGCTCGCCGTCGCCGCAGGAGAGGGGGCGTTCAGGACGTTGACGACGCGTTCGCCTTCGCTGAGAGCAAAGTCATCGAGCAGCTTGCCGTCGGGTGAAAGCGCCTGCGCGCGAACACCGGCCGGAGCGGCGACGAGGTCGTCGGCGGTGATTTCGGGGACGAGTCGCTGCAGGGCCTTCACGAAGGCCTTCTTGCTCAGGCTCCGCCACATCTCGCCGACGCCGGTCCGCCAGTAGTTGGCGGCCATCTTCCAGAACGCCGGGTACGTCAGCGTCTCGAGGAGGTCCGCCGGGTTGATGCCAAGTTTGCTGTAGCCCTCGCGCTTGTACGCGAGCACGGCGTTCGGGCCGCACTCGATGTGGTGGCCGTGCTGGTCGGCGTCGATCATGCGGGTGAAGTGCACGCCCAGAAACGGGAACGCCGGGTCCGGCGTCGGGTAGATCAGGTTCTTGACGAGGCTGCGCGCGTGCGGCTTGAGCTCGAAGTATTCGCCGCGGAACGGGATGATTTTCACCGGCGGGCGTTGGCCGGTGAGCTGCGTGATGCGGTCGCTATGCAGGCCGCCGCAGTTGATGAGGTAGTCGCAGGCGACGTCGCCCGCTTTGGTTTCGACGACCAGCCCGTTCTCCCGCGGCAGCACGTCGAGCACGGCGGCATTGAACAGCAGGTCACTGCCGGCCTCGCGGACCTTCTCGGCGAACCGTTCGCAGACCTCGCGGTAGTTGACGATGCCGGACTCCGGCACGTGGATGCCCTTGATGCCGGCGACGTGCGGTTCGAGCTCGCGAAGGCGTTCGGGCCCGATGACTTCGCAGTTGACACCGTTCTGCTGACCGCGGTCGTAGATGGTCTCGAGCGGGCCGAGGTCGTCGTCGGAGAGGGCGACGATGACTTTGCCGCAAAGCTCGTGGCTGATGCCCTTGTCGCGGCAGAACTCCTCCATCATCGCCTTGCCGCGACGACAGTTGACGGCCTTGAGGCTGCCCGGCTTGTAGTAGATGCCGCTGTGCAGCACGCCGGAATTGTGGCCCG
>CAYQCT010000049.1:0-6085 GCA_964416015.1 uncultured Tepidisphaerales bacterium
ACCGCCGGCTCCGCGTCATCTTCGACAACGGCACCGAGAGCGACATGCTCATGCGCTCGCTCCGCCGCGCCCTCAACAAGGACGAGGCCAGCCGACGCATCCTGCCGCCCGACGACCAAGTCGGCCCGCTTTTCGGCGGCACGCTCGAAGCAGGCGACGCCGCCTCGGGCACCATCTACATCGCCCGCAGCCTCAGCGACCACCCGTTCATCGCCGAGCACCGCGACGTGCTGCACAAGATCGGCGTGACGAAGGGCGACCCGAAGAAGCGGGTCGCCGGGGCGAAGAAGGATGCGACGTTCCTGCTCGCCGACGCCGAGCTCGTCGAGAGCTTCCCGCTCGCGAACCTGGGTGCCTCCAAGCTGGAGAGCGTCCTCCACAGGGTTTTCGCCGACGCCCGGCTCGACGTGGAACTCAAGGACCGCTTCGGCGAAGCCGTCGAGCCGCGCGAGTGGTTCCTGGTGCCGCTGCCGATCATCGAGGAGGCTGTCGATCGCATCCGCAACGGCACGATCGGCCGCTACGTGTATGACGTGAAGACAGCACAGCTGCGTCCGACCTGAACGTAACAGAAAACGCACGCAACCGGCCACGGCGCCCGCGCCTTTCACGAGCGCCACGTGCTGAACTACAACCGGCCACAAGGTCGAACCGAAGGCCTCGCACCAGCATGCGAGGCCTGCGGAGCGGAGAGGAGAGGATTCGAACCTCCGGTACGGTTTGACCCGTACGACGCTTTAGCAAAGCGTTGCCTTAAGCCACTCGGCCACCTCTCCGGCGGTGGGTAGGGATTCTAACCGGCTTGCGGGTCGCGGCAACCGGACAGAAACGCAAAGACGCAAAGGGGCAAAGTCGGAGCAAAGGCCGGAGGGGGAAGAGGGTGGCCGCTGCACCTGCGATTGCGTTGCCTCGCGAAGGGCATGTGACGAACCCGGACTCCACTTCCTTCTCCTTCTGCTTTGCTCCGGCTTTGCCTCTTTGCGTTTCTCCCGGCTATCGCTTACGTCTGCCCCGTCCACGACTCGTCCGACGCCTTGGCGAAGGCCTGCTGAACCGCGTCGGCGACGTCGTTCGGCAGCGGGTCGGCGTGGGCGATGGCGAGGTTCTTGGCGGCGTTGTCCGGGTTCGTCGTGCCGACGATGGCGGTCGTGACGCCGTCCTGCATCAGCGTCCAGCGCAGCGCCAGCTCGGGCCAGGTCAGGCCGAACTGCTGCGGGTCGAGGTCCATCTTGGCGAGGCGCTCGGTGTAGGTCGCAGCGTACTTCTGGTACATGCCGCGTTGCTCGTCGAGGTCCTTCCACGCGGCGTTGGCGATCGGCCGCTTGACAATGAGGCCGACGTCATGACGCTTCGCCAGTGGCAGGACCGCCTCGACGTTGGCCTGGTCGGCGACGTTAAGGCTGCACTCGACGACCGCGATGTCCGGCAACCGGCAGCAAAACGCGGCGTCGGCGTTGTCGCCGCTGAAGCCGCAGTGCACGACCTTCCCGGCCTCGCGGCATTCAACCAACGCGCCCAAGGCCTCGTCGGCTTCGATCACGTCCGTCGGCGGCGTGTGCAATAGCATCACGTCGACCCGGTCGGTCTTCATGAATTTCAAGGCGTCGTCGACCTGCTTGTGAATCTTGTCCGGCTCGAAGCTGGCCGGATTGCCGCTGCGGCCGACCTTGCTGACGAGGACGAAGTCGTCGCGACGCGGGGACAGATGGTCGCCGACGAAGGCATGGCCGCCGGGGTAGGCGGTGGCGGTGTCGATGAGGTTGACGCCTTGATCGAGCAGGGAAAAGACGAGGTCGCGGACACGTTCGGCGTCTTCCTTCAAGAAGGCAGCGGGCGCGGCGCCGTAGCCGAGGACGGAGACGTCCAGGCCGGTCTTGCCGAGACGACGACGGGGCAGGTCGGGCATGACGCAGGGTATCTCGTGGTGTTCGTTGGTCGTTCAGATGCGGAGAAACGCAAAGACGCAAAGGTGCAAAGCCGGAGCAAAGGAGAGGGAGATTGAGGTGGAGTCCTCTTCGGCCATGTGCCCGTCGCGAGGCGACGCGTTCGGAGGTGCAGCGTCCACCTCCTTTCCCCTCCGGCCTTTGCTCTGACTTTGCCCCTTTGCGTCTTTGCGTTTCTCCCGCGTCTTTGCGTTTCTCCGTAGTCTGCCGCGTGCGGTACCGCCTCACCGTCGCCTACCGCGGGACGGCCTACCACGGGTGGCAACGGCAGCTCGTGGCAGGCGACGACACGGGTGCGGCAGAGTTGCCGACAGTCCAAAACGTGCTGCGGCTGGCGTTGCAGCGGATCGTCAACCATCCCGTCACGATCGTCGGCGCGAGTCGAACCGACGCCGGCGTGCACGCGGCCGGGCAGGCGGCGCATTTCGACACGAGCCGCGAGACGATCCTGCCGGAGAATCTGTTGCGGGCGCTCAACGCGAAGCTGCCGGCGGACGTGGCGGTGCGGGCGATCGAGCGTGTGCCCGACGACTTCGACGCCATCCGCGACGCCACGGGCAAGGCGTATTGCTACCGCATCTTCAACGGCGATCCGCGGGATCGCGACGTCTTCGCCGGCGACGCGTCGCTGCCGCTCGTGCCCAGGCCGCCGTTGGATGCCGAGGCGATGGACGCGGCGGCGCGGCACGTCGTCGGCACGCACGACTTCGCCAGCTTCGCCAAGCCGGGGCACGGGCGGGAGTCGACCGTCCGCACGATCACGAGTTGCCGCGTGACGCGTAGCGGCAGGGACGTGGCGATCGACGTCGCCGGGACGGGCTTCCTGTGGAACCAGATTCGCATCTTGGCCGGGACGCTGCTGCGGGTGGGCACGGGGCATCGCGAGCCGGCGTGGGTGGCCGACGTTCTCGCGGCCAAGGACCGGCAGGCGGCGGGTCCGACCGCGCCGGCGTGCGGGCTGATGCTGATGCGGGTGGAGTACCCAACGTGAAGCGTGCACTCGGACGTAGCAGCGGCGGCCCGCCGCTGCCTCTGCATCTGGTAGCGTCCCTCAGCACGGACGGCAGCGGCGAGCCGCCGCTGCTACGGCGTCAAGGCACGCTGCGATGGCGACGCTTGGCCGTCGTCGTACACTGCCGGCCGCCGGGCACGTTCGCCCGGCCGACCGGACGATCATGACCCTCGCGCTCTTTCTCGCTGCCGTCACCATTGCCCTGTCGATCAGCGCGGTCTGCTCGCTGATGGAGGCGACGCTGCTGAGCCTGACGCCGGGCGACGTGGCCGGGCTCAAGCGACGCAAGCCCGCCGCGGGCGCGATCTGGCAGAAGTTCAAGGCCGACGTCGATCGGCCTATCAGCGTCATTCTGATCCTCAACACCGCCGCCCACACCGTCGGCGCGACGGTCGCCGGGGCCGAGTTCGAGAAGATCGTCAGCGAATACAACCCCGACGCCGGCGGCTGGCCGGTCTTTGCGTTCGGCGCGGTCTTCACCGTGCTGATGCTGCAGTTCACCGAAATCCTGCCCAAGAGCCTGGGCGTTCGGTTCAACACCGTCGTCGCCGGCTTCACGGCGAGGCCGATGGCGGTCTTCGTCAAGCTGATGAGTCCGATCCTCGCGGCCGTCAAGTTCGTCAACAAGCCCTTCGACTCCGGCGGCGGGCACGGCGAAGGCGGGCAGGTCAGCGTCGACGAGATCGCCACGCTCGCCGCGATGGCCCGCACCGGCAAGGTCATCGACGAACGCCAGGAACGCATGATCGCCGCCGCCGGTCGGCTGGGGCACGTGCGGGTGCGACAGGTCATGACGCCGCGGAAGGACATGCACGTCCTGAAGCTCGCCGACCCGTTCGCCGACGTGCTCAAGACGCTCCGCAAGACGCCGTACACGCGGCTGCCGGTCGTCGGCGAGAAGGGCGCGGACGACGTCGTCGGCGTCGTGCACCTGCGGGACGTCTTCAACGCGATGGCCCTCGTGCCGGGCCGGCTGCACGTGGCGAGCGACCCGGAGCATCCCGACCAGGTCAAGGCGTTGCTGCCCGACGCGCCCGGCGGCGACATGCACGTCATCGGTGCCGGCGAACTCGACCTGGCGGCGCTGGTGCGGCCCGTGCCGTTCGTGCCGGAGACGCAGTCCCTCGATAGCTTGCTCAGCGCATTCCAGGGCGTCAGCGGCGGCTTCGTCGGTCCGGGCGGGCGGCGGATCGAGAGCCACATCGCCGTCGTCGTCGACGAGTACGGCAGCACACAGGGCCTGGTCACGCTCGAAGACGTTCTAGAGGAACTCGTCGGCGACATCGAAGACGAATTCGACGCCGGCGAGCGGGTCTGGCGGCTTGAGCCGGTCGCGTGCGACGTGCCGGGCGAGGGCGTCGAAGTTGCCGGCGACGATGCGATGCCGACGACGTGGAGCGCCGACGGCGAGGTTCCGCTCCGCGAAATCGGCGAGCGACTCGGCCTCGACCTGGAGCTGATCCGCAAGGCCGAACGCGACGAGCGCGGCGAGGTCGTCACGCTCGGCGGCTACGCGACTCGCGAGCTCAACCGCTGGCCCCACGCCGGCGACGAGGTCGACCTCGCCGGCTGCCACGTCACGATTGACGCCGTCGATAACGGCCAGGTCACCGCTGCCACGCTCCGCCGCAAGGCGCCGGTCGCGGCCTGAGAACGCCAGACAACTCCCGAGGGGCGAGAACCGCGTTTCTAATGTAGGGTGGGCCCTGGCCCACCGTCGGGATTTGCAAGATCGGCTCGAGACAGACGGTGGGCCGGGGCCCATTCTACTCGTGTTCAAGCGGCTTCTAGAAGTATCCGTCTTTCTTTTTCTCTTCCATTCCGCCGTCCTTGTCTTTGTCAACCGCGCGATTTTGCCGCTCGCTGTTGCGAGCCGCGGCGACCTCGGCGACGACGGCGTCGAGCGTGTCGGCATCGCTTTCTACCGCGCCCGTGCAAATCTGGCAGCCGAGCGTGCGGAAGCGGACCTTGACGTTCTCGACCGTCTCGCCTTCCTGCGGCTTGATCTTGTCACCGGCGTAGACGTACATGCCGCTCCGCTTGATCACAGGCCGCTCGGCGGCGAAGTAGAGGGGGACGATGTCGATTTCCTCGCGAGCAATGTAGGCCCAGATGTCGAGTTCGGTCCAATTGCTGATTGGGAAGCAGCGAAAGCTTTCGCCGGGGGCGTGTCGCGTGTTGTAGGCATCCCATAGTTCGGGACGTTGATTCTTCGGATCCCACTGTTGAAAGCTGTCGCGGAAACTAAGCACGCGTTCCTTGGCACGGCTGCGTTCCTCGTCGCGACGCGCTCCGCCGAAGGCCGCGTCGAAGCCGTGATGTTGCAGGCCTTCTACGAGCGCCTGTCGCTTGAGGCGGTCGGCACATTCGCCGCAGTTCCAGCACTGGGCGTCCTCGCTCTTTTCCTCCAGCGCCGCTTCGTTCCGCCAGACGATCAGCTCCATGCCCGATTCCTCCGCGATGCGATTGCGGTAGGCGTACATGTCTTTGAACTTGTGACTCGTGTCCACGTGCATCAGCGGGAAGGGCGGATTGCCGGGCGCGAACGCCTTGCGGGCCAGGTGGAGCATGACGGCTGAATCCTTGCCGACGCTGAAGAGCATCACCGGCTTCTCACAGCCGGCGACGACTTCGCGGATGATGTGGATGCTCTCGGCCTCGAGCTGGTCGAGGTGGCCGCGGCGGCGGGTGGTCGATGTCGAAGTCTCGGCAACGGCGGTCATGCCGACAGGATGCTCATATTTCGCAGCAAGTCCAGCACCGCCGCGACTTCTTCTTCGAGCGACATCCGGTCCGTCCGCAGCACCAGCTCCGGCGACGCGGGCGGCTCGTACGGGTCGTTGATGCCGGTAAAGCTCGCAATCTCGCCGGCGCGGGCCTTCTTGTACAGGCCCTTGGGGTCGCGTCGCTCCGCCTCGTCGAGCGGACAGTCGACGAAGATTTCGCCGAACGCCAGGCCCGCGTCGGCGTGAATCTGCCGCGCCCTGTCGCGGTCGGCGGCGAACGGGCTGATGAAACAGACGACGCAGACGAGCCCGGCGTCAGCGAACAGCTTGGCAACTTCGCCGACGCGGCGGATGTTCTCCGTGCGGTCCTCGGCGGAGAAGGTCAGGCCCGCATTGAGGCCGAG
>CAYQCT010000049.1:6164-10306 GCA_964416015.1 uncultured Tepidisphaerales bacterium
CAGGCCGGTCAGCCAGATCGTGCCGCCGCGGCCGCCGGTGACGCGGGCGCGGTCGTCCGCCGAGACGCCGCCGTCGTGAAAGGTAAGGTTCTCTTTCGCCACGCGACGAAGGTAGGGTCATGTCATGCCCGCCGATCGGCCGAACGTCGTCTACCTGCACTCGCACGACACGGGCCGGTACATCTCGCCGTACGGCTACGCGGTGCCGACGCCGAACCTGCAACGCTTCGCCGAGCAGGGCGTCACCTTTCGCCAGGCGTTCTGCGCCTGCCCGACCTGCTCGCCAAGCCGGGCCGCGTTGTACACCGGCCGCATGCCGAGCCAGGTCGGCATGTTCGGCCTCGCGCACAAGGGCTGGTCGCTGCACGAGCCCCAGAACACCATCGTCGGCCGATTCAACGACGCCAGCTACCACACCGTCCTCGGCGGCTTTCAGCACGTCACGACCTGGGGCGACGACGAAGGCGATCGGCTCGGCTTTGCGGAACAACTGCCGACGAACCGCAAGGGCGGCGTCGAGCGGGCCGAGGGCGCGGTCGAGTTCCTGAAGCGGGTGCCGAAGGACAAGCCGTTCTACCTCGACGTCGGCTTCGGCGAGACGCACCGGTCGGGCTGGACGGACAAGACCGACGGCCTCGAGCCGCAGTGGCACGGCCGCAAGGTGCAGTGGCACACGGGCGAGTCGGCCCCGATCGGCGACGCGCGGTACGTCCGCCCGCCGGCGACGCTGCCGGACGATCCGGTGACGCGACGCGACTGGGCGGACTACCTCGAATGCGCCCGCCGGCTCGATTCGCTGCACGGGTATGTCTTGAAGACGCTCGACGAGGCCGGGCTTGCGGAGAACACGATCGTCGTCATCACGACCGATCACGGCGTGGCGTTCCCGCGAATGAAGTGCAACCTGACCGATCACGGCACCGGCGTCCTGCTGATGATGCGTGGCCCGGAAGCTCTCGGCCTCCGTGGCGGCCGCGTCATCGACAGCCTCGTCGGCCAAACCGATCTGGCCGCGACCTACGACGACTGGCTCGGCATCGGCACGCCTGACAGCCCCGGCGACACCGTCGGCCGATCGCTCGCCCCGTTGCTCCGCGACGAGGCGAAGCACGCGCATCCGGACGCGGTGCACGAAGCGGTCTTCGGCGAAGTGACGTATCACGGCAAGCAGGAGGTCGAGCGGACGGTCCGCACGCCGCGGTATCGCTACATCCGGCGGTTCCAGCCGGAGCCGATTGACCGCCATAGCTGCGACGGCGGCGTCTCGCGTGAGGTGCTCCTCGACGCCGGCTGGGAAGACACGCCTTTGCCGGAGGAGCAGCTGTACGACGTGCTTTTCGATCCGACGCAGGCGAACAACCTCGCCGACCGCGGCACCCACGATGCCGTCGTCGCCGACCTGCGGGCGAAGCTCGAAGCTCGCATGCGAGCGACCGGCGACCCCGTCCTTACCGGCGACATCCCACAACCGGCGGAAGCCGCGGCGTAGGCCGGAGTTACGGCGTCAGCACGACCTTCACGCAGTCGTCCGTCTTGTCGCGAAACATCTCGTATGCCTTGGGACCCTCCGACAGCGGCATGCGGTGGGTGATGATGCTCGACGGGTCGATCTCGCCGGACTCGATCTTGCCCAGCAGCGGCTGCAGGTAGCGTTGCACGTGCGTCTGGCCGCCGCGCATCGTCAGGCCCTTGTTCATGAAGATCTGCAGGGCGATGCCGTCGACGTGCATCGTGTAGACGCCGGGCATGCTGATGGTGCCGCCCTTGCGGACGCACTTGAGGATTTCGTTGACGACGTACGGCTGATTGCCGCCGAAGCCGAGGCTGCCTTTGGCCTTTTCGAGGGCGGAACGGGCGAAGCTGCTGGCGTGGGCCTCGGCACCGACGGCGTCGATGGCGCGGTCCGGGCCGCGGTTGTCGGTCGCTCGCATGAGCCAGTCGTAGACGTCGTGCTCGTCGTGGTTCAGCGTCTCCGTGCCCGCCGCCTGCGACGCCATGGCCAGCCGGGCCGGCACGTTGTCGATCGCGATGACCCGGCCCGCGCCGAACATCCAGGCGCTGCGGATCGCAAACTGTCCGACAGGCCCGGCACCCCAGACGGCCACCGTGTCGCCCGGCTCGATGTCCGCCCGCTCGGCACCCATGTAGCCGGTCGGGTAGATGTCGCTCAGGAACAAGACCTGCTCGTCCGTCAAATCGCTCTCGATCTTGATCGGACCGACGTCGGCGTACGGCACCCGCAGCGCGTCCGCCTGCCCGCCGGAGAAACCGCCCAGCAGGTGCGAGTAGCCGAACAGACCGGCGAGCGGCTGGCCGAACTGCTTGGCCTGCAGCTCGCCGTTCGGGTTCGACTCGTCGCAGAGCGAAAACAGGCTCTTGTTGCAGAAGAAACACTCGCCGCACGAGATCGTGAACGGCACGACGACGCGGTCGCCCGGCTTCAAGTTCGTCACCTCCGGCCCGACTTCCTCGACGACGCCCATCGGCTCGTGGCCAATGATGTCGCCGGACTCCATGCCCGGCATGTGGCCGCTCATGAGGTGCAGATCGCTGCCGCAGATGGCGGTCGAGGTGATGCGGACGATCGCGTCACGCGGGTGCTCGATCTTCGGATCGGCGACATCTTCATACCGCAGATCGTTCTTGCCGTGCCAGGTGATCGCCTTCATGCAGAAGCAGTGTGCGAAGGCGATGCCAACAAGGAGAAGAATCGTGCCTAAATCTCCGGTCGTAGCAGCGGCGGCTCGCCGCTGCACTCGAGTCGCGGCATGATCACCGCATCAGACGGCAGCGGCGGGCCGCCGCTGCTACGGCCGGAAGAGCGTTACCTGGGTGCCTCGGAAGCCACGGCTTGCAGGACGCGGTCGTGGAGTTCGCCGGTGCCGCCGGTGCAGACGACGCCGCGGTTGTGCTGGAGCGTGCGGCCGTGCGTGAAGTCGAGCGGCTTGCCGTCGAGGTCGCTCACGCGGCCGCCGGCGGCTTCGACGACGACGAGGCCGGCAGCATGGTCCCAGACCTTTTCCTCGTAGCCGGCCCGTGTCGGCAGACGCAGGTAGACGTCGGCCTCGCCGCAGGCGACGGCGGCGTACTTGGCTTGACTGTCCATGCGGAGCGGCTCCTCCGTCGCCCCGATCGCCTCGGCCAGGCGGGCGCTGCGGTCGTGGTCGCTGTGGCCGGATTCGACGGACTCGACGAGGCGGACGATCTCGTTCGTCCCGACGGCGGTGATCGGCTGGCGTTGCTCCGGGTAGGTGATCGGTGCGGACCAGGCGTCGCTGTCGCGGATGCCGCCGAAGAGCCGGCCGACGTCCCAACCGGGGCAGGCAAGCACGCCGAGGACCGGCCTGCCTTCGTCAACGAGGGCAAGGGCGACGGCGTATTGGCCGCCGCGGAGGAAGCCTTTGGTGCCGTCGATCGGATCGAGCACCCAGTACCGCCCGCTCGGCTCGCCCGCGCCGGCGGCGACGTTCTGCCGCAACTCGTCGGCCAACATGCCCGTCGCGGCGGCGGCGCGGTTGCGTAGCTCCTGCGGTGCGGCATCAAACTCCGCGGCGGATTCCTCGGCCACCAACGGCAGACCCGATGCCTTGATCGCCGCGGCGACGACGGCCTGGCTGGCAAAGTCGGCGACCGTCACCGGCGAGCGGTCAGCTTTGTCCGTCGATCCCGGACCGGCCCCGTCGGCCCGCACGGCCTCGCACACCTTTGCCGCCGCCGCCGCGGCTTCGACGGCACGGTCCAGAAGCGTGTCGAGTTCGTCGAGCGTCACGGGTTCAGCGTAGAGGCGTCACTCGCCTTGCATCGTCGCCTGGACTTCGTCGGGCACGGCGAACGGGTCGTCGGCAAAGGCGGGGTGTAGGACAACCTCGCGAAGGCGGACGGTCATCTCGCCTCCGGCGGATTCGCGGAGGGTGACGAACGGCACGAGCAGGCCGCCGCCGACGTCGCGGTAGTCGGCGAAGGTGCTGATCTGCTGCTCGGGCCCGAAGTCGGTCCGCCAGGTCGCCGCCCGACGGACGCGCAGGCCCGTCTCGCGGTCGTAGTGCTCGACGAGTTCGTGGCCGTCCTTCGTGACGAGCGTGACCTTGTCGGCCTTGACGGAGCCGCGGCCGGGGACGACGACGTCTTCTTCGCCGTCGTGC
>CAYQCT010000049.1:10316-11539 GCA_964416015.1 uncultured Tepidisphaerales bacterium
CTGTAGAAGCGGGCCGGCTCGGTCAGGCGGGCCGGGTCGAGGCCTTGCTGCAGCAGCTCTCGCTCGGCGTCGGCCATGATCCGCGGGCCGTTCATCGGGTCCATCGCCCAACCAACATCGCCGGCGGCGCCTTGGGCGAAGGTGCCGACCTGCGGCAGTTCGACGTTGACACGGATCTTATCCGGCGTCGCGAGCAGGATCGTCAGCTCGCCGTTGAGGCCGACGGCCGGCACTTCGATGGTGCCGACGTGCTTCTGCGTCTTGGCGGCGCGGTGGGCCTCGACGCCGCCGGTCGCTTCGATGTGCCGTTGCAGGATGGCAAGGCCCACGTCGTCTTCCACGGCAGGCGCTTCCTGGCCGCTGGCCAGACGCGGCAGGGCGAGCAGCGACGCGAAGCCGACGCCCGCCAGCAGCAACGCCGTCCACGCGGCAAGCGGGGCGGCGACAGGCATCTGCGGTTCGTTCTCCGGAGTCACGGCAACAGGTTACCGGACGCGTCGTATTGCCGGGAACGGCGAATCCGCGGCGGAAACGCCGTCCCGCCGCTGCGGGCCCCATAACGCCTCAAGCCGGTGCGACAAGCGGCCGATGTCCGGGACGTATGGGCAGCATCAGCACCGGCATCGGACTCGTCAGCGGCATCGACTCGGGCAGCCTCATCGAGCAGCTCATGCAGCTCGAGAACCGCCCCGTCCGCACGCTGCAGAGCCGTATCGCAGAGGCCAGCAGCGTGCAGATCGCGTTGACGAGCCTGTCGACGCGCGTCAGCACGCTCAAAAGCAGCGGCACGGAGCTGCGGAAGCCCAGCACCTTCGACGCCGTCACCGCCAACAGCAGCAGCGACGCCTTGAACGTCACCGCCAACGCCGGCGCGCCGGCCGGTCGCTACCGCGTCCGCGTCGGCGGGCTCGTGCAGGCCCAGCAGGGCATCAGCCGCGACGGCTTCGCCGAGAAGAACTCGCTCGTCGGCGCCGGCACGCTGCGGCTTGAACTCGGCAATGGTCGGCTTGAACGCGGCATCCAGCTGTCGGGCCTCAACGGCGGCGAGGGCGTGGCACCGGGCGAGTTCCGCATCACCGACGCCGCCGGACGCGGTGCGACGATCGACACGGGCGGCCTCGAGACGCTCCAGGAAGTCGTCGGCGCGATCAACGACAGTGGGCTCGACCTGCAGGCCTCGCTCGACGACGACCGCATCGTCATCGCCGACTACAGCGGCGGGG
>CAYQCT010000049.1:11549-14172 GCA_964416015.1 uncultured Tepidisphaerales bacterium
CATCCGCGACCTCGGCGGCGGCTCCGCGGCGGCGGACCTGGGCCTCACCGCAGAGACAGGCGCGACCATGAGCGGCAACGTCATGACCGGCGCAGACCTTGTCCGACTTCGCGGTGACGAACTTTTGGCCGACCTCCGCGGCGGCAACGGCATCCCGCTCGGCACGGGCACCGACATCCGCGTCACCGACCGCGACGGTAAAAAGCACAACATCGACTTCG
Organism: uncultured Tepidisphaerales bacterium; assembly: GCA_964416015.1. Classification (GTDB taxonomy): domain Bacteria; phylum Planctomycetota; class Phycisphaerae; order Tepidisphaerales; family Tepidisphaeraceae; genus JBCDKH01. The sequence continues at coordinate 11,771 of CAYQCT010000049.1, forward strand.
GCAGCGCGTCCACCGTCGACGAACTCATCGCCTCCTTCAACAGCCAGACCGACGGCAAGGTCCGCCTCGGCATCGATCCGAACGGCGGCGGGGCGTTGATCGTCAGCGACCTGACCGGCAAGAACGGAGACCTCAAGATCGAGAGCCGCAACTCGGCCAAGACGGCCGAAGCACTCGGACTCGTCGTCGACGCCAAGGTCGACTCGCACGTCGGCACGGCCCTCATCGCCTCGGCCGGCAGCGTCGCGAGCAACGACCTGCTCGGCGGCCGCGGCCTCGACGACAACACCATCCGCATCACCGATCGCCTCGGCAACCGGGCGGACATCGACGGCAGCAGCTTCGTCATCGGCGACCTCATCGAACGCATCAACGACAGCGGCATCGGCGTGCGGGCCGAGTACAACGATGCCGGCACGGGACTGCGGCTCGTCGACACCACCGGCGGCACCGGCGATCTGCAGGTCGAAGACCGCGACGGCGGCCTGCTCGCCGAACAGCTCGGCCTCGCCGGCAATCACGCCGCCGACGAAGTCGAAGGTGCCAACCTGCAACTGCAGTGGTTCACCCGCGGCACGAAGCTCGAAAACCTCAATGGCACCGGCGTCAGCCCCGGCGACTTCAAGATCACCGCCGCCGACGGATCGACCGGCACCGTCAAGCTCGACGAATTCGACGACGAAGTCGGCGACGTCATCGACGCCATCAACGCGCTCGGCATCGGCGTCACCGCACGCATCAACGACACCGGCGACGGCCTGCTCGTCGAAGACACCTCCGGCGGCGCGGGCGTGATGAAGATCGAAGACGACAAGGGCGCGACCGCCGAAGGCCTCCGCATCGCCGGCGAGCACGCGACCGGCACCGCCGACGGCAGCTACGAGGCGACACTCGTCCTCGACGGCACGGAGACGCTCGAAGACGTCCAGCAGCAGATCAACGAACTCGGCTTCGCCGCCCGCGCCTCGCTCATCAACGACGGCAGCGGCGACCAGCCGTGGCGGCTGTCACTGACCGGCCGCGACGAAGGCAGCCGCGGCGCCTTCACCTTCGACGCAGGCGCGACCACGCTCGGCACACGCCGCATCTCCGACGCCTCCGACGCCGTCGTCTACCTCGGCGGCGACAACGGCCTGGCCCCGCTGACCATCCGCGGCCAGACCAACACCATCGAAGACGTCCTGCCCGGCGTCACGCTCGACCTCGTCGGCACCAACGCCGGCCAGGAGATCGAAGTCGTCATCAGCCCGAACCAGCAGGAAAGCTTCGATGCCGTCAGCAAGCTCATCGAGAACTTCAACGCCTTCCGCGACACCATCGACGACGGCACCGGCTTCAACCCCGAGACGCAGGAACGCGGAAAACTGCTCGGCCTCAGCGCCGTCGGCCGCGTCGAGCAGCAGCTGTACCGCCTCTTCAACGAGGTCTACGAGAGCGGCAACGCGAAGTACCGTATCCTGGCCGACATCGGCATCCGCCTCGGCGACGGGGCCAAGCTCGAGCTCGACGAAGAGAAATATCGCGCCGCCCTGGCCGACGATCCGGAGGCGGTCAAGCAGATGTTCACCGCCCTCGGCGACGACGACGAACCCAACGGCTTCGGCCACCGCCTGCAGGACGTGGCGACCCGGCTGACCGACCCCGTCGACGGCATCCTCACGCAGGCCTCGGACGTCTTCGACGACCAGGTTTCCAGCTTCGAGGAACAGATCGCCCGGATCGAAGAGCGGAACGAAGTGAAACGGCAACGCCTGCAGAAACAGTTCCTCGACATGGAGCTGGCCCTGAGCAGCCTGCAAAGCCAGCAGACCGCGATCGGCCAGATCCAGTCGATCCAGGCCCCGCCGTCGCGGTCGAACAACGGGTAGTGGCTACGAGCGGCTCGAAAGATGTTCGCAACGAGACACGACCGTGAGGGAGTGCTGTCGGCGAAGCCGACGTCTGCGTGGACTTTGGTCGACCCGACATCGCGTTCCGCGATAGCTCTCCCTCACGGTCGTGCCTCGTCACGGGCGTCGCTCGTAAGGTCGATCGTGGCGGAGCACGAACCACGCGGCTTCCACGACCGCCGCCGGTGGGCGGGGCGGTTGGCGTTTCCGGCGGCGGCGGTGGCGGTGTTGCTGGCGTGGCAGGGCTTCGAGTCGGCGAACAACCTCTGGTGGGTCGGAGCGGCGGCAATGGCGGCGGTCGCGCTCCTGTTGCTCAAAGCACGCGGATAACCTGCGGCCGTGTACGACGTCCTGGTCATCGGCGGCGGGCATGCCGGCGCAGAAGCGGCCGCGGCGGCCGGTCGCATGGGCGCACGCGTCGCCTGCGTCACGCTCGACCGCCGCAAGACCGGCCAAATGTCCTGCAACCCGGCGATCGGCGGCCTGGCCAAGGGACAGCTCGCCCGCGAGGTC
>CAYQCT010000049.1:14182-15551 GCA_964416015.1 uncultured Tepidisphaerales bacterium
ATCCAGTTCCGCGTGCTCAACGCCAGCAAGGGCCCGGCCGTCCGCGGGCCGCGGTGTCAGTGCGATAAGAACCTCTACGCCGCCTCGGTCCGGCGGATGTTGGAAGAGACGCCCGGCGTGGAGCTGGTCGAAGGCGAGGTCGTCGAGCTGATCGTGACCGACGGCCGCATCACCGGCGTGCGGCTGGCGGATGGACGCGTCCTCGGTGCCGCCGCCGTCGTGGTGACGACCGGCACGTTCCTCCGTGGCCTGATGCACACCGGCCGCTCCCAGACGCCCGGCGGCCGCGCGGGCGAGGCGGCGACGTCGACGCTCTCGCAGGAGCTGCGCCGGCTCGGCTTCGACATGGGCCGACTCAAGACCGGCACGCCGCCGCGGCTGCGGGCGGACTCGATCGACTGGTCGCGGACCGAGCCACAGCACGGCGACGCGACGCCGCGGCCCTTCTCGTTCCTCGCCGAGTACGCCGGCCGAACGTGGACGCCGCCCGCGACGCAGGTGCCTTGCCACGCGACCGCAACGACCGAAGCCGCCCACGACATCATCCGGGCAAACCTCGATCGCGCCCCGATGTTCACCGGCCAAATCACCGCCGGCGGGCCGCGGTATTGCCCGAGCGTCGAGGACAAGGTCGTCCGCTTCGCCGACCGTACGAGCCACCAGGTCTTCCTCGAACCCGAAACACTCGACGGCGACGAAATCTACTGCAACGGCATCAGCACCTCCCTGCCGGCCGACGCGCAGGCGGCGATGCTGAAGCACATTCCCGGCCTGGAGAACGCCGAGGTCGTGCGGTGGGGCTACGCCGTCGAGTACGACATGGTCTGGCCGACGCAGGTGCGGGCGACGCTGGAAACCAAGCCCGTTCGCGGCCTGTTCCTCGCCGGGCAGATTAACGGCACCAGCGGCTACGAAGAAGCCGCCGCGCAGGGACTCGTCGCCGGCATCAACGCGGCCCGACTCGCTGCGACGGGCGAGGCGGACGTCGTGATTGGCCGCGACGAGGGCTACGTCGGCGTGCTGGTCGACGACCTCGTGACCAAGCCGCCGACGGAGCCGTACCGGATGTTCACGAGCCGGGCGGAGCACCGCCTGCACCTGCGGCCGGACAATGCGGATGAACGCCTGACGCCGCGGGCGCGGGAACTCGGGCTAATCGACGACGCACGCTGGCACGGCTTCGCAACGCGGCGGGACGAAATTGAGCGTGTGACGAGCTGGACGCAGCGGACCCGCGTCGCCGGCGAGTTGGTCTGGGACCGCCTCAAGCGGCCGGGCACGAGCTTGCACGAGTTCGACGCGGCAATCCGCCCGGACGTCGCCGAGCGGGTCGAGACGGCCGCCCGCTACGACGGCTACCTGCGTCGTC
>CAYQCT010000049.1:15561-17376 GCA_964416015.1 uncultured Tepidisphaerales bacterium
TCGCGGTCTCCAGTTCCTCGACGGTGGTGTGCAGGCGCGCCCGGGTCGAGCGCAGTTCGTCCTCCAGGCTCTGAACGTGAGTGTCGCCGGGGGCGACATCCTCCATCTCGTCGTCGCCGAGCGGGTCGAGACGGCCGCCCGCTACGACGGCTACCTGCGTCGTCAGGCGGCCCAGATCAAGGAGTTCGCCCGCCTGGAGCACAAGCCAATCCCCTCCGACCTCGACTATGCCGGCGTCTCGGGATTACGCAACGAAGCCCGCGAAAAGTTGATCCGCTTCACGCCCCACAGCCTCGGCCAAGCCAGCCGCATCAGCGGCATCACGCCGGCGGATGTGACGCTACTAGGCATTCACATCGGCCGGCGACGAGTCGGAGATCGCGAAGACGCGAAGGTGCGAAGAGAGATGCGAAGCATGGAGAAAGGTGCGGAGTAAGCACGATTTATTCTGCCGCCGTCGACCCACTGCCTCATCTGATCTGGACCCTTTCCTCACTTTACTCTTCGTCTCTCTCTTCGCACCTTCGCGTCTTCGCGATCTCCGGTCCGCCTCCGACCCGCATATCCTACCAGCCACGTTGTGACGACGCCGCCGGACCAGATTGCCAAAGCTCTTGCGGACCCGCAGCGGTTCGCGATCCTGTCGTTCGTCTGCGACCGTGGCCGGGACGGCAGTGAGGTGGGGTGCAAGGAAGTCGTCGCCAAGTTCCCCGTCAGCCAGGCGACGATCAGCCACCACCTCAAGGAGCTGCAACACGCCGGCCTCGTCACGGGTCGTCGCGAGGGCCAGTGCCTGATGCTTCGGCCCGTGCCCGACGCGTTGGCGTCGTACGTCGATCATCTTCGCAGCGTCCTGACGCCGGCCTGAGCGTCAGTCGCCGAACGAGCGTCGGCCTTCGATCGCGTCGGCGAGGATGCCGCGGTTGGCGTACTCGATGCTCCCGCCGCTGGGCAGCCCGCGGGCGAGGCGGGTCAGGCGGACCTGCGGAAACCGTTGGCGGAGCAGGTCGCTCAGGTACAGGCTCGTCGCGTCGCCGTCGAGCGTCGGGTTCGTGCCGAGGATGACTTCCTCGACGTCGTCGTTCTTTACGCGGTCGAGCAGGGCGTCGATCGTCAAGTCTTCGGGATCGACACCCTCGAGCGGGGCGATGCGGCCGAGCAGGACGTGGTACGTTCCGCCGAAGCTGGCGGCGTCTTCCATCGCCAGCACGTCCGCCGGCTGTTCGACGACGAGCACGCTCTGCCGGTCGCGCCGCGGGTCGTCATAGATGCGGCACCGCTCGCCGTCGGTCAGGTTGTACGTAACGGGGCAATGCTTGACGGCGAGCTTGACGTCCCGGATGGAGTCGGCCAGCGACAGTACGTCCTCGCGATCCTGCTTGAGCAGGTGGAAAACAATGCGTTCGGCCGAACGCGGCCCGATGCCGGGCAGTCGGCCTAGTTGCTGCGTGAGCGTCGTGATGACCTGCGGGTTCGACGCCATGCGGACCCCCGATCGTACGCGGGCGGCGGCGGTGGTCTGTCGCTTGGCCCGGCAAAGTTTGCCCCTTGCGGCCGCTGCGACGCACGCTACAACGGATCGCCAGGTCGCCTGCTGCCGCATGGTGCGTCGCGTGGGCCGATCGAATTCACTCTCACCGGAGCTATTTATGAAGAACTTCAAGCGTATCGCGATGTTCCTGCTCGCCCTCGCCTTCATCTCGCCGGTCGCCCTCACTGCCGGTGGCTGCGAAGCCTCGGTCGATGACGACGGCGTCGAAATCAGCGAAGACTAAGGCCGCAGGCCCCTTCCGCTCACCCGCGGCCGCCGACCCT
>CAYQCT010000049.1:17386-19274 GCA_964416015.1 uncultured Tepidisphaerales bacterium
CGCCACGAGGATCGGCGGCCGCGCTCGTTCATCCATCAGGAGCCGTTCGAGAACTCGTAGGATGGGCCCTGGCCCACCATCGGGATCCGACAGCATTGCCATCATGCGACGGTGGGCCTACGGCAAAACCACCCTTCTAACGGCTGCTAGTGCGCTGCATGCGAAAACGAGAGGTAGCCGCCGAGCAAACTCTGCGGCTACTTCAGACCTCACAACAACGTCTCACGCGATTCCTTCGCGCGTGCAAGTCGCTCCAAAAGCGCCGCGTGATCCGCCCGTCGCACGAGATCGCGAAGCCCACCAAGCTCTCGCTCGATCCGCTCCAACGCCGTCGCGATGGGAACCGCATTGTCGAGCAGGATGTCCGCCCACAATGCCGGATCCCCGCTCGCCACCCGTGTCGTGTCCCGCAGGCCCGGCCCCGCGTGTCGCACGCGATCGCCTGCGGCCAGCAACAACGCCGCCGCCGTCAAGTGCGGGCCGTGGCTGACGGCTGCCATCAGATCGTCGTGGGTGGCGGCGTCGAGCTCCGTCGACACGGTCGCGCCGACGGATCGCCAGAACGCACAGGCAACTTCGAAGGCATCATGGTCCGATGTGCCGCGGACGACGTGGCAGACACGCCCGTCGAACAGGTCCGCCTCCGCCGCCGCGGGACCGGCCTGCTCGCCGCCGGCCATCGGGTGCGCCGCGACGAATTGCGACCGCAACCGTTCCGGCACCGCCGCCAGCACCGACCGTTTCGTGCTTGCCGTGTCCGTCACCACCGCACGCGTCGTCGGCAATGCCGCCAGCACGCCCGGCATTGCCGACACCGGCACCGCCAGCACGATCACGTCCACGTCCCGAACCGCCTCCGCCACCGAAGCCGCCGGGTCGAGCGCCCCGCGATCCGCCGCCTCACGCAGGTTTGCCGCATCGGCATCGAATCCGACCACCGTCGCCCCCGCCCGCCGCGCCGCCAGTGCGACGCTGGTGCCGAGCAGGCCCGTGCCGATGACCGCCACCCGTCGCTCGCCTGCGTCCTCGGCCACGTCGAAGCCTATCGCCGTCGCTCCTCGCCCGTACGATGCCGCCGCATGGGCCTGTTCAAGAGCAAGGACGAGCGACGTGTCGAACGCGACATGCGTCTGCGCCAGGGCCTGCGGCAGATCGAGCGTGCCATCCGTCAGCAGGAACGCTTCGGCGAAGACTTTCTCAAGAACGCCCGCGACGCCCGCCGTGCCGGCGATGAGCAGCAGTATCAGTTCGTCCGCGCTTCGCTCAAGAAGACGCACGCCGTCCGCAAGATGCTCGAACGGCAATTGCTGACGATGAAGAACGCGATGCTCGTGCAAAAGCAGGCCGAGGCGAGCCGGCAGTTCGCCGAAGGCATGAACCTGATGGCCCGCGAGATCGGCCGGAGCTTCGGCGAAATGGACCTGACCAAGACGCAGGCCGACTGGGAAAAGGCCGTCCAGCAGGCGGGCAGCGTCGAGGAGCGGATGGAGCTTTTCCTCGACTCCATGGAGCAGTCAGCCACGGACGGGCCGTCGGCGTCGCGGGACGAATTGGTCAGTGACGCCGAGATCGACCGCATGATTGAGGCCGACGTCGTCGCGGAAGAGCAGAAGGAGCTGAGCGACCTCGACAAGCTCGACGGCGAAATTGCCAAGGAGCTCGGGCTGGCCAAGGAACGCGACTGACCCGACTCGGCTCGAGCGGATACGATTGAACGCCAATGCCCGCCACGGCCCAAGCCGCTCATCACGCCGCGGTCGCGCACGCCCGCAGCCGCGCCGGCGACGCGTCGGCGGGTGCCGCCTCCTCCGCACAGGCATCCGCCGGCGGCCACGAAACCTTCGCCCGCGACGAGCTCGCCCGCGTGCTGAGCCACTACGACCTGGGC
>CAYQCT010000050.1:0-9720 GCA_964416015.1 uncultured Tepidisphaerales bacterium
CGATGGTGGGCCAGGGCCCACCCTACACCGGATTTGTCTTCTCAAACGGCTCCTAATTGAGGTCAGTGCGGACAATCTCGCCCAGCGGAATCTCGAGGATCGTCACCGACGCCGGCGGCAGCGTCACCATCCACCGGCGTTCTGGCTGGCCGGCGGGTTCTTGGATGATCCGCGAGGCGTCGAATGGGTTTTCGCCGCCATCGGTGTTGAGGACAAGGCGGTGCGCCGTCGCCTCGCCGGCAAGCCGATCACGGTACCGGCCGAGGTCGAGCGTGATCTCAGTCGGCTCGTCGTACTTACGGTGGATCAGGTGGACGTAGAGCACATTCTCGCCCCGCGTCGCCACCGCCTCGACCAACGGCAACGGGTCGTCCGTCAACATTTTCTCAAACTGCAACGTCCGCTCCCGCATCGGCGGCGGCACGGTCCAGCGGGTCTCGACCCGCTCGTTGCCGTGGTGCTGTGCGTAGAAGCTCGTCATCATCGCCGTTGCAGTCACGACAGGCTCGTAGTCTTTGAATCGATAGACGCCGCTGATGGCCCACGAGGTGCCGAGCATCATGGACTGCGTGCCGATGCGGACGACATCGCCCTGTTTGATGAGGGCGTGCAGGTAGGTCGCGACGCCGAGGCCGGTCGCGAGGTTGAATTCGCGGGTTCGTTTCGGCAACGCCTTGCCCATGCCGTTCCAGTTCCACTCGGTAGCCGCCGCGAGGTAGCCGAGCTTGCGGGCGAGGCCGACGTCGTGCGGGCGGAAGATGACGTGATCGTCGCGTCGCGGCAGGTCGGGGACGGTCATGATGAGTTGCCAGACGTCCTTGTCCGACAGGTCCTCGCGATCCACCGGACTACCGTTCTGCAGGATCTGCCGGACGCTCCATGGCGCGTAGTCGTGCGTCGCCAGGTAGCGATAGGCCGCCCGCATGTCGTCGTGGTCGAGGACGGATTCGGCGAACTGTCGGCCCTGCTCGTCGTGCCCGCCGACGCGGGCGTCGCAGATGAGCAAGACGTCGGGATCCACCGCGTGAATCGCCTTCGCGTACGCCAGGTAGACTTCGCGTAGCTTCGCCGCCGGCACTTCGTCCGGCCCGGCCAGCACCGTCGCCGCGTCGAGCTTGGGCCAGACCCACGCCTCATTGCCGACCTGCACGTAATTCACCTTCCACGGCTCACGCCGGCCGTTCTTCGCGCGAATGGACGGCCAGTCCGGCATCCCATCGGGCAGCTTCGCCCCGACCTCGGCGTTGGCGTAGGCGACGAGTCCGGCCGCGTGCATCGCCGCCTCTTCCACGCTCCGCCGGCCGGCCGTGGCGTCGCGCAGGTTGACGACCAGCATCGCCTCGGCGTCGAGCTCTTCGACCAAGTTCAGGAGCTCGTCGTAGCCGAAGCTGTTGTCGAGGTTGTGGTTCTCACGCACCGAACGCGACGATGCGAAGGCCGGTCGCCCCGGCTCCGTGCGGCCCGGCGCGTTGTCGATGCGCTGGGTCCAGTCGATGAAGTCGATATCGGTCCCGCCTGGAAAACGGATGACCGGGGCGTTCAGCAAGCGAAGCTGCTCCACGATTTCCGGCGGCAGCGTGCCGTCGTCATTGACGAATGCCTCGGGCCCCGGCTCGCCCCAAGACGCGATCTCCATGAACTGGCCGAACAGCCGCTTGTCGACCGGATGCCACGCGTCATCCCGGACCAGCAGCGTCGGCGGCTCTGCCTTCGCGACGAGCGGCCCGATCAGCAGGCTTAGGACGATCAGCAGAGTGCGCATGCTCCGATCGTGCAGCACTCGGCGGCGAGAGGCAAGAGAGGTACGGGCGCAGCGGGCTGCGGCCGGGCAGCATGCGCCTTGATGGGTTATGGTGCGTCGCGATGGAGGTTCGCTGGAACGACGAAGTGGCGGACGCACTCGAAGCCGATGGATTCACCGCCCGCAGCATGCAGCGTGTCAGACGGACGAAGCTGCATCGCCAGCCGGGGATTGAGTTGCACTGGCTGGCGCGTGGCCGAGGCAGCATGCTCGTGGGTGATTCGCGGCACGCGGTGACACCGGGCGAGCTGCTGGTGTTCGACGCGGAGCTTCCGCACGAAGTCGTTGCTTCCGGTGGCGAGGCGGTCGAACGACTTGTCGTCTGTCTCTCGCCTCGCTGGGCAAGACGCTCGCGGCTCGACCGGCTGCTCGGCGACGTGCCGCTGCGCATCTATCGGCCGCCCGAAGAAACGCTACGACGTTTGACCGGCCTGACGTGCACGCTGCGTAAGGAAGAAGTGCATCGCGGCGTGGCGTGGCGGACGATGAGCAGCGGGCTAATCCTGCAACTGGCGGCGGTGCTGCGACGCGGACGCCGCACGACGCCGATTACCGAGGCCGAGGTGAGCGACCTGGCGCGACTTGCGTCGGAGTACGTGCAGACGCACCTTTCAGATCCGCCGACGCTGTCGCGGGTGGCCGAGCATTTTCGTGTGAGCAACGAGCACCTGACGCGTGTTTTCACGTCGGAGTTCGGCCAGCCGTTCATGCGTTACGTGCTGCGTCAGCGGATTGAGCATGCGTGCGACCTGCTCCGCCGCCAGCCTCCGCTTTCGGTCACGGATGTGGCCTACCGACTCGGTTTTGCCTCCCACTCGGCCTTCACCCGAGCCTTCACCCGCACGACCGGCAGCTCGCCGACGGTCTGGCGGGAGCGAAGATCGGTCGTCGAAGACGGCTGATGTCAATCCGGAGCAAGTGCCACGTCAAGTACGGGCAAGCGGCATCGGTGCCCGCACGGCATGTTGTGCATCCACAGGTGCCGGAAGTCGGTGCCGCCTTAGTCTGCTTCCTCAGGAGGAACTCGATGCACATCAACGCCAAAACCTACACGCTCGCCGCTACCGCCCTCGCCGCGTGCGGCGTGACGGCACACGCCGCGCCGTTTACCATCTCCGACTCGTTCGACGCCGGCGTGGCCGGTGACTTGCTCGACGGAACGACGACCGAGGTGGGCGGCGAAACCTGGACCGCAGCCAGCGACTGGGTCTACACCAGCGGTGGCGAGGTCACGATTGGCACGCCGGATACTTCGGGTCCGTCCCGACGGACCGCGTCCATCTTCGAGACGCCCGACGAGGGCAGCCTGCTCACGCTGTCAATCGACCTGATACACGGCAACAACGCCGCTCTGGGCGACGAGGACAACTGGGGAGCGCTCGGTTTCATCGACGACAATCCTACGTCGCCGAACCCGAACCAGAACCCCTTCGTCCTCCTGCGCCAGAACGGCGAGGCCGTCTTCTATCCCGAGGGATTCGGCAGCGGTAAGCCGACTGCTAGCCTGAGCGGCATTGACACGATGTCATCGGTTACGCTCTCGATCGTGTGGGACACGTTTAACGACACCATCTCGGCATCTGCAGGCGGATCGCCGATTGGGTCGACGTTCACGCTTGATTCGATGTTCCCGCTTCCCTCGGCGGCTGGCTTCAGCGTCGACGAGGATTTGCCCGGTACCTCGGTGGACAACTTCTCGTACACCGCGACCGTCATCCCCGAGCCGACCTCGATCGCCGGCCTACTCGGCCTCGGCCTGCTGGCGGCGCGTCGTCGTCGCTGAGGTTTCGCCAGACGCAGCTTCGGACCCACTACGCTGTGGGCGGACCCAACAGTCCGCCGACAGCTTTGCCTTCTACCGCTATGAACCAACAGCCGGTCATCGACAGCGACATCCACCACAACGGCCCGTTCGGCGAGAAGCTGCTGAACTACCTCGACGAGCCGTGGCGGAGCGAGATCGCCGAGAGCGGCAAGCGACAGCTCAAGAGCGGCATCCGCTACGAGGACGGCGGCATGCGACGCGACGCCGACGCGGACGAGCCGAAGCAGATCATCGAGCAGCACCTCGACGTCCACAACGTCCGCTTCGGCATGCTGACCGGCAACAACGCGAGCATCGCCGGCTTCCCCGATCCTGACTACAGCGACGCGCTCTGCCGGGCGTCGAACGACTACACGATGAGCGAATGGCTGCCGGCGGACGAACGGTTCATCACCGGCATCAAGGTTGCCCAATCCGACCCGCACCTTGCCGCACGCGAGATCGAACGGCTGGCCGGGCACGAGCAGGTTCGCTGCGTGCTCATGTGGGGCGGGGCCGAGCGGCTGCCGTTCGGTAATCGGTTCTACCACCCGATCTATGAAGCGGCCCAACGCCACGGCCTGACGATCCACGTCCACCCGTCGACGACCACCGGCATCGCCTCGGGCGCGACGAGTGCGGCCGGGCCGATGACGAACTACCTGCAGGCTCACTGCGCGCTGCCGCAGTTTTACCAGTCGCACCTGATTTCGCTCGTGCTCGAAGGGACGTTCGAGCGGTTCCCGCGGCTGCGGTTCGCGTTCGTCGAGGGCGGCTTCGGCTGGCTGCCGCACGTCGTCTGGCGGATGGACAAGGAGTACAAGGCCCTCCGCCAGCAGGCCCCGCTGCTCAAGCGGCTGCCGAGCCACTACGTCGGCGAGCACGTCCGCGTCGCGAGCCAGCCGGTCGAAGAACCGCTCGGCGGGGCCAGGCAACTCGCGCAACTGCTCGACATGATGGGCGGGCCGGAGATGCTGCTGTATGCCAGCGACTTCCCGCACTTCGACTTCGACCCGCCGAGCGTTTTGCCCAAGAGTCTGGGCGAGGAGGCGAGGCGGAAGATCCTGCACGACAACGCCGCCGAGTGGTTCGGCCTGCCCGCCGCAGCGGCGAGCGAGGTCCGGGAGGCGGCATGAGCTGGCACGCGGTCGCGAGGGTCGACGAGATCGAAGAAGGCGGCGAGCCGGCGATGGTGGAGATCGGCAAGAAGCGCATCGGCGTCTTCCGCCGCGGCGGCGCGTTCTTCGCCGTCCTCGATTTCTGCCCACACGCCGGCGCCCCCATCTGCCGCGGCCAGGTGACGGGCCGCGTCACGCTCGGCGAGACGAAGGTCGGCTACGACCCAGATGCCCTGACGCTCCGCTGCCCGTGGCACCGCTGGGAGTTCGACTTGAAGACGGGTGTGGCGGTCGCCGATATCCGCCAGAAGGTCAAGGTGTTCCCGACGCGGATCGCCGACGGAGTCGTTGAAGTGGAACTGTGAAACAAGTTGTCGGTCCAGATACTGACGAGGCACGACCGCGAAGGCGTGCCACGGTCTGCGTCGACTGCGTGAGGGATCTTTCTACTTCGCCGACACTTCGTTCTCGCACCTGCCGTCCCGCTCTACACTCGTCAAGTTCTCGATGGTAGTCCCTGCGATATTGGCGACGGCTTCTTCCGTAAAGAACGCCTGGTGGCCTGTGATGAGGACGTTGGGGAACGTCAGCAGGCGGGCGAAGACGTCGTCGTCCATGATGGAGCCGCTGCGATCTTCGAAGAAGAGGCCGTCTTCTTCTTCGTAGACGTCGAGGCCGAGCGAGCCGAGGCGGCGTTGCTTCAGAGCTTTAATGACGGCGTCGGTGTCGACAAGGCCGCCGCGGCTGGTGTTGACGAGCATGACACCCGGCTTCATCAAGTCGATTGCCCGCTCGTCGATCATGTGGTGCGTCTCCTTCAGCAACGGCACGTGCAGCGTCAGCACGTCGCTGCGGCGGAACAGGTCGTCGAGTGAGACGTACTCGACGCCGAGTTGTTTCAGGTCGTCGTTCTCCTGCACGTCGTAGGCGAGCACCTTCATGCCGAAGCCGAGCAAGATGCGGCAGGCGGCCTGGCCGATCTTGCCGGTTCCGGCGACGCCGGCGGTCTTGCCGTGCATGTTGAAGCCCATCAGGCCGTCGAGGGCGAAGTTGCCCTCGCGGACACGGTTGTAGGCCTTGTACAGCTTGCGATTGAGGCCGAGCATGAGTGCGACGGCATGCTCGGCGACCCCGGCCGGCGCGTAGGCGGGGACGCGAACGACCTTGATGCCAAGCTCCCTGGTGGCGTCGAGGTCGACGTTGTTGAAGCCGGCGCACCGGAGGGCGACGTGCTTGACGCCGCCGCTCGCGAGCTTCTCCAGGATCGGCCGATCCGCCTCGTCGCTGACGAAGATGCAGACGGCGTCGAAACCTTCGGCCAGCGGCGTGGTCTCCGCCGTCAGCCGCGGCTCGAAGTAGCTGATCTCGTGCCGGCCCTGGTTGGCCTGCTCGAGGAACTGGCGGTCGTACTTCTTGCTGTTGAAGACGGCGACGTTCATGTCGGCAACGTAGGAACTCTTAGCGTCCTGCGGCACAAGACTGATCAACCGGTGCGCGGTGTCGCAGTCGAACCCGCCTTGCGAAGCGTTGCGTCGCGCGTCGTTCAACTCGCGTGAAAGCTGCACACCCGCTCCGGTTTCAGCGTATCCTGAAACAGCATGAGCTACGTCCCGAGCTTCGATGTCGACGCCGTCGTCCGCGGCAAAAACCGGCTGACTGACCGGCAGGCGATGGAGCTGTACAAGCAGTCCGACCTGACGGACCTGGGCGAGCTGGCGATGCGGATCGTCGACCGTCGCCACCCGGTCGACTACCGCACGTACATCGTTGATCGCAACATCAACTACACGAACGTCTGCACCAGCAAATGCACCTTCTGCGGATTCCGGCGTGACCACGACGACCACGACAGCTACACGCTCACGCATGCCCAGATCGGCCAGAAGATCGAGGAACTGCTCTCCATCGGCGGGACGCAGATTCTCATGCAAGGCGGCATGAACGACGCGCTGCCGATCGAGTTCTACATCGACCTGCTGACGTTCATTCGTCGCGAGTACCCAACGATTCACGTCCACGCGTTCAGCCCGCCAGAGTTTATCGAGTTCGAGCGGTTCTGGGGCATGGACGTGCGGGAGATTCTCAAGCGGTTCGTCGGCGCCGGATTGATGACGATTCCCGGCGGCGGCGGGGAGATTTTTCCGGAGCGGGTGCGGGACAAGATCGGTCACATCAAGGCGTCGGCCGACGATTGGCTTCGCGTGATGCGGGTGGCGCACGAGGAAGGCGTCGGCAGTTCGTGCACGATGATGATGGGCCACATCGAGACGACGCCGGACCGCATCGAACACATGAATCGCCTGCGGCTGATGCAGGATTACGCGCGGGGCCTGGCGGGTGAAGTCGATCTCGACGAAGCCCAGGCCGCGGCGAAGGCGCACATGCCCGGCGTCTTCGCCAAGAGCCCGCGGCCGAGCACGTGGAGCGACAATCCCGGCCGGTACGGAGCGTTCATCCATTGGCCGTTCCAGCGGGAGAACGTGCCGCTGGGTCGGGCCAAGGAGTACGACCCGCTAATTCACGGCGACTTCGACACGATGGAGCACCCCGACGTCGCCAAAGGCCGCGTCGTCCGGTCGGCCGGTGCCACGGAGTACCTGCGGATGCTGGCGATCGCCCGGCTGTACTTCGACAACATCGAGAACCTGCAGAGCAGCTGGGTGACGATGGGCCCGAAGGTCGGGCAGTTGGCGATGTTCTTCGGGGCCAACGACATGGGCGGTGCGATGATGGAGGAGAACGTCGTCAGCGCCGCCGGCACGACGTACGACCTGGGCGTCCGCGAGCTCTGCCGCCTGATCCGCGACGCGGGGTTCGTGCCGTGTCAGCGGGATCAGTATTACAACATCCTCCACCGCTGGGACGGCGAGGACGCACCGGACCTCGTCCCGCTGGCCGAGCCGCCGACGCGGAAGGTGAGCAAGTTGGACGACAAGACCTGGATCGGAGCCGCGCCGGGTTTGGACGACGTGAGCGTGCCCCAGATCACCGGCGAAGCCGACGGCCGCGACGTGAGTCGGCGGTTGCAGTTGACGGTGTTGGGCGAGGGGCGATGAGGTATGATGGTCCTATGGGTCTGACCGCCGAAGTTGAGCGGGAGAAGCCAAAGCTGGTGCATGGCGTCTCATGGGAGGAGTACGAGGCGATCAACGGCGAGGACTCGCCCGGCACCAAGTACACCTATGACGACGGGACGCTCGAGATCATGCCGCCGCCGTCCTTTGGGCACGAGGATCGCACGCACAGCTTGGGTGATCTGCTGGTGCAGTACCTGCTGCATGCCGGGGTTCCGTACGAGCACGTTGGCAGCACCACGCTGAAGCGGCAGGACGCGTTGAAGGGGACGGATCCTGATGACGGCTTCTACATCCGGCCCGATGCGTCGCTCCCACTCGGTCTGGACGATCTCGACCTCACGATTCACCCGCCACCAAACCTCGTGATCGAGATCGACCCGTCCAACTCGTCGGTTCCTCGGGAGCCGATTCTGGCAGCCGTTGGCGTGGCCGAGGTCTGGAGGTGGTCGTTTCGCTACGAGACCTTATCGATTCGCGCCCAAGCGGATGGGACAACGTACGAAGATTCACCGATGAGCGTACTTCTTCCCGAACTGCCGCTGAAGGCTCTGGTGGATCACGTCCTGCTTCGAAATCATCTTCGCGATAGTGAAGTGGCTGCCCGGTGGATCCGATTCTTGCGCGGCATGTGACTTGCGTACTCATATCCCATGGCTACCGACTCCAACCTCAGCAAGGGCGACAAGGTCAAGTGGAACACTTCCCAGGGCGAGACCAAGGGCGAGGTGAAAAAGCGGATCACCGACGACATCAAGATCAAGGACAACACCGTCAAGGCGTCCAAGGACAACCCGAAGTACGTCGTCGAGTCGGACAAGACCGGCAATGAGGCGGCCCACAAGCCGGACGCGTTGAAGAAAGCATGAGGCAAAACGCGCTGCGGCGAATGCGGCGCTTGTGGTAGCATCGGGACATGTCGTTCCGTGCCGTACCTTCCGTAGCCGTTTTCGTTGCCGCGTCTGCCGGCGTGGTCAGTGCACAGCTTCAGTCGGAGGTCGTTGCCAGCGGCTTCGCGCAGCCATTGTTCGTGGCGAGCACGCCGGACGACGCGTCGGTGCTGTACGTCGCGGAAAAGACGGGCCGAATCAAGACGGTCGATGCGGCGACCGGGGCGTCGCTCGGCACGTTCCTCGACCTGTCGAACCTCGTCAGCACCAACAGCGAGCGTGGCCTGCTCGGCTTCGCCTTCGCCCCGGACTACGCGACCTCCGGCGAGTTCTACGCGAGCTACACCAACACGAGCGGCACCAGCGTCCTCTCCCGCTTCCAACGTGACGCAAACAACCCGCTGCAGGCCAACCCGCAGGGCCAGGTCGTTCTGCAAGTGGGTCAGCCGCAAGCGAATCACAACGGCGGCTGGGTCGGCTTCTCGCCGACCGACGGCAACCTCTACTGGTCCCTCGGCGACGGCGGTGGCGGTGACGACAACGACAACGGCCACACGCCCGGCGTCGGCAATGGACAAGACGCGACCAATCGCCTCGGGGCCGTCCTTCGCCTCAACGTCGGCGGCAGCGACTTCAACCGCACCTTCGCCGTCCCGAGTGACAATCCGTTCGTCAACGACCCGGACCGCGACGACCTGATCGCCGCGTACGGCCTGCGTAACGGCTACCGCGCCAGCTTTGATCGCGAGACAGGCGACCTCTACATCGGCGACGTCGGCCAGAACCGCCGTGAGGAGATCGATCTGATGCCCGCCGGCGAGCTCGGCTACAACTTCGGCTGGCGGCTGCGCGAAGGCTACATCGCCACGCCGACCGGCAACGTCGGCGGACCGAAGCCGGCGGGCAACATCGACCCGATCTTCGACTATGCCCACACCGACAGCTCCGCCAACGCCGGCTCGCCCGGCACCGGCCCGCGGCCCGTCCTCGGCCGCAGCGTCACCGGCGGCTACGTCTACCGCGGCGAAGAACT
>CAYQCT010000050.1:9730-19152 GCA_964416015.1 uncultured Tepidisphaerales bacterium
CCTTGATGTGGCTGCAACGGCCAGCTTCGACAACGCGGCCGACTTCGCGGATCTCGAAGACCTCGACCTGCCATTTGAGGACATCACCGACCTCGTCTTCCCCGACTTCGCCCCGCAGGGCCTGCTCGCCAGCTTCGGCGAGGACGCGGACGGCGAGCTTTACATCGCCACCTTCGACGGCAACGTCCGCCGCCTGACCTTCGACGTCCAGCCCGGCGACGCGACGTACGACGGCGTCGTGAATCTGGCCGACTTCGGCATCCTCCGCGCCAACTTCGGCCGCAGCGACAACCCGCGGTTCCAGGACGGCGACTTCAACGGCGACGACCTCGTCAACCTCGCCGACTTCGGCATTCTTCGCGCGAACTTCGGCACGTCCTCGCAGCAGGACCTGACGGTGATGGACCATTGGTACGCCAGCGTCGTCCCGGAACCGACGGCTGCCCTGCTCGCCGTGCCAGCCGCTGGCCTGCTGCTGCGTCGCACGCGGTCCTGATCCGGCAGCCGGTTGATCGGTCAGTCGAGCAGATCGGATGCTTCGTCGACTGCATGGCGTAACACATCGCCGGTTCCGCCTTCCTCCGTCGGCAGCATTTCGCGGTCCTCCTGCAATTCCTCGACGTACCCGTCCCATTTCGGCTCGGCCGCCAAGGCGCTGCCGAGGCTGACGAAGCCACAGGCGGTGGTGAAGGCGAAGATGCCGACGCAGGCCACGCCCCACAGCTGCTGGCTCTTGGCGGTGATCGTCAGGCCCCACGTGATCGCTGCGGTCCACAGGCCGTTGGACAAGTGGAACGTCGCTGCGAGAATACCCAGCGGATAGAGCACCCAGCCGATCCACCACGCCGCGTGCAGGTGGTTGACCGTCGACTGCGTCGCGGCGTCCGGCACGAACGTGACGCGGTCGCCGAACTCGCCGCCGATGACGCCCTTCATGGTCAGGACGTGGAACGCGATGAAGACGAGCAGCACGTAGCTCGTCAGACGCTGGATCGTGTAGGCCCAGTTCTTGCCGTAGCTGTAGTGCCCCACGTTCGAGCGGCCGCTGAAGGCGACAAGCGTGCCGTAGACCGCGTGGAACAGGATCGGCAGGCCGATCGCGCTCCACTCGATGAGCACGAGGAACGGCAGGTCGTGGATGATGTCGACCTGGTCCTGATACACGTCGCCGCGATCGAGAAAGAAGCCGGGAAAGGCCGCTTCGATCAGCGTCGCGTTGATGAGCAGGTGCACCACGATGTAGCCGCCGAAGATGACGCCCATCAGCGAGTGCAGCCGCCGCAGAACGAAGCGGTGCGTGTGCAGCATGCGGCCGATCGCGTTCTGCTTGGGGCGTTCGTCGCCGCCGAAGGCCGAGGGGTTGGTCGTCGTCATCGGGACGATCATGATAGTGCCCCCGCGACCCTCGTGTTTCACCGGTTCCTGCGACAACGGTTCTGCCAAACGATCGTAATGCCGCTGACTGTCATGCCGAGGCCCGTCAGGAAGCAGCCGGCCGTGAGCGCGAATCCGATGAACCACGCCCAGATGCCGGCCCCGCTTTCGCGAGACCAAGATGCCAACACACCTCCGATCAAGATCATGACGAAGAGGATCGTCGGGCCACCGAGTATCACGAGCAGCAGGCCGTTTGAGATGAACCGCCATCCCCGACGACGAGCCGCGACCGCCGCCTCGCGTTGTGGCGTCTCATAGTTCAGATCCTGCGGCATCGTCGTTACTCCCACTCGATCGTCGCCGGCGGTTTGCTGCTGATGTCGTAGACGACGCGGCCGACGCCGCGGACCTCGTTGATGATCCGCGTGCTCATCCGCCCCAGCACTTCGTACGGCAGCCGGGCCCAGTCGGCGGTCATGAAGTCGGTCGACTCGACCGCCCGCACCGCGATCAAGTGGTCGTAGCTGCGGCCGTCGCCCATGACGCCGACCGTGCCGACGGGCAGGAGAACCGCGAACACCTGCGCCGTTTTGCGGTATAGGCCCGCCGCTGTCAATTCGTCGAGGACGATTTCGTCGGCTTCGCGGAGCACGTGCAGCCGGTCGGCCGTGATTTCGCCGATGATCCGCACGGCAAGGCCCGGCCCTGGAAACGGATGCCGCCAGACAAGCCGCTCCGGCAGGCCCAGCACCTCGCCCGCGGCCCGCACTTCGTCCTTGAACAGCTCGCGTAACGGCTCGACCAGATCAAACCCCAGCTCCGCCGGCAGGCCGCCGACGTTGTGGTGGAGCTTGATGTTTGCCGCATTGCCGGCGTGGCCGTGGCCGGATTCGATGACGTCGGGGTAGAGCGTTCCCTGGGCGAGGAACTTCGCGTTCTCGATCGTCGCCGCCTCACGCTTGAAGGCCTCGACGAACTCCCGGCCGATGATCGTCCGCTTCTCCTGCGGATCGGTGACGCCGACGAGGTTCGACAAGAACTGGTCGGCCGCGTCGTTCGTCCTCAAATCGATTTGGAAGTGCTCTCCGAAGGTTCGCTCCACGAGGCTCCGCTCGTTCTTTCGCAGCAGGCCGTTGTCGACGAAGATGCATTTCAGCTGGTCGCCGATCGCCTTGTGCAAAAGAGCTGCGGTGACGCTCGAGTCGACGCCGCCGGAGAGGCCGCAGATGACGTTGGCATCGCCGACCTGCTCGCGGACGTTGGCGACGGTCTGCTCGACGAAGTCGCCCATCCGCCAGGTGCCGCGACAGCCGCAGATGCGGTCGAGGAAGTTGGCGAAGATCGTTTCGCCGCGCGGCGTGTGCGTGACTTCCGGGTGAAACTGCAGGCCCCACACGCGGTGCGCGCGGTGCCGCGTCGCCGCGAACGGGCAGGTCGGCGTCTTCGCCAACGGCATGAAAGTTTCGGGCAGCGTGCGGACCTGATCGCCGTGGCTCATCCAGACGAACGTCTCGCTCGGCAGGTCACGGAGCAGGTCGTCGGCGTCCGTCACGTCCAGCCGCGTCCGCCCGTACTCCCGCGCCTCGGCCGGCGTGACGTCGGCGCCGAGCAGGTTGCACGCGACCTGCATGCCGTAGCAGATGCCGAGCACCGGCACGCCCCGCTGCGTCGCCCAGTCGAGCAACGCCGCGTCCGGCTTGGGTGCGTCATCGGCATACACGCTCGACGGCCCACCGCTGAGGATGAGGCCCTTGACGTCGCCCAGCTTCGCCAGTTCCTCCGGCGTCACGTCGGGCCGCAGCAGCTCGCTGTAGACGCCGGCCTCGCGGACGCGTCGGCAGAGGAGCTGCGCGTATTGGCTGCCGAAGTCGAGCACGGGCACGACTTCCTGATGCACGTCCTTCATCCGCGAAGTCTATTGGGGACGGACCGGAGATCGCGAAGAGGCGAAGGCGCGAAGACAGAAGCGAAGGCCGGAGTGGGGTCAAGTGGACCGAAGGCGGAGGACTGAGAGTCACCAATGCCTCACGAAGACCGTGACTTCCTACTCGTTTCGCCCTTCGCCTCCCTCTTCGCCCCTTTGCGTCTTCGCGATCTCCGGCCGAACGATCCGAACGCGTGTATTTCGTAGCCCAAGAAAGACGCCGGCCGACGCCGAACCTTTGACGGGTTCGGCATCGGCCGGTGGATTGGCGACAAAAGGGTTGGCTACCGACGGCGACGCAGCATCGCGAGGCCGACGATGCCCAGCAGACCGGCCGTGGCGGGCTCGGGGACGAGGCTCATCAGCTCGCTGTACTGGGCCGGGTAGAGCGCGACGAAGTCGGCCGAACCGGCGGCGGCGGCGTTGCGGCTGAACCCGAAGTTGGCCCGCAGCAGGCCGAAGTCGGCCAGGTTGATCAGGCCGTCACCGTTGAAGTCGGCCGTCGCCCAGCCACCGGGGCCGCCGAAGTTGGCGCGAAGCACGCCGAAGTCGGCAAGGTTGACCAACCCGTCGAGATTGGCATCGCCCGGCCGCGTGTCGAGGACGCCACGAATAAAGGCGTCCGCGTCGCTGGCGTCGAGCTCGTTGTCGCCGTTGATGTCGGCGGCGAAGTCGCTGCCGGAGATACCGGCGAAGACGTCGTCGATGTCCGCGGCATCGACGGTGCCGGCGGTGATGTTGTCGTAGGTGAACGACGTTCCGAACGGCTTGAAGAGCTGGAACGCTCGAACCTCGGGACCGGCGTAGTCATCGACGTCGCCG
This sequence comes from uncultured Tepidisphaerales bacterium, assembly GCA_964416015.1. GTDB lineage: Bacteria > Planctomycetota > Phycisphaerae > Tepidisphaerales > Tepidisphaeraceae > JBCDKH01. The sequence continues at coordinate 13,854 of CAYQCT010000050.1, forward strand.
CCGCTGTCTTCACCGGGGAAGTTGACGAGCCCGTCGTCGCCGACGGCCGTGCCAAAGGTCGTGCTGCGGTCCGCCGACTGCACGCGTACGCCGCCGATGTTTCACCCAGGGCAACGCCGCTTTCCACGGACGGCTCGAAAAGCTTGACGTACTGCTCGACGTACGTCCAGCCGACCGGCAGGGGCCGGAGGGTGACGATCGCCGTCTGCGGGCCGTTGAAGAAGGCCCGTTGCTGCAGACTGAAGCCAGGGTTGCTGCCGCCGAAGACCCGATTGCGAACGGCCGTCAACGCCGCGTAGTTATCGCCCGGGTCGGTCCCGTTGGTCTTGTCGGCAGCGCTGTACGTGTTGATGAGGTACTGCTCGCTGTTGTTGTCCTGCGGATTGACCAAGTACGTCAGCTTGTACACGCCGGAGCCGGTATCTGCGGTGAGTGCGGCCCCGCCGTTGACGTTCCAGAACGCCTCCAGGCCGGGGAGCTCGAAGCCGTTGCCGTCGAAGCCGTCGGGCACGATCGTTCCGCCGAACAGATTGTTATCCGGCAGGTCGTCGGTCGTGTCGAAGGTCAAATCGAGCGTGGTCTGTGCAGACGCACTTGACGCGGCGACCGCACCACAAGCAGCGACAGCTGCCGCCACGACGGAGCGGGACAGAAAGGACTTACAATTCATCATTACCTCCTCGGAGTCGCTCGCAAGCGACCGGAAAAACGCGGTCAGGCGCACCGGCCGGGACACCCCTGAGCCTCGTGCGTCGACCGTTGCTCGCGATCGCCGTGCGACCTTTGACCCGAGGGCCCCGATCCGCACGCCGCCTCCTGCGAGCGTCAATGGCGAACACACAAAGCGTCGCCGGATCTACTATACCCTCGCATCGTGCTTCGCACAAGGCAGTACATCCTCCGTCCGATGCCTGCAGCACCACGTTGAAACGCTTGTACCGTCTTGCCCGCCTCATGGACATGTTCCTCGCCGCCGCCGTTGAAGAAGCTCGTCTCGGCCTTGCCGAGGGCGGGTTGCCGATCGGCAGCGTGCTCGTTCGTGGGGACGAGATCATCGGCCGCGGGCACAACCGTCGGGTACAAGGCGGCGCAGGTGGGGGGCCGATGCTCCACGCGGAGATCGACTGCCTCAACAACGCCGGGCAGCAGCGGACGTACCGGGACACGGTGCTCTATTCCACGCTGATGCCCTGCTTCCTCTGCAGCGGCGCCGCAGTACAGTTCGGCATCCCGAAGGTCGTCGTCGGCGAGTCGCAGACCTTCCCCGGCGGCGAAGGAGCCGGCGGAACATCGCCGGCGTTTCTTGCGTCGCACGGAATTCAGGTCGTCGACCTGAACGATGCGACCTGCATCGCGATGATGACCGAGTTCATTCGCGAGAACCCGGTTCTATGGAATGAAGACATCGGCGTCGACTGATGTAGCCGACTGGTGTAGGGTGGGCTTCAGCCCACCTGTGCTTCAGGCAACCGAAGGTGGGCTGAAGCCCACCCTACTCGGCTCGTTCTCCCCGGGGGGCCAGCTCTTGTAAAGCGACACGCTGAGCAACGTGTAAAACAGCGGATAGATCAAAGTGACCACCGTCGCCCACGCCGGCACGCGATCCGGGTAGAACGGCAGCATCACGACGATCGCCAGCAGCCAGACCAACGCCCCGATCATCACGACCGGCTTCCACTTTCGCGGCGCGAGGTTCGGGTAGACGAACCAGACCGGCAAGACCGTCAGCAACGCCAAAGCAAGCACGACGACCGCGTTGATCCAGGGTCCGGCTCCCGGCAGGTGCGTCGCGACGAGGCCGAGGTAGAAGGCGACCAAATTCCAATAACTGGGGAATCCGCGGAAGAATCCGCGGGCTTCGTCCTTGGCGTGCACGTTGGCGAAGCCGAGCAGCGAGGCCACGAGGGCGACGCAGACGACGGCCGTCCCGACGCCGTCCCCCGGCAGCCAGCCGAGTCGCCAGACCAGTGCCAGCGGCAGGAACGTGAAGCCGACGTAGTCCACGATGTCGTCAATCGTCCGCCCGTCGACGGCCTTGGCGTGGACCTTCGTGCCCCACGCCCGGGCGAGCGGGCCGTCAATCGCATCGACGATGGTTGCGGCAATGAAGTAGACGAAGACGAGCCACGCCCGCGGCTCAGGTTGCACGAGTTCTACGAAAGCGAGGAACAGGAAAACGATCCCCGACGCCGTCAGGACGTGCACCGCGTACGCCTTGATCGCGGTCAAGTTCATGAGTTTTTCCTCAGATGTCCATTCTCCAACCCGGCGGCCTCTCGATCTTTCTGCGTCTCGACCATCTCTTCGGCTTCTTCATGCTCAGCATCTTCGAGCGAATCCTTCTCATTCCGCCGCAAACCTTCGTCCGGCTTCAACGCGAGGCGAATCAACATCGGGAAGTGGTCGCTGCCGACCGAGTCGAGGCGTTGCATCTCAACCAGGAGAAACTCCCGGCCGACGAAAACGTGGTCGAGCGGGAACCGCACCCACCAGTGCCCGGCGTGGAAACTGTTGTAGAGCCCGCGGCCTTTGCGCGGGTCGAGCAGGCCGCTGACTTTTTGGAAGAGTTCGGTCGTTCGGCTCCACGCGACGTCGTTGAGGTCGCCGCAAACGATCGTCGGCAGGTGGTCGCCAGTCTCTTCGTTGGCGATCTCGCGGGCGACGACGACCAGCTCGGCATCCCGCGGCGCGCTGCTGTCGCCCTCCTGCGGCGCAGGCGGCCGCGGGTGCAGGACGTGCAGGCTCGACCTACGGCCGTCGTGCAGTTCGAGCGTGAGGTGGACGCTGGGGATGTCCTCCTGGACGATGCGCCGCACGTTGACGTCGTGCAGCGGAATCCGCGACCAGATAGCCATGCCGTACATGTTGTCCTGCGGAATCTTGACCGTGTGCGGGTGCGACTCGTCGAGAAGCTGGCCGATCTCGGCAATCCATCGCTCGTTCGTCTCGGCACAGGCGACGACGTCGGCGTCCTCCTCGCCGATGACCTTTCGCCAGCGGGCGTAGTCGTCGTTCTGCTGGAGGACGTTGCTGATGATGAGCGTCAGATCCGCCTCTACGCCCTCGTCGGCCCGCTTGAGGTCATGCTTCGTCGCGGCCAGGTACGGCCAGATCCAGTGCAGCTGCCGACCCGCGGCCGCGAGAAGCAGGACGGGCAGCGTCCAGTCGAACCACGTCCACCCACCACGCAGGCTCAGAATCGGCCAGAGCACGGCAATCGCGACGCAGCAGATGGTAATCTGCGACCGCGGAAAATCCCACATCCGCACCGGCCAGTGCGGGAACCGCGTCTCCGACAGCACCGTTGCGACCAGCAGCAGCACAGCGAACGCACCGATGCCCCACCGCACGGCCGCCAGCGAGTACCAGAGCAGATCAGCAGGGTCCACGACGTGCGTTGTACGCGCGACAGCCGCCGGCGGGAACGCCTACGTCGTCTCGTAGACCAGCCTACGTCATCTCGTAGACCAGCCTACGTCGTCTCGTAGAGCAGGATGACCAGCACGTCGCTCGGCGGAATGCCCTTACCCAGACTGCTCGTCGCCGCCTTCTGCCCGCCCTCGGTCTGCGGGGCGATGTTGCCGGTCATCTGCACGACCTTGGCGTCGGGATTGTCACGGAGGAAGGCATTGATCTGCCGCTCGAGCTGCGGCACGTCGGACTCGATCGCCTTGAAGATCTTGACCTGTTGCATGGGGCGGAGTGTAACTGGTGGCTCGCGACTTGGAACTTGGACCGGAGACCGAATAGGCTGCCCCTCCGGTCCCAGCCCCAAGCTTCCAGCAACAGATACCACCTCCCCATGCGTGCCAGTGACATCCGCCGCGGCCAGGCCGTGATCATCGACGGGACTCTTTACGTCGTTACCAATGCCGACCACAACACGCCGGGCAACCTGCGGGCCAAGGTCCAGTTCAAGCTCCGCGACGTCAACAAGGGCACGATCCAGGACAAACGCGTCGGCGCGACCGACAACATCGAGACGGCAACGCTCGACCGTCGCACCGTCGAGTACCTCTACAGCGACGGCGAGGGTCACATCTTCATGGACATGGAGACCTACGAGCAGCCGACAATCCCCAACGATGTCCTGGGCAGCGACGCGTTGTACTTGACGCCCAACACGCAGATGTCGGCGCTGTACCACGAGGGCAAGATGGTCAGCTACGAGCTGCCCAACGCCGTCGAGCACGAGATCAGGGACACGCCGCCCGCCATCAAGGGCGCAACGGCGACGAACCAGTTGAAGGACGCCGAGACGGAGACGGGTTTAATCGTGAAGGTGCCGCCGTTCATCAACCCCGGAGACCGGATCAAGATCAACACGGCCGACAAGAGCTACGTCGAGCGGATCAGCAAGTAGCGGTCGGATCAGCAAGTAGCCGGTCGGCGGCAGGCCGATGTGTTACAATGGCGGCATGACGCTCACGCTGGAGCCGAACACGAAGGTGCTGGTCGAGGTCGAACCCGAAGCAGAAGCCTACTTCGTTGAGGTGGACGCGACGGAGATCGGCTTGGAGCAGAACAACCTGCTGGAAGTTGTCGACGACCAATGGGTGGAGAAGAACGTGAGCTTTCGATCCTCAACTGTTGCGGCAGAGCTGGTCCGTCGACTCGGTAATGCCGTTTATGACCATGGAGGCGGCGACTTCGCGCGAGTCTGCGGCTCCGACTTGAGCTACGCGATCGAGACACGCGGCAAGCGGCAGATTCGACGGCCGGATGCGTCAGTTGTTCTTGCGACTCGTCTCGCCAATGTGCTTCCCGAGGGCAAGAAGGACATCGGCATCTTTCCATCGGCACCGGACCTCGCGATTGAGGTCATCTCGCCGCTCGATCAGGTGGGTGACCTTGAGCAGAAGCTGCAGGATTATCGCGACGGCAAGTTCCCCCGCGTCTGGATCGTCAACATCGACACGCGACGCACCCAGATTCGCGACGCCAATGGCATCACCGAGATTCCCGCCGACGAGACGATCGACCTGTCGGACCTGATCCCCGGCTTTTCCCTCCGCCTCGCCGACGTGCTGGCGTAGCAATATCCCAAGGAGCCGTTGAAAAAGGTGATCCTGCCGTAGGGTGGGCCCCGGCCCACCGTCGCATGACGGCCATTCCTTCGGATGCCGATAGTGGGCCGGGCAATCATGCGCATCAAGCGACAAGGCAAAGCTCCAAGTGCTTTCCCGTTACAGCATCACCGCACGACTAAGGAATCCGGATAAAGGTCTATTGCGAGCCCCGACCGTGAGGGAGGTGGTCCGTTGTTGATCGACGGTATCGTCCCAATAAAACCCCTCCC
>CAYQCT010000051.1:0-2029 GCA_964416015.1 uncultured Tepidisphaerales bacterium
TTCGGCATCAACAACCTCTTCGCCGACAACGGCCTGCCCGAGACCGAGCTCGACGCCGAGCCTGCCAAGCACGTCACGCCTGACAAGACGCGGCTCTACTTCCCCGGCGACGGCCACCAGATGAAGGCGTGTCTCGAAAAGATCTTCTTTGATGAAGGCTGCCGATTCGTCTACTCGAACCGATCAGCCCTGCCGTACATCCTGACGGAAGACGGCCGACAGTTCTTCGACCCCGAAGGCGGCTACGAATTCGAAGTCGGCCGCGACGACGTCATCCGTGAGGGCTCCGCCGGCTACGTCATCTCCTACGGCAGCACGCTCTACCGCGCCCTCGGTGCCGTCGAGAACCTCCGCGCCGACGGCCTCGACGTCGGCCTCATCAACAAGGCGACGCTCAACGTCGTCGACAAGTCGACGCTCGAACGCGTCGGCAAGACGGGCTTCTGCCTCGTCGCCGAGGAATGGAACGTCACCACCGGCCTCGGCAGCCGCTTCGGCACGTACCTGCTCAAGGCGGGCGTGCACGTCAAGTACAACCACATCGGCACCTACCGCGAAGGCCCCGGCGGCCTGTGGCAACAGATGGGCTACCAGGGCCTCGACCCCGACGGCATCGCCAAGAAGGTCAAGCAGCTGGCGGGATGAGCGGCGTTGCGTTGCAGCGGACCTGCTTTGGGGCATTTGTTGCTCGACAAGACAAAGCCCACGGCCTGAGGCCGTGGGCTTTCGAGTTGCTGCCTGCTTTCGATAACGTCCGTCGCGTCAGTTTACGCCGTACGGCGACGCAGCAGCAGGGTACCGAGGCCGGCCGCGGCGGCGAGGGCGGACGTCGGCTCGGGGATCGGGGTGGACGTCAGCGAGAGAGCAGCGCTGAGTCCGCTGCCGCCGCTCACACCGCCAAGGAAGACGTTGTTCGCCTGACCTCCTGAGATGAAGGTCGGATCCACGCCGAGGTAGATGTAGTCGCCGGCAACAAGCGGGTCCATCCCAATGACGGCGGTCAAAGCCGCGGTGACGTCGTAGCTTTCGGCGGTCGGGTTCTCGCCAGCGCCATAGTCCTCAGTGGCGAAGCTCACCCCAGCATTGGTCGCGACAAGGTCTCTGATGTCGGCAGCATCATCGCCAAGGTCGCCGTCTTCAACCGAAACCACAAGCAGATCGAGCGGCCCCGGATCATTAGCGTTTGCAGTGCCAGCGGGCAGGTCGAACTGCACGGTACCGCCCCCGTTGACATCGGCGGCGAAGTCGGCGGTGACTTCAAAGGCATAAATGCCGAAAAACTCCTGGCCCGAACCATTGTTCCCGACGAGGGCATTCCCTGCAGCGAAGCCGACGCTCGCGATGTCATCACCGTCACCGAACGAATCGTTGGAACCGCCCGAATCGGCGAAACGCCCGCTGCTGTTGAGGTCGATGTTGATGACAGCAGCCGAGGCGGCGGTCGGGAGGGCAGCGATGGCTGCCGTGAGAAGTAAGGTCTTGGTCATGTTTCTGTTCCTCCAGAGGTTGGTCGAATCGCGGGACTCCCCGCCACGTTGACACGATGGCATCGTCTTGCTGATGCGACAACGCAGTTCTGCGACAAATTTTGCTACGTTTGCGTCAAAGGGCTCGGCGTGGCAGACTCGGCGGATGCCGCGACGACGCATCTTCGCCGCGATTGACCAGTCGCTGCCGCAGGGGCGGCGGGCGGTCGTCGGGCTCATCGAATGGGTCCGTACACGGCCCGATCGGGAGCTGCTCGTCCTGCACGGCCACGACGCCGCCGCGGATGCCTTCGCGGGCCAGCTCGACAGTGCCGACGCCGTCATCTGCCGGACGTTCGACCAGACGCTGATGAACGCCATCGCCGACAGCGGCAAACCGGCCGTCGCGTTAGCCTTACGTGGGGCGTCCGAACGCGGCATAGCGGCCATGACGTGCGACGGCCGCTCGATCAGCGACGCCGGCTTCGACCACCTGCGCGATCAGCTCCGGGAGAACGAGCGACATCAACAGTGGAACGACACGCTCAAGCCACGGGAGGAAG